>CAKUYZ010000070.1 GCA_934717675.1 uncultured Bacteroidales bacterium
GACATGACATTGGCATGAACGTATGGGTGGAGGATGGCGACCTGCTCATTTACATGTGCCAGAGCGGCTGGTTTGACGAGAACAACACGCTGCTCAAGGCCGGCCGACTGCGCCTGAGCACGGGCGACGACGCCCTGCGCGGCGACGGGTTTCGCCAAGAGCTGCACCTGAGCGACGGCTCCATGACCGTGAGCTGCGCCGACCTGCGCATAAAGATATGGGCGGACACCCAGACACCCGACATCTTCATTGTAGTGGACGGCAAGAAAAAGCGCGACCTGACGCTGAGCTACGAGAGCTGGAGGCAGAAAGACAGGCAAGTGCCGGCTGACGCCAGCCAACAGCTGACGCAGAAATGGCTCATTACGCCAGACGTCGTCACACGCGCCGACAGCATCTGGCCACAAACCGACAAGCTGACTTTCCGCCACACAAACAGGAGCGAGACGGTGTTTGACCTGACGGTGAGCATTGAGGGGCTTGACGCCATAAAAGACAAACTCTACAACCCCATTGGCGGACTGACGATGCAAGGCATCATTGAGGCCGACGGGCTGAGATTTGCCGGCACGACAGACGGCAAATATATGGACACGGACTACCGCGCGTGGAACTACCGCGGCAACGTGAAAAGCACAACCATCCACGCCCGCCTGACGGCATATGACGAGACGCGCCCCGTCCCCGCGGCCAAAGCTTCTCGCCAACGCTCCACAACGTGGTGGGCCGATTTCTGGAACAGGAGCTACATTGCGCTAGACCGAGAGCTGGACAAGCCTCACAACAGCCACAGGACAGAGGCCGACGAACCAGCGGTGACGGACTCCGCCGCCATAATCCTCCGCAACTACGAACTGTTTCGCTACATGCTGGGCTGCAACGCCAGCGGCAAATGGCCCACAAAATTCAATGGCGGCCTCTTCACTTTCGACCCCTCCATTGTAGACTCGCCGCGCAAATTCACGCCCGACTACCGTTGCTGGGGTGGCGGCACCATGACGGCGCAAAACCAGAGGCTTGTGTATTGGCCCATGGTGAAGACGGGCGATCTACAGATGCTGCGAGTGCAGCTGGACACGTATCTCCGCATGTATCAGAGCGCCAAGGCCCGCGTGGGCTTCTACTGGGGGCATGACGGCTGCGCCTTCACGGAGCAGATTGAGAACTGTGGCCTGCCCAACCCCGCCGAATACGGAGAGCACGCGCCAGGGCAAGACCGCGGAGTGGAAAGCAACGCTTGGCTGGAATATATATGGGACACGTCATTAGAATTCTGCATGATGGCCCTGGAGGCCAACAGGTATCAGCAGATGGACATATCGGCCTATGAGGAGATGATATGGCAGTGCCTCACGTTCTTCGATGAGCACTACCAATATGAGGCCCTGCGGCTTGGCAAGATGCCGCTGACGGAAGACGGGAAACTGGTCATCTACCCCGGCTCTGGAGCCGAGACGCACAAGATGGCATATAACCCGTGCAGCACCGTGGCCGCGCTGCAAACCGTGGGCCAGGCGTGGCTAGACTACGCCACACGCACAGGCAAAGACACAGCCACCATCAGCAAGGCCAAGAAGCTGCTGAGCCATGTGCCGGAGATACCAATGCGCAGCATTGACGGACACAAAGTCATAGCCCCCGCCGTGGTGTGGGCGCGCATCAACAATGTGGAGACCACACAGATGTATCCCGTCTTCCCCTGGAGGGTCTATGGCGTGGGCCGTCCCGACCTGCAAGTGGCGCGAGACACCTGGACGGTGGACCCCTGGGCCATAAAGATGCGCTCCGCACGCGGCTGGAAGCAAGACAACATATGGGCAGCTTGCCTAGGCCTGGCAGACGACGCGGCTCAGCTGAACTATGAGAAGATGGCCAACGGGCCATACCGTTTCCCCGCTTTCTTCGACATGGGCTTCGACTGGGCCCCGGACTTCAATCGCGGCGGCTCGGGCATGATTGGCGTGCAGGAGATGCTCATGCAGCGCGACCCCGATGGCAAGCGTATGGAACTGCCCGCATGGCCGGAGCGTTGGGGCAAAGTGACGTACAAATTGCATTAACCGCCACCGACGCGAGAGGCGGCACGCATACAATTAGAAGTTTGAGACGCGACCCCGCAAAAAATCCGTCCCACGGGGCGCAGTGTGTAGAGACGAGCTCGTGACCCGTCTCCCACAAGGGGGCAGAAAAAGGCAAAACCTCGGCAGATGGTTGTCATCTGCCGAGGTTTTTTGTATGTCTTGCCCCGACGCGACGCCTATGCGGGATTCACCCCGCGGCCGACACACACAACGGAATAGCTTGACGGAGTGAGCCACTTGGCCGCCATATCGCGCATCTCGGTGGCAGACGTGTCTCGCATGGTGTCATACAACTCCACCAGACTCTCTGGCCGCTGCCCATCTAGCAAAAGCCCGAAAATGGCGTCGGCCGAGGTGAGGACAGTGTCAAAAAAATGCAGCATGTCGCCCATCAGGAAACCGCGGAGTGTCTCCATCTCACGCTCAGAGACGCACTCTGTGGCCAGACGCTCCATTTCCTTAAAGACCTCGCTCACCACCTGCTCGTGGCTGCCTGTCTTCACCTCGGCAGAAATGGTATGCGACCCGCCCAGCCTATTGGCAGAGACGCCAGAGTAGATCCCATATGTGAGGCCGAGCCTCTCGCGCAGATTCTGCATAAGGCGCGAGCCAAAATATCCACCAAAGACGGCATTGACCATCTGGAATGCCAAGAAATCTTCGTGGTCGCGGCCAAACAGCGGACGTCCCATCCTCACAGATGTCTGTTCGGAGTCAAACTCCACCATGGCCTTGCCCGGCTCAGGCCGATAGCGCGGCCTAGACATGTCAATGGCCTCGCCCGCGGCCCAGTCCGTTGAGCCGAAAGTGTCGGCAATGAACTTGACGTCGGCATCCGTGGGGCGGCCAGAGACAAAGATCTGCATGCCATTGGCCGTATACGCCTTGGCGTGGAAAGCGCGGAGCATCTGAGGCGTAAGAGCCTTATAGTCATCGCGGCGCGCCAGGCGGGAATATACGCAGCCAGGCTCAAAGAGCAGGTTGACATACTCCCGCGAGGCATGAGTGCTGGACTTCAGCTCGCCGACATCGAACGCCTGAAGCTCTTGTTGCTTAAAGAGCTCCAACTCATCTTCTTGATAAGCGGGACGGCGGATCACCTCACAGAGCAGCCCCACAATGTGGCGCACATCGCGCTCCAGACAGAGAGACGAGACAGTGGCGCGCCACCTGTTGGTCGAGGGCCATATGCTGGCGCCGTAATAATCAAGGGTCTCCGCAATCTGCTTGGCCGTGTGAGCCTCCGTGCCCTCGGTGAGCAGATTGACGGAGGCGAACCCCACCAGTGGCCTGTCGGCCACCAAAGGACCTGCGCACAAGCTCACGTCCACTTTGACAATGGGCTGCGAGCCACCAAGAAGCACGTGCATGACAGCCCCGTTGGGCAACGTCTGCGACGTGATGGATGGCACGGTTGGCATCTTGATGTCGCCATAGGCCGGTGGAACCTGCCTAAACGACGCGTTTTCTTGTGGTCTCATTTGTGTCGGTATATCAGGGTGGAGCTGTTTTGCGGCGTGCAGATCTTGCTGGCGAACGCCATAATGTCTGCCGCCGAGACATCGTCATAAGCGTGGTAGTCCGTATTGATGAGGTTGGCGTCGCCAAGTCTCTCATATCCGGCCAAGGCTTGCGCAATGGCGGGCGACGCGATCTCGCCTATCACCTGACCGGCCACCTGACGGTTCCGGGCTTTGTTGAGCTCAAAGTCAGCGGGCCCATAGGCCTTGATGGCCTCCACCTCGTCAAGCAACTGGCGTTCCACCTCTTCCGGCTCAACGCCATCGGCCACCTGAGCCATCAGCACGAGCAGCCCAGGGTCATAAGAACCTGTTATGTAGGCGTTGACGTCGGTGCAAGACTGCCTCTCCTTGACCAGATGCTGCACAAGGCGCGACGATGCGCCATCGGCCAAGACATCCGTCATAAGGTCGCCCAACTTATGGTCTTCCGAAAGGCGCGAGCCCATATGGAACGCCACCATAATGCGGTGCGCCGGCACGTCGGCCGTCACATCGAGCCTCCTGGCCTCGGTCTGAACAGGCTCAACGGGCGGAACCACCTCCGGAGCGTCGCGCTCAATGCCGCCAAACCACTTCTCGGCCAAATCGAAGATGCGCGCAGTCTCCACATTGCCAGAGACGGCCAAAATGGCGTGGCGGGGAATATATTGACTGAAGAAGAAAGCCTTGACCTCGTCAAGCGAAGCCTGCTCAATGTGGTCGGTCGTGAGGCCTATGGTGGGCCAACGGTATGGGTGGACCTTATAGGTCAGCGAGCGGAACAGGTGCTGAATGTCGCCATACGGACAGTTGAGGTATCGTTGGCGAAACTCCTCTATGACCACTTTTTTCTGCACGTCAAGCGCCTCTTGGCTAAAGGCGGGCGAGAGCAGACGGTCACTCTCTAGCCAAAAGGCCGTCTCGATGTTGTCGGCAGGGAGGGTGATGTAGTAGTTCGTCGCGTCGTTAGACGTGTAGGCGTTGGAGTCGCCACCAGCCCTCTGCACATAGTAGTCGAAATCTGCCACGTTGGCCGAGCCTCCAAACATAAGGTGCTCAAACAAGTGGGCGAAGCCCGTGCGAGACGGCTGCTCATTGCGCGCCCCGACGGTGTAGAGCATATGAAACGTTGCCAAAGGCGACAGCGGGTCTTCATGAACCAAGACCCGAAGACCATTGGCCAACGTATGACGAGCAAAATTTATCACTAGGGTGGAAATTATGTCAGATTATGAAACGGAATTCTTCACACAGGGATGACGCGGACCCGCCGCACTACTCAAAGTAGAACACAAGCCCCCACCAACGCGATTTGAGCCTACGCACCGCCTGCTGGTAAGGAATGTCTTCCATATCTTCAGACAACTTGTTGTCATAAACATTGGTAAGGCCAAAGTCGCAGCGTATCTCAACAGAGAAGCGGAAATAGGTGAGGTAAAAGTCCATCCCCGCGCCAGCGTCGGCATACACGTCCAGCGAGCGCATACGCAGATGCTCCTGCTTATCCTTGGCCAAATCGAAGCGCGGCGTGAAGCCGCCAACAATGAACGGCCTGATATTTTGCAGCCTTTTGGCCCCATATTTGAGCAGCAGCGGACACTCCACAAAAGTGGACTTTATCTTGACCGGCTGCTCGTCAACGGGATTGCCATCTTCATCTACAAACAAGAGGCGTCTCTGGCCAAAAGAGATGCCAGGCAAGATTCGGAAATTGAGATTTTCGCATAGGCGGAAATCCGTGACAATGCCCAAGACGAGACCCGGGTCTAGCTCGGTCACTTCGGCATAACGAGCCATGCCGCCATTCTCATATGTTCGCAGGCCTGTGTTGTAGACATGGAAATCAAGGAAGTCAATCCCGAGCAAGAAGCCGAAGTGCACCGCTTTTTTGTCATAGGCGGGAAGGTTTGGCACACCCTTGGCCTTGGTGAACTCCGAGGCAGACGTATATTGCGCCGCGGCCGGAAGCCAGCCGGCGACCAAGACCACAAGAGCCACGGCAAAACGGCATATGGAACGGCAAGACGGCATCTGCGGCATGACTTTCTGCTTGTTACACCCACCTTACGGCTTCACGGCCAGATATGCCGTGGCAATGCCCCATGTGAGACGGGCTGACGACACGGGCTTGAGGCCAGAGGCGAAAAGGTGCCGCTCAAAATCTTCTCCCGAGGGAAACGCCATGGCAGAGCGGCACAAATATCTGTAAGCCTCACGATCTTTGGATATGGCCCCACCGATGAGCGGCAAGATGTTGCGAAAATAGAAATTATACAACGCACGGAACAAGGCGTTGGGCGGCGTGGAGAACTCCAGCACCACAAGCCTGCCGCCAGGCTTCAGCACACGCGCCATCTCGGCCAAGCCCTTGTCCAGATTGGCAAAGTTTCGCACGCCAAAAGCCACCGTGACGGAGTCAAAACGGTTGGAAGAGAACGGGAGAGCCTCCGAATCGGCCACCTTGAGGTCTATCGAGGCTTCAAGCCCCGCGTCGGCCACTTTCTTGCGCCCCACCTCAACCATCTTTGGCGAAATGTCGCACCCCACCACGTCACACCCCATGGCCCTATGGATGGCAATGGCCATATCGGCCGTGCCCGTGGCAACATCCAGCACCTCACGAACCTTACGATCCGCCAGCAGGCCTATGGCCTTGCGACGCCACCCGCGATCCACGCCAAAAGAGAGAACATGATTGAGCAAATCGTAGCTGGGGGCAATGCCGTCAAACATCCGCCCAACCTGCGAGCGTTTATCATCCGCCGCCTTATATGGTTTTATCTCTGACATTTCTGATGTGCAAAGATATGCATTTTACGGACATGAGCCACAAAACAGACTCATGCCGCCAGAGGACTCTTCCCCTCTGGCAGCATGAGCCGTCATCGCAGTCCGCCGCAATGTGGCGGCAGGTCCGTCAGATTAGTAGTTGGCGTTTTGCGGGTCGAACTCAGTCCAACCATCGAGCCAGTTATCGCCAGCGGAGAAGGCTCCGATGTAGTCTACGCTCTCAAAGCCAGAGGCAAGCGCGGCGTCGGTGAAGTCTGCCGCGGAGAGCATGGGGCTGCCTGCGGCTGGCATGTAAGCCACACCAACTTTGCTGTTCGGCATCGTCAGACCAAGATCTTCGGCCGCGCACTGCTTGTTGCCCTTCTGGGCCAAGAAGAAGTCATGAGAGAACGAGTTCTTGGTCTCGTCATATGTCTTGGTGGCGTAGTCATAGAGCGCGTCCATAGTGGCCTTGTTGCAGTCGGCGCCAAGCATCCCCATGTTGGCAAACCAGAGGTTCTGGAGTTTCAGCGCGCCATTGGTGGCCATGGTCTGAGTGTTGCCCTTCTCGCTGTCGAGAATCAAGCCAATGGGCCAACCGATGGCCACAGAGTTGAAGCAAGAGAGGCGGCTGGAGCGACGTATGTGCATGGCAGCCTGGAACTTGCCAAGGGCAGAGCCATTGTTGGGATAGACCTCGCCGCCGTTGATGTAGGTCTCGTCATTCTTAAAGTCGGCATCCTGGCCAATGGGGCCTACAAACGTGACGTTGGAGAAAGTGGCCGTGGTGTAGGGCTCAACGGTTGCGCCGTCGGCGCAGTTGTCACTCTCAAAACCGTTGGAGCGGCTCGTGTCGGCAAGCCTAGGGTCGCGGACGCTGAGGCAATACTGCACCTTGCCGCTGAAGCCATTGTCGGTGTCGAACTCATCGTCCCAACCGCGGAAGGCCACAAGGTGGTTGCAGTTCACCGTGCCGCCAAACCACTCAAAGCTGTCATCGTTACAATAAGAGACCTGCACGTGGTCAATCTTAGTGTTGCTGCCGACGGAACCCAAAGTGAGGCCATTGATCTCCTTGTCTGCCGCGAAAGGATAGCCAGCAAACTCAATGCGGACGTAGCTGATCACGCCACTGTTGTCGGCATCGTCATCGCCACCGTGCTTGGTGCGCGGGCCACCCTCAATCTGCATCTCGGCCTGGTTGTTGCGCGCCTTGCCACAGAGGATTACGCCGCCCCAGTCTCCTGGCTTACGGCTGCCGGCCGACGAGGCCGACGTGAAGACAATGGGCTCCGAGGCCGTGCCCTGGGCAATGAGCTTGCCGCCGCGCTCCACAATGAGAGCAGCCTTGGTCTGCTTGTCTCCCTTGATGACGGTGCCTGGCTCAATGGTGAGCGTGGAGCCGTCCGCGATATACACCCAGCCCTTGAGCAGATACGTGCCCTTGGCAAGCGTCTGGTTGCCCTTGAAGACGAAACCTTGGTCGCCGTTGCCGATGACGTCGCCCTCGAAGAGGAGATTGTCGCAGGCCTTCAGGCCACCGTCCTCGCTCCAGTTGTAGGCGGGGGAGTCTGGAGTGTTGTTGTCGTCATCATCGCAAGCCACGAAAACGGGAGCCGCGACCATGCCGGCCATAAGCGACCAGACGAGGAGATTGTTCTTTTTCATGTTCTTTGGTATGTTATTGGTTACTTATAGTTTTATGTTGAGTCCGAGCGTTATGTTGGTGCCAGGGCGATAGCTCTTGGTCACCTCATTCACCTGACTCGTGGTGCCGTCAGAGTGGATGGCGTCGGTCTGCTGCTCAAAATTCACCTTGGTGCCGAGGAGGTCGCGCACCGCCAGGCTCAGCTCCACATGGTCTGAGAATTTGTAGCGCGCCGAGAGATCCACCACGTTGCGCGGCATCTCGTAGCTGTGCGGGATGTTGGCGGAGTCATCCCCCCCCGTGGTGCCAACACTTCGGCCTACGCCAATGATTCGTTTGCCAATCCTGTTATATAGCGCGCCAGCACTGAATTTTGCGCCTTGTGGGGCGTAGAAGAGGCCCACGTTGACCAGATATGGCGACTGCCCCTGCATAGGACGGTCTTTCTCGCGACTGCCTGGCTCAAACTCCACCTTGCTGTCAATCCAACTAGCGTTGGCCGAGACGCTCAAGCTCTCCACCCCCACGAAGCCCAGATTCTTGCGCACCTCAAGCTCAACTCCATAGTTGCGAGCCGCCTTGGCGTTCTTGTAGCTATACGTGAGATCCGTGCCGCCCTGAACCGTATATGTCCACTCAATAGGGTCATTAAAATGCTTATAGAAGAAAGCGACACTCACAAGCTCGCTCGGTGTGGGATACCACTCGTAGCGCAAATCGACATTCTGCACGTAGCAAGACGAGAGCTCGGTATTGCCCATCACGTCGGCCGCCAAGTCGAAGTCATAGAACACCGATGGCGACACTTCGCGAAACTCGGCCCTGTTCACCGACTTG
>CAKUYZ010000071.1 GCA_934717675.1 uncultured Bacteroidales bacterium
AGCCTACTCCTACTTTCTCGGCTTGCTTCGGCCAGGCGTTCCTGGAGCTGCACCCGACCAAGTACGCAGAGGAACTTGTCAAGAAGATGCAGAAGAGCGGCGCTAAGGCATATCTCGTGAACACTGGCTGGAACGGCACTGGCAAGCGTATCTCCATCAAGGATACCCGCGGCATCATCGACGCCATCCTCAGCGGTGCTATCGACAAGGCTCCGACGAAGCAGATTCCTATCTTCAACTTCACCGTTCCCACCGAGCTTCCGGGCGTAGATCCGAAGATCCTTGATCCTCGCGACACCTATGCAGAGGCTTCTCAGTGGGACAAGAAGGCTGTAGACCTCGCAGAGCGCTTCATCAAGAACTTCGTTAAGTATCAGACCAACGAGGCAGGTAAGGCTCTCGTTGCCGCTGGCCCGAAGCTCTAATAAGGTAAGCTTTTCAACAAAGGGTGCGCTGAATCATTTCAGCGCACCCTTTGTTTGTTGTGTGCAAGCCAGTTATATTCCATCTTTACATCCTTGTATAGACATTCCCCGTGTCCACAACTTTTCACATACCCATTCATATGTAGCTTTTTTAGGGCCGGTAGGGGTGGCTTTGATGCCGTTCCTTGAAAAGGCGATTGAGAGAGTTGTGCGCAATTAAGTAGAAATATATTCATATGACTTGTTCTGTCGTGATTGGGAAATGTGGCACGTGAATTGATCGAGAAAAAGTGAAACGAACCGTTTAACTCATTAAATTACAAGCATTATGGGAAAGGGTTCGAATAACGGCGGCCATAATCCGAATTGGCCAAGCATAACAGGCAATCCTTCTGGAGGAGGCCGAGGCAATGCGCCTGCTGGTGGTAAGGGCAAGTAACTCACGCTTCAATGAGGCCTAGCATCATTATTATCTACAAATTGAGAAGAGTTTGGCGTTCAGCACTCTAACTTTAAATGATTGGCCAGAACTTCTGTATGCGCTTATGCGATGCGCTACTATTTTCCAACTTGCGCTCGCCATAGTGTGTGTAGATTATATACTTTCGCAAGTATGGAAGACAAGCTAGTAGCCCTGAACCGATTCTTCAGGGAAAGAAATATGACCACACAGGACATTGCGGAGAAAGTCGGAATGTCCACTACGCATATTTTGAACCTCCTAAGCGGCAGAAGTAAATTTATAATGTAAACCGCCTGCCTCTTTTTTGACACGTTTGGGTTGTCTCCGGCTTGGCTGATGACTGGGGATGGGGAGATGCTCGGGTGTGAACTCCCAAACTTTAATAACGGAGGGAAACGTCTTAACCAATTCCTCGAAGAAAAGGGCATATCAAAAGCGGAGGCGGCACGGCGTGTCGGGAAAGCTCCAAGTGAGATTTCTAACATCACAAGCGGGAAAAGACAACTAACTGTGAATCTATCAGAACAACTTTCCACCGCCCTCGGCGTCTCGGCCTCGTGGCTGCTGACGGGCGAGGGCCCTATGGAGGTGGAGGGGTGGGAGCCGCCCTCGGAGGCAGCGCAGCACCCTCGCCCTATGGTGACGGACGGGCAGAGGGAGGAGGCGGCGAGGCTGCGCAGGGAGAACGCCGAGCTGCGGGAGGAGGTGGCGAGGCTGCGGGAGCAGACGGAGCCCCTCATGTCGGTTGTGGAGAACCTGACAAAGAGGAACGCATAGATAAGGGGGAGCGCCCATCAGTTTTGCTCCTTGACGGGTGCGATCTCTAGGCGGAGAATTCGTATTGGAAGAAGCGACCACTTGCCGCATCACTCATCTCCAGTTTCCTTCCACCTTCAGCTTTGCCGCATTTCCCGCGTCATAAGCCTGCCTAATGGCACACAAAAAGCCGAGTGCAGATCGCGCTCGGCTTTTCCTTTAGCTGTCACTGTGGGGTTAGACCTTGAAGAGTGTCACGATGTCATGTAAGTGATCAGCAGTGCTGGCCAGCTCTTCCGCATTGGCGGCAATCTCCTCCGCATTGGCGGCCGTGTGTTGGGTGGTGCCGTTGAGGTCTGCTATGGCAATGTTTATGTGCTCTGCGCCTTGCCCTTGTTCCTCGCACGAGGCTGTGATTTCTTTCATCAGCGCCACCACTTTACTAAGGTGGGGCGCGACTTCGTCTAGTTTGGTGTCTACCGCAACGGCCGATGTGATGCTGGTTTCTGCCGTCTCGCTGACCGACATGGCCGTTGTGCGTGTCTGCTCCGCCAGGCGGCCAACCTCTTTTGCCACGACGGCAAAGCCGCGACCCTTGTTGCCAGCCCTTGCCGCCTCGACGGCTGCGTTGAGGGACAATATGTTGGTCTGTTTGACAAGCGTGTTGATGTTCCGTATGGCTCCCGCTATTTTTTTCGAGGCCGCCATGCTCTCGTCAGACATTTTGGCAATTTCCACAATGGCCTTGTCGGCTTGTGACATGAGGGTGTCCGTGTTGCGGGAGTTTTCAGTGTTTTGTAAGATGTTTGCCGTCATCTGCTCTACGGAGGACGCTATCTCTTCAAGCGAGGCGGCTTGCTTGTTGGCTCCGTCAGAAAGCGTCATTGATGCCTTCGAGAGTTCCTCGCTAGATGCGCGCAGTGTCGAAGATGCGTCCTGCACCTCCTCTATGGTGGTTCGCAGAGACTCGCGCATATCCGCCACACAGGCAGAAAGGTAGTCTATCTCATCGCCCGTGGAGTATGTCTTGACCTCTGTGGACAGGTCTTTCTCCGCGATGCGCCTGGCGGCTTGCGCCACTTCACGAATTGGCAGGGTGACATAGTGGCGGATGTACAGGAAGCAGATGATGGTGATTATCAAGCTGATTATCAAGCTGCCGATGAGGGAGGCGGACATGAGCGTGCTTGTAAGTTCTGTGCTGATGGCGGCGTCTATGCCCACGTAGAACATGGCGTAGACCACGTTCTTCTCGTCCATCACGGGGTCGTAGAGCACGTATGAGGTTTGCCCGTTGACCTCGGCCTCGCCTACAAACATATGGTGGTTGTTATATACAGTGTCAAGCGCGGCCTTATTGTCCACGTGCGTACCGATGATTCTCTGTCCCTTTTCATTGCGCATGGTTGTGGCTATGCGCTCATCGCCCTTGAAAATGGTGAGATTCGCTTTGTGGCGAAGCTTTAGGGCGTCTAGATATTCGCAATCATACAGCTCGTGTAAGACAATGGTGACCGCCAGTGCCGGGGTGCCAGTGCTGTTTGAAAAGACTCTCGATGCCACGGTGCAGAGTCCCCTTGCGGGCAATATGCAGAACCCGCTCATGCTGTTGCCTTTAGTGCTTATGGCGTTCGTGGCAGAGGTTGGCACTTCACCTTGGGCGCTTGTGTACGATGTCTCACGGACAACGTCGCCGTTTGCTGTTGATATGATGAAACCTTTATATCCGCCGGCTTTTACGGCATCGTGTAGCGCATTGCTCAATATGCTCAGGCTGCCGCCGGCCATTGCGCTGTCCAGCGCCGCTTTGTGTCTGGTGGGCAGTTGAGACAAGAACTCGTTGCAAGGTGCGGTGCCGCTTAGCATGTCGCTTAGCACGCCATCATAAGTCTCGGCCAGCCGTTTTTCAAAGTGTTCAGGAAATACATTGCCACAGTTGTAGCTCACGTTGGCAATGCCGGCAATGGTTAGCGACAGAGCGAAAAAGGTCAAGATTATCAGAATCTTAGCTTGGAGGCTAAGCTTTCCCTCCTTTATCTGGGTGAGCCGCTTGGCCGCCGATATTTTTATTTTTTTTATCTTTTTCATAAGGCTGTAGTAAAAAACACTTGTGCTTTTCTACGCCATCAGGCGTAGTTTAGTTTCGCTGTCTTAAAAAACGTTTAATCCTTGATGCTTGAGCCGTCTAGTTATTATTAGACTTCTCTTTGCTGGGTGTGTAGCCAAATATTTTCTTAAATAGCTTGCTGAAATATTTCACGTCAGAGTAGCCGATTTCCATTGCTGCCTCTGACACATTGCACCCTTTGCGCAGCATGTTTGCCGCAATTTTAAACTTGACTTGCCTGACAACCTCTAGTGGCCCTTTGCCTGTGAGCGTTTTAACGCGGTTGTAGAATACCGTCCTGCTCATGTTAAAGTGTTCTGCAAATTGCTCTATGCTAAGGTTTTGATTGTAGTTGTCCTCGGCAAATTTGAGCATCTCGCTAATGAACGCCTCGTCTCTGCTTGCGGCTGCTGTCTGCTTGGCACTAGGCGTGTTCAGAGGCTCGTTTCCATCCTCGGAGTTTGCTGTCGGGGTGTCGCCATGCATCTTGATTTGTGGCATATAGAGCGATGGTGGCGCGCACACCAGGTCTTCCATATCCAACAGCAAGCGGCGATATAGGCTGACTCTGTGCCATGCGATGATGACCACGATGACTGCGCACAGCAATGCCATCAGATACGCCAATTTTGCCCACCATGTGAGCCACCACGGTGGCAAGATGGTCATGCCCAAGGTCTTGACATCGTCGCTCCATCGGCCGTCGAATGTGAGATGCCTTATTTTCAGCGCATAGTCGCCAGGAGGCAAGTTGCAGAAAAGTGCGTAGTCTATGTTGCCGCAGTTGGTCCACTCGGTCTGCCACCCATCCAACATATATGAGAATGAGGCTCGTTTGGGGTCGGAGAGGTCCATCGAGGCAAAACGTACCATCACGTTGTTTTGGTCGTGACGCAGTGTGATGTGGCTGGTGTAGGCTATGTCTTGCTCCAAGATGCCGCCTTGTGCTGGAATGGCGTGAGTGCCGTTCACCAATAGGTCAGTCAACATTGTCGTCTCGTCATGCCGTGTTTGTGAGATTTCTTGTGGGCGGATGCGCATATACCCGTCCCTGCCGCCTGCAATCACGGTCCCGTCTTTTTGCGGCGTGATTGCGGCCTCGGAGAAATTTGCGAAAGGCAAACCGTCGGTCAGGTTGAAAGACTCTACCGTCTTGCGTCTGCGGTCTATCTTGTTTATGCCATTCTCCGTGATGACCCACAGGTCGGCGTTCTGATCCATAGCCGTTCCGTAGACGGAGTTGTCGCATAGGCCGTCTTGTCGAGTGAGCATGTGGCGTGTGGAGTCTTGCCCATTGACCGACAGCACAATGAGTCCTTGGCCTATTGATGACAAGCATAGGTTTCCGTCCCTTGTCTCTGTTATGTGGCACACGTCTGCGCCAGCCAATAATGGCGTGATTGAAGGCGTGGCATTGCGTGTCTCCGACGCTCTTATGACATCCGCGCCGCCGAGTGACCCTATCAAGATGTCGCCGTTCGTGCTCTTGACGACGTAGCGCGCCTTGTTGTCTGACAGCCCGCTATTTTGTTGGGTGAATACACGTGCGGTGATATTGCCCCCCTCTCTTGATAGGCGGACAATGCCTCCGCCATAGGTGGCCACCCATATGCTGCCATTGCCATCTTCAGCAAGTGAATATGCCAAGTCTACTTCGGGAGTCCGTTGGTTTTCCCAACGCGCCGCTTGCGATATGGCCACAAAGCGCATACCCCTGACGTCTTTGCCAATCTCTTTTTCAGAGACGAAGACGCCGTCTCCTTTTGTCGCCACCCACAGCCTGTCATCGTGGCTCGCCATAAGCGAATACGCCGTGGCCCGTCTCTCAGTCCCGTCTGTCAACCTGATGGCCGCCATCTCCACCAAGATATGGCCGTCGTTGTCATACGCCCTTATGGCTCCGCCACGTGTGCCGACCCATAGGCGGCCCAACCTGTCGGTGGCCAGGCTGCGCACCGTGTTCTCGCCAATGGTGACGGCGTCGGCTTTGGGTTTCACACCGACAAAAGCCTTGTTGGCGCGAATGGCCTTGACAAGGCCGCCCATGTAAGGCCCAGTGCCAATCCACATGTCGCCCCCATTGTCCTCGGTCATGCACAGGACAACATTAGACGGGATGGACCTGCTGTCTTTCAAGTCGTTGAGCCAAGACTCGAATCTGTCTTCCGTGCGATTGTAGCGTAAAAGCCCGCCTCCACAAAGCCCAATCCACAGCTCGCCATTGAAATCCTCATAGAAGACGGGCCTCTCAAAATCCAGCACAGCCTCAATGTGGCGGGGAGACAAGTGGTAATATATGCTTTGGCCAGTGGCCACGTCATATCGGGTCACGCCCTTGCCCGATGTGGCGATCCACACTTGGTCGTGGCGGTCGGCAAAGACGCGTTCCGCCTTTTCTTTCCCTTCCCCGTGAAAATCAATCTCCTTGAAGTCTCCTTGGCGCGTCATGAAAAAAAGGCGCGCGTCTTGCGTACCTATTACCGTCCCTTGGCCATATACTTTGGCGAGGAGTGTCACGTTGCCGCTCGTGGTTTGTGGCAACGTGGCCCGCTCCAAGGTGTTTAATGCCTTGTCCCATAAAATTAGCCATTGTCCGTCGGTGCCGAAGATGACTTTGCCTCGGCTCTCGCATATGCGGCCGCTCAAGGTGGCGTTTGGGGTCATCAAAATGGGCGACACCTCTCCCTTATGCGGCATCTGCTCTTTGGGGATTTGAATTATCTTGTCAGTCGATGTGGCCCAAAGATTGCCGTCATTGTCAGTGTGCAGGGCGTTGGCGCGCACGTCTGGCAAGGTTTCGTCTTCGTAGTGATGGTTGCCGTTGTCGTAGCGCAAGATGTGTAGGCCAGACTTTTGCGTGGCCAATATGAAGATGTCATCGTTGTATTGCGCAAAAGCGGCAACGTCGTCCTCGCCCTCCAGCAAGGCGTTGGCCTTCCCCGTGAGTTGGTCAAAGCAGAGAATGCGCCCGTCATAGGTCTCCAGCCATAAGTGCCTATGCCTGTCTGCCAATATATTTGTCACCCTGTGTGATGAAGACACGGCCTCGCCGCCCGTGTCTAACGTGAAAGTCTGGAAATTTTTGCCGTCGAACCTGCAAATTCCCTCTTGCGTGCCGAGCCAAAGGAATCCGTCAGTGTCGCAGGCTATGCTGTATATAGAGCTTTGCGCAAGGCCGTCAGACGCCCCGAAATATTCAAAACGTGAGATGTCCGTGGCCAATGACGTGGCTGCTGTCAGAAAGGCGCAAAGTAATGAAAGGACAGTTTTTTTCATCATCAATGTTCCAAGTCGGGGTGGTATGTGGCCAAGATGCTGCTCGTCAGCGTGTCATATATGGCTGCTTGCCATTGAGAGTCCGTCATCCGCCTGTGCGTCTCCAGTGTCTTGGTGTCCTGCCTGCGGGCGGGGCCCGTCTGCGCCTCTTTCGCTCCCAAGTCAAACGCTTTGCTTACGGTCTTTTCCACCAAAGGGCGCAGAATGGCCGTCGGTAATCCTGCCCGCCGCATGATTTCATCTGCTTGAAACAACATGTGGTTTGTGAAGTTGCCTGCAAAAACCGCGGCAAGGTGCAGTAATGCGCGCTGCGCGCTGTCACAATGTGTCGCGCTGCCGCCTATGCTCTTGGCCAGTAGCATTAGAGTTTTTTCTGTCTGTGGGTCAGACGCCTCAATGAGGAATGGCACTTCGGACATTCTCACGTTGTCTTCTTTACTGAATGTTTGGCAGGGGTAGAAGACGCCTCTGTGTGGCAGCCCCGCCAGGCAGTCCATTGGGGTGGCGCCCGACGTGTGGGCCACGATCGGGGAGAGGCTGTGTTGGCGCAGCTCCTCGACAACGTCGGCTATGGCGTTGTCATTAACTGCTATCAGCGTTATGTCTGCTTGCGGGGCAATGGCCACCGACGTCGCCGCCATGGTGTTTACTGTCGAGGCCAGGCCCTGTGCGTGAGCTGCATTGGGGCTCACTACGCAGACAATCTCATGCCCTGCCGCCATGATTGCGCAGCCGAGGTGCGTGGCCACGTTGCCGCTGCCTATGATGTTGATTCGCATTGTCTGAAAACGGGCTGTTAACGAGTGTAAATATAGCGAATTTTATTTTTACAAACACGGACGGGCTTATGAGGGTGGGGTGAATCCTTATTTATATTGCTTATCTTTGTTGAGCCATTATGGCTTTTCAATGGGAATAGAACGACTTTTAAATATCCTTACGATGAAAAGAAGATGGTCCGTCGTTAAAGGTCAGCCCCTGACGGAGATGGACAAGAAAATATTGGCTGCGCAAAAGGCGGGGCATTCGGTGCCTAGCCGCAGCCTGATCCGCACGCCTGAGGAGATTGAGGGAATCCGCCGAAGTGGGGAGGTGAACACCGCCCTGCTGGATATGGTGGCTCAAGAGATTAAAGAGGGAATGTCAACAGGTGAGTTGGACGACATGGTGAACAAATTTACGCTAGACCATCACGCCATCCCAGCCTGCCTCAACTATGAGGGGTTCCCTAAGAGCTGCTGCATCTCGATTGATAATGTGGTTTGCCACGGCATTCCTGACTACAACACGTTCTTCCGCCCAGGGCAGATTGTGAATGTGGATGTAACCACGATACTTGACGGCTATTATGCCGACGCGTCGAGAATGTTCATCATAGGCGAGACCACTCCCGAAAAAAAACGCCTGGTGGATGTCACGTTGGAGTGCCTACATGTGGGAATGGAGGCTGCAAAGCCATATTCTTATGTCGGAGACTTGGGCTTCGCCATCCAGTGCCATGCTCAAAAAAATGGCTATTCCGTTGTGCGTGAGCTCTGTGGCCACGGTGTCGGTCTCACGTTCCATGAGGAGCCTGAGATCTGCCACTACGGGCGACCCGGCACGGGCATGATGCTGGTCCCTGGCATGGTCTTCACCATTGAGCCTATGATCAATATGGGCAAGAAAGAGGTGCATTTCAGCCAGGAGGATGGCTGGACTGTGACAACGAGGGACGGCCTGCCTTCCGCACAATGGGAACACACTTTTGTGATGAGGGAAGACGGGTTGGAGATTTTGACCCATTAGGAG
>CAKUYZ010000072.1 GCA_934717675.1 uncultured Bacteroidales bacterium
GATGCCGCCACACGCCGCAAATTTACTCAAAATTGCGCTCATGACCTTAGAACTGTGGCCGATGTGCGGCCTCGAACCTATAGAGGGGCGTGTTTAGTCTTTGCTGCCTCCTGAAACGACGTTCCTTTTTGAACGGAATGTCCGAATTTTAAGAAATATTACACGACAGACGTGGGCGTGCGTATTACTAAAACGTTAATTTCGCCACAAATGATATTCATTAGAACCAATAGAATTCTAACATCACAAGAAATGAACACGAAGCAAATTCTCATGCTGGGTGTTGCGGCAGGCGCCGTGTGCGGTTGCGCTTCTCCCGAGCAGGGTGCCGATGACGGCGTCGCGCATTTCACGGCGGCCGACCAGGACACCACGGTTCGCCTTGCCGACGATTTCTACCAGGCTTCAAATGGAGGCTGGATTGCGCGTCACCCCATCCCTGGCGACCGCGCCCGCTACGGAGCTTTCGACATGCTCTATGAGGAGAGTGTTGACCACCTCCACGAGATTGTCCTTGCAGCCAAGGCCTCCAATGCGCCCAAAGGCAGCGAGGCGCAGAAAATTGGCGATCTTTTCTCGCTGGGTATGGACACCGTCCGCCGCGACAAGGAGGGGCTGGAGCCAATCAGGCAGTACATTGACATGGCCCGCGCGGCGAAGTATGCCGATGCGGCGGCTTTCGCAAAGACTGTCGGCACCATGCACATCTTCATCGCCAACCCGTTCTTCTCTTTCGGCCGCACCCCGGACTACAAGAACAGCTCGATGAACATCAGCGAGCTGTGGCAGGGTGGCATCGGCCTCCCAGACCGCGACTACTACTTTGATGAGTCTGACCACGGAAAAGAGATTGTGGCTGGCTACAAGGCCATGGTGGCCAAAGTGCTGACCCTCGCGGGCCTAGACAATGCTGAGCAGAGGGCAGAGGGCGTCTTCGCCTTGGAGAAGGAGATGGCCGCCCAAATGAACAAGAAAGAGGAGAACCGCAACCCGCAGGCCATCTGCAACAAGACCGACTTGGCCGGCTTGAAGGAGCAGGTCAAGGGTTTCGACTGGGACACCTATTTCGCCACTCTGGGCGCAGATGTCAAAGAGATCAACATTGGGCAGCCCAAATATTTTGGCGCCATCTTCAACATCATTGCCAAAGCGAAGCCTGAGGTCGTGGCAGACTACCTGACTCTCAAGACCGTCATGGGCTTCAGTTCTTGCCTCACCAGCGAGCTCTATGCCATCACGTTCGACTTCTACAGCCGCCAACTCAGCGGCACCACCGAGATGCGTCCGCTATGGAAGCGAATCCTTGGCGCTGTTGACGGGTGCATGGGCGAGGCGCTCGGCCAGCTCTACGTGCAGAAATATTTCCCCGAGGAGGCCAAGCAGAGGATGAAAGACCTCATTGAGCAGCTGCGCATATCTTTCGGTCAGCGCATTGACCAACTCACATGGATGGGCGACAGCACCAAGGCCGCTGCCAAGGACAAGCTCGCAGCCATAAAGGTCAAGGTAGGCTATCCCGACAAGTGGAAGGACTACAGCTCGCTTGAGATTGACACAACCAAGAGCTATGCGGAGAACCTTGTGGCCGTGTCTGTCTTCGAGCATAAAGACGAAATGTCGAAGATAAACAAGCCTGTGGATAAGGACGAGTGGTATATGACGCCTCAGACCGTCAATGCCTACTACAACCCGACGGGCAACGAGATCGTGTTCCCTGCGGCCATTCTTCAGCCTCCTTTCTTCTACGCTAAGGGCGACGACGCCGTCAACTATGGCGCCATCGGCGTGGTCATTGGTCATGAGATGACTCACGGATTCGATGATTCCGGCTGCCAGTTCGACAAAGAGGGCAACCTCAGCAACTGGTGGACGGCAGAAGACAGCGAGGCCTTCAGCAAAGTGACGAGCCGCCTTGTTGACCATTTCTCCAACCTCACGGTCATTGACACCCTCAAGGGCAACGGTCGCCTAACTCTTGGTGAGAACATTGCAGATCTTGGCGGCCTCAACATTGCCCATCAGGCGTTCCGTAACACGCTGAAGGGCAAGGAGGAGCCTGCTGAGATTGACGGCCAGACCGCCGAGCAACGTTTCATCCTTGGCTATTCGCGCATCTGGGCCGGGGCCATCCGTAAAGAGGCTCTCTACCAGCAAGTCATGACCGACCCGCACTCCACGGGTCGTCTGCGCGTCAATGGGCAGCTTCCTCTGCTTGATTTCTTCTATGACGCATTCAATGTGAAGGAAGGGGACAAGATGTATATGGCTCCCGAAGATCGCATTGTCATCTGGTAACATTCAGGCCATAGGCTGAAAAATGTCATGGCGGGGTGGGGCTGTTGCCTCACCCCGCTTTTCTGTTCTTCATGACAGGCAAAAACAATTGCCATAAGCTCACAATTAAGCCCAAACTTGTTAATTTTGCGGCGCTTCTGGCCCGCCTGACAAATTGTGCCTTGGGTCTTGAACAAGGAGCCTCTTATGACAATTTTATCTCTTCCGCAATTCGTATTGAGCCTGATGGCGGAGCACTCCGCCATTCAGGCCGTGGCTGTCATTGCCATCATCATAGCCATCGGCACCGCGCTTGCCAAGTTGCGCATAGGTGGTGTCTCTTTGGGCGTGGCCTTTGTGTTCTTTGTGGGCATCTTGGCGGGCCACCTGGGCTTTAGCCTGGATCCTGAGGTGCTGCTTTATGTAGAGACGTTCGGCCTCGTCATTTTCGTCTACGCCCTAGGCTTGCAAGTGGGCCCTGGCTTTTTCAACTCTCTGCGCCATGATGGCATGAAGCTCAATATGTGGGGCTTGGCTCTCATTGCAGTTGGAACTCTTATGGCCATTCTATGCTGGGAGTTCTCACCAATTGGCCTGCCTGAGATGATGGGCATCTACTGCGGAGCCACCACCAATACTCCGGCCCTCGGCGCGGCGCAGCAGACTCTGAGCCAGTTCGGGCTTTCGGGTGGCGGTGCCGCGTTGGGTTGCGCCATCACATATCCGCTCGGCGTTGTTGGCGTAATTCTGGCCATGATCATCCTCAAGAAGATATTTGTGAGAGGCGTGGAAGTCCCCAAAACATCCCACTACACCTCAGATGACACATTTGTGGCTCGTTTTGACGTTGTGAACCCAGGAGTCAATGGCAAGACCTTAAAGGAGATTGTGGAAATGAGCCACCTCAAATTCATAATCTCGAGAGTGTGGCGCGGAGACGAGGTCTTGGTTCCGCACTCCAGCACCATTTTGTTCGAGGGCGACAGCATCCTTGTCGTGACCACGAAACATGAAGTCTCCGCCCTGGAGATATTGTTCGGCAGGCGTTCAACGGAAGACTGGAATAAAGAGGAGATTGACTGGAACAAGGTGGACCGTCAGGTTGAGAGCCGCACCATTGTGCTGTCCAGCCCAGGCCTCAATGGCAAACGGTTGGGACACTTGCACCTTGGAAGCACCTACGGTGTGAACATAAGTCGCGTTACCAGGGGCGATATTCGCCTTTTGGCGACCTATGACCTCCAGCTCCAGTATGGCGACCGGCTCACGGCCGTCGGCGAGGCGAAGGATTTGGACAATGCCGCAAAGTTTTTGGGCAACGCTGTTCAAAATCTTAATGAGCCGAATTTGGGCTCAATATTCCTGGGCATTCTTTTGGGCCTTGGGCTTGGCTCCATTCCCGTAAGTTTGCCGGGAATGTCTGTGCCTGTGAAGCTGGGAATGGCCGGAGGCCCAATCATTGTGGGCATTTTGGCGGGAGCTTTTGGGCCGTCTTTCCATATCATCACGTTCACCACCCGCAGTGCCAACCTCATGTTGCGCAAGCTTGGCCTGTCGCTCTATTTGGCGTGCCTGGGCCTTGATTCGGGTCCGCAGTTTTTCCAGACCGTGGTGCGTCCGGAGGGCCTTTTGTGGTTGGGCATGGGCTTGGCTCTGACGGTGATGCCTGTGGTCATTGTGGGCGCCATCATCATCAAGCTCCGCAGGTTCGACTTCGGGACGGTGTGCGGCATCTTGTGTGGAAGTATGGCCAATCCTATGGCGTTGGGCTATGCCAATGACGCCGCTCGAAGTGACGCCCCGTCGTTGAGCTACGCAACCGTTTACCCTCTGTGTATGTTTGTCAGGGTTGTGGTTGTGCAAATTGTGCTCATTGCGCTGCTTTAAGCGCAATGCTATACCAAATCAGGCCGGTTTCTGTCGGCCTGATTTTAACATTTAAGCGAAATCATACATTGCGGATAATTTGAGCATCCGTAGAAATCACCGTACATACCGTGTCGTAATACCAGCTGCCCTCCGCAACGAGGACAAATTTTTTGTTCAATTGAGTTTTCTGCCAAAGTTCGCCTATTCGTGGCGTTATGTATGTGTGCCGTGATGCTTTCTTTGCTTGTCTTTGTCATGTTCTGCTTGATCGTCTCTGCGATCCAAATCACTGTCTGATTGTCTAATGAGTGATGCTTGTATTGCCTGATGGCACTCTGTAAGTAGATCATATTTACCACAATGTAGTTTTGGACGTTAATTTTGAGTTCCGCATTATTGCCAAAAACGACAATTGGGATGTAAGGAATGTCTACGGTGCAATTTAGAAGGTGACGGAGGAATCTCACATGGCCATCGTTCTGCCTTATCGGGTTGTAAAAGCGGTGCTTACAATAAAAAATGACTTGCGTCCAATATTCCGAATTCTCCCCTCCGCATATCCAGCCTCCGTGTCCCTTTGTCTCAATGACAAACACGCCGTATGGCGATAGGACTAAGTGGTCAATTTGCGTTGAGCGTCCATTACTCATAAAAAGCAAGTCATTGAACACTATGTATTCGCTGGGAAGTCTTGATAGCACTCGGCGCACTAATCTTTCAGATCGCCATACTTTGCGATATGGAAACCTTGGAAATATGATTATTATCAGTGCGACAATAATACTTAAACTGGCTATTATCAGCATAGTACGCAGATTGCTACATTTCCCTAATCCATCTTTTGCTAGCCTCAAACCCCCATTGAACGTGCCATTTCCTCCCAGTGACCTTGTCTAGAAGTATGAATTGGTATATGTTCTTGGTCGGGTACAGTTCAAATGTTCCGCTCACGGCATCTAGTAGAGATAGGTCATCGCCATTTAATGTTACGGAAAATTCTTTCTCTTCATCTAACGACCATTGTACAACATTTATTTTGCCTGTCTTTGTGTCTAATTGCAGGAAGTTATAGATGTTCTCGGTTGGGTAGAGCTTAAACCTGTCTTGGTTTTGTTTCCAATAAGCCTCCTGTGGGCTGTTGATTTCAGTTTGAGTATCTCCATAAGCAGAACTTTGTGCGTCAGCTCCAATTGCAATAAATAGAGAGCAAACTGTGATTATCGGGCTCTTCATTAAAGTAGTGTAAATATAGGGTTCGGGATGGTGAATCAAAGTTAACAAATATTGCTTGCAAAACAGGCTATCTAATATTCAAAACAGGCCGGCACGCAATCTGCGTGCCGGCCTGTTTGTTGTAGTATTTGAGAGCCGCGTTAGTGCGCCAGCTCGCAAATTATGTCTACCGCTTTGTCTATCCCTATTGAGCCGGTGTTGATGACAATGTCGTAATTCTCGGCATCGCCCCACCTGTGGCCTGTGTATTTCCAATAGTGGTTTGCCCTTGCTGTGTTCACTCTGTCAATGTCGGCTAGAGCTTCGGCTGTGTTTTTCTTGCCAATGGAGGCGATGCGTTTGGCCGCAAACTCTTTGTCTGACATGATGAACACGCGGAGTGTGTGGATGCGCCTCCGCAGCACACTGTCAGCGCAGCGACCTATTATGACACACGGTTTGCTTGTGGCGACTTCGCGAATAAACTGGCTCTGCGCTACGAACAGACGGTCATCTGTAGAGAGAAGGGTGTCCTGTGGGATGTCGTTTCCTAAGATGATGTTTTCCAATAATTTGGCTGTTGAGATATTTTGGTCGCGTTGCTCCACTTCCGTAGCGGAAAGTTTCGTCTCGGCGGCAGCGCTGTCCAGTATGGCCTTGTCATAAAGACTTATGCCAAGCCTTTGTGCCACCTTTTGGCCAATTTCTAGCCCGCCGCTGCCATATTGTCGCGAGATGGTTATGACCAAGGGCGCGTCGGCATGGCTGATGGGCGCCTTGACGGTCTCCTGCTCAGCCGGGAAGTTGAGCAGTTTGTCAAACCACCCGAGGTGTGGAGATACGACGCGCACCATTATGCCGATATAAACCATTGAGATCAGGGTGCCTACGCCAACAATGTCCCATCGCCACTCTCCATAGAAGATCACGCAACTGCCGATGCCGATGCAAACTAGTACGGTATCGACTACAATCTTTACTTTACTGAACTCTTTGCCCGTCACTTGAGCGATGGCCACTTGGATTCCCTCACCCGGCATCATGACAGACCGGCATCGAACCTCGCACGCCACGCCCACGCCCATAACCACTCCGGCCACAGCCACGAGCAACAATCCCCACGCCACGCCCGCCGCGCCGCCCCCTGCCGAGAGAGGTGCGGTCAGTGACATGTTCACGTCTAGGAAAACGCTAAACACTGTGCCTATGAGCAACTGAAACAACTGGTATGGCTGGTATCTGCGGCGCAATATGAGAATCTGCAAAAAGACGAAGATGCAGTTCATCACAATGGTGTAGCCACCCACGGTCATTTGTGGCACGTGCCACCCCAAGACGGTGGTTGAGTCAGCTCCGGCCGAACTCCATACGAGAGGGGTGACGGAGATGGCCGATGAGCCAAGGTTGGAACGAATGAAAAGTGAGACGCCAAACGTCATGACGTACAGCGCTGCCAAGAGAAGAAGGTGCTGACGAATGAAAAGAGATAGTTTTTTATTCACGCTATATGTTTTTATCGGGCGGCCAACCTGATCGTGCGCTTTCTTTAAAGCAGTCGGGCCGGGTCGCAACACCGCAAATTTACCAAGAATGAGGGTGAAATATGTCTCAGGCCGGTTGGCCGGGGCAAAAAGGTTGTTGCTTTTATCTTGTTTTTTGCAAAATGTCGCTAAATTAGCGGTGCAGAGATGTGGTTCATTCCACACGTTGGGTTTGACACTCTGAGGGGCTTAGTGCCTCGGTCTTATATACCTCGCAAGCCTTGCTTCATTCATATGGCGGAGGTTGCGTGCAGAGTGGAGCTTTTGAGAATAACTCCATCACAATGATGCCTCCCCGCTTCGCTGGTGGGGAGGTTTTTTATTGCCTGAACATCAATTCCATAAATAAGTGAGAAAGCGAAAGAGTTGGGTCAATGTCCTGTCCCTGATTGTTATCGCCGTTGTTTTCTGCGCCTATTTAGGGCGGCGCGGCGAGTTACCATCGGCAGCGGAGGCCACGGGGAGAACCGAAGAGGTCGCCGAGATGCCCCTGCCATCGTCTGGCCATGTGTTGTCTGATGAAAGTCTGCTGCCTGCCCCAAGGGCGGATCTGTCAGAACAGATTCTACACCGCAAGGGCTACACGGTGTCGTATAACAAAGACACTCGCAACGCCAATTGGGTGGCTTGGAACTTGACAAAGGAGCACACTGCGGAGTTGGTCGATCGCCCCAAGACAGGGCCTTTCCATGAAGATGATGAGGTGCCTGACCCTAAGGCCAACAGGTCGGACTATAAGGGCAGCGGGTGGTCGCGTGGCCACTTGTGCCCTGCGGGAGATTGTCGTTGGGATGCCGATGCCATGTATGAGTCTTTTCTCCTCACCAATGTCTGTCCTCAGGCTGGCAAGTTGAACACTGGTGTGTGGAATCAGATTGAGAAGTCTTGCAGAGCATGGGCTGTGAAATATGGTGAGGTGCTTATTGTGACTGGCCCTATATATTTTAAAAAGAGCAAGGCCGGGTTCATCGGGGCCAATAAAGTGAAAGTGCCAGATGCGTTCTTCAAGGTAGTTTTGGCTCGAAAAGATGGTAAATATCAAGGCATTGGCTTCGTGTGCCGTAATGAGGACAAGCGCGCTGGCGAGGCAGGCACAACCAAAGACGGCCGGAAAAGGTCTAAGAAAGAGCTTTATACCCACAGCATAGACGAGGTGGAGAAGATAACGGGTTATGACTTCTTCCCCGGCCTGGATGATGAGGTGGAGACTAGTGTGGAGGCCTTGGCCGATTATGAGCAGTGGTGACAGATTTTTGATTAAAAAGTTAGTATTATGAGGAGTTCAAGACTTATGGTCAGTGCTTTGGTGTTGACCTTTGCGCTTTGTTCTTGTGGAGGCGCGTCTGACGATGTGGCGGCAAGGAAAGCGCGTGCCGTGAAGAAAGCTTTGTTTATTGGAGACTCCATCACAGACGGGGGGTGGGGGAATAGTTGCGGAGATATGCGCCCATCAGCGGAGCGCAACCAAAGCGATATGAATCACATTTATGGGCACAGCTATATGATGCTCTGCGCTTCCGAGATCCAGAGCCGGCTGCCTCAGAAAGACATCGTGTTTTATAATAGGGGCATCTCTGGCAATACGTTGGCGGATATGGCAGCGAGGTGGGATTCTGACGCTGTGGCGCTTCGCCCAGATTTGGTCACCATCTTGATTGGCACCAATGATATTGAGTATTATGTGGCAAAAGATACCGTGGGCTCTTTTGATTTTGGTAAGTGGAGAAAGACGTACCGGGCGTTGTTAGATACCATGCGGACTGTTTGTCCCAACGTCCGTTTTGCGTTGGGCACTCCCTTTGTGGGAAAGGTTGGCTGGCGCGGAGCGGCTCCTAATTTTCAGTTGCGAGAGAGTATGATAGACAGCATGGACGTCATTG
>CAKUYZ010000073.1 GCA_934717675.1 uncultured Bacteroidales bacterium
CCGTTAGACAGCTCATCGTTCCAATTGAGGGCGACCTCAATACCGGTGTTGGTCACGTCGCCACCGTTGATGAACGGAGCGCCAGTGCCGGCCGTGGAAAGGATCGGGGCCTGAACGAGCCAATCCTTGGTCTTCTTCTGATACCAGTCAATGGTCGCGCTCAAGCGGCTCTGGAAAAGGCGAGCGTCAAGACCGATGTTGAGCTGCTCAGAGGTCTCCCACTTGACGTCAGCGTTTGCGAGACGCTCAATGTAAGAGCCAGTGGTCCAAGCGTCCTGACCGCCACCGACACCAAAGTTGTAGTTGGTCTGCGACGTTGTAACAGGGGCAAGATACTGATAACAATTGATGTTGGCGTTACCTACCTGACCCCAGCTGGCGCGAAGCTTGGCGAAGTCGAGCACAGAGTGCGTAGCCTCCATAAAGTTCTCCTCAGAGAACGTCCAACCGGCGGAGACAGAGGGGAAGTAGCCGAAGCGAGTGTCTTTGTCGAACTTGCTGCTGCCATCGGCGCGGAAAGTGGCGTTGACCATATATTTCTCCTGCCAGTTCCAACCAAGGCGGGCGAAGTAGCTTGCGCCGCGGGTGCTGTCATAGGGGGAGCCGCTGACCTTTTTATTGGCGGTGCCATCCGTATTGTCGAGGTAGGCGTGACCCCAGTCGTCAAAACCGGTGATAAGGTCAGTATTGTCGCCGCCCGTGCTGCCGCCGTCATATTTGCTCATCTCGGTACCGATGAGGACGTTGAACTGATGGTCGTCCGCAATGGTGAAGTCGTAGCTTGCGGTGTTCTGCCAAACCTGGCTTATGCCGCTGCCCTGGCTCTGGGAAACCTTGGTGCTGGGGTTCTCAGACGTTGCCGTAAACTTGTATTTCGGGGTGAAGCTGCGATATTCGCTGCCGCCGTAGCTGATGCCGTAGACCGTCTTGATTTTGAGGTTCTTGATGGGCTCAATCTGAGCATAGATGTTGGCATCGACGCTCATATTCTTGGTGCGGTTGTAACGGTTCATCATCATGGTTCCGAGAGGGTTGCCGTCATTGGTGTTCCAGCTCTCGTTGGCAGAGTTGAAGTAGTCGCCGTTCTCGTCATAGACAGGCGTGAGAGGAGAGGTGACGTATGCGCCGCGGAGGTTGTTGTTGTAGATGTTGCCCGTGGCCATGCCGCGCTGCTCCTTCCACACGAGACCCACATGCTCTCCGATGGTCAGGAAGCCGTCATAGAGCTTGGCCTCGGAGTTGACGCGGAAGTTGTAACGGTCATAGTTGGACACTTGAGAGCCGCCAATGACGCCCTCCTGGTTCATATAGCCGAGCGAGATGGCGTAGTTGCCAGTCTTGCTGCCGCCAGTGATGGAGATGTTGTGGCTCTGGGTGACGGCGT
Source organism: uncultured Bacteroidales bacterium (assembly GCA_934717675.1). GTDB lineage: Bacteria > Bacteroidota > Bacteroidia > Bacteroidales > Marinilabiliaceae > W3P20-009. The sequence continues at coordinate 1,385 of CAKUYZ010000073.1, forward strand.
TGTCATTGATCACCTCGTCAAGCCAGTCGGTATTGTTCTTCGGGGTGCCGTCCTCATTGATGAGGTCGGGGAACTCCTTGGCCCAGTTGAACGCCGCCGCGCCGCTGTTGATGCGAGCCTCGTCCATGATGGTCATATACTCGCGGGCATCGAGAACCTCGTTGCGGCGGTATACGCGCTGGATGCCGTAGTAGCCGTCATAAGAGACGATTCCCTTGCCCTCCTTACCGCTCTTGGTGGTGACGAGGACTACGCCGTTGGCGGCCTGCGCACCGTAGATGGCGGCGGAAGCAGCATCTTTGAGCACGTCGATGCTCTCAATGTCGGCAGGGTTGAGGGTGGTGATGTCGCCACCGATACCATCAATAAGGTAAAGAGGCTGACTGTTGCCCACGGTGCCAAGACCACGGATGGAGACGTTCATGGCAGAACCAGGCTGGCCGGAAGTGGACTGGATGGTCACGCCAGGGGTCTGACCCTGAAGTGCCTGGAGGGCATTGTTGGTATTGAGTTTCTGGACGTCGTCACCCTTCACCTGCACAGTCGCACCAGTGACGAGCTTCTTTTTTTGGACGCCATAGCCCACAACCACCACGTCCTCAAGGTCGGTAGACTCCTCCTCCAGCGAGACATTGATGGGCTGACCGGCAAAGACGACCTCCTGATTCTTGAACCCCAAGAATGAGAAGACGAGCGTCTGGCCATTATCGACAGACAATGAGTAGTTGCCGTCGAAATCTGTGATGGTGCCGGTAGTCGTGCCTTTCACAACCACATTTACACCAGGCAGGGGTTGGCCGTCCGACGAAGAGACGACATTACCCTTGGCAGTCTGCGACTGCGCGAGGCAGTCAGAGGCCACCACTCCTTGCACGCACAGGAGCAAGGCCAGCAGCCACGCCACTAGCGCAAATCTGCTGCTTTGTTTGATTCTCTGATTGTTTATCATAAGACGTATTATTGATTTGTCGCCCGCTTGACGGAGCAGGTTCGCCCTGTTCGTCAAACCAGCAACAACAAAATTAAGGTTCTTTTAGAAAGTCAGATACCCGCTAATGATAATTTTTGAGGTATAGTTTGTTTCCAACAAGTCATAAGAACAGTTCTGCCTTTCTTAAATATTCTATTGATTCACAAACTAATAAACAAAACAATCCTATAACAAAAGCACTCTTCAAGCCCTAAAACGGAGCATCCACAGCCACAGAAAATTAAAGATATTTTCAGAAAAAATAGAGCTGCCAATTAATGGCAAGAGACGATGCCGTTCACCTCCATCGGCACTTTTGGCCACACGCCAAGAGGCCATGCGCATCTTTGTTTGCGGCAGAATGACTATTTTTGCGTAGGAACATTAGAAATTAACGCAGCGCGGCGAACGACGCCACTGCCGGTTGCCATGCGCCGCGCCACCACACCTCATCCTCACTCAAAATGGACCAAAAGAAGGAGAAGATAATCCTGACCGGCGACCGTCCGACGGGTCGTCTGCACCTGGGGCACTACGTAGGGTCGCTCCGTCGACGCGTGGAGCTGCAAAACTCCGGCGAGTTTGACAAGATCTTTATCATGATAGCCGACGCCCAGGCCTTGACCGACAACGCCGACAACCCAGACAAGATTCGCCAGAACATCATAGAAGTCGCATTAGACTACCTCTCCGTGGGGCTCGACCCCAACAAGAGCACGCTCTTCATCCAGAGCTACGTGGCAGAGCTGACCGAATTGGCGTTCTATTATATGAACCTCGTCACCGTCTCACGCCTGCAACGCAACCCGACCGTCAAATCGGAGATACAGTTGCGCAACTTCGAGACCTCCATCCCCGTGGGCTTCTTCACCTACCCCATAAGCCAGGCGTCGGACATCACCGCATTCCGCGCCACCACGGTGCCGGCCGGGGAGGATCAGGAACCCATGATTGAGCAAGCCCGCGAGATTGTGCGCCGCTTCAACCAGACCTATGGCGAGACACTCGTCGAACCTGAGATTCTCCTGCCCTCCAACGCGGCCTGCCTCCGCCTCCCTGGCACCGACGGCAAAGCCAAAATGAGCAAGAGCCTCGGAAACTGCATATACCTGTCGGACTCCGAAGCCGAAGTGAAGAAGAAGGTGAAAGTGATGTATACCGACCCCACCCACCTGCGCGTGGAAGACCCGGGCCACATTGAGGGCAACGCCGTATTCACCTACCTCGACGCTTTCTGCCGCCCAGAGCATTTCGCCGCCTACTGGCCAGAATATGCCAACCTCGACGAGCTGAAAGACCATTATCGCCGCGGCGGGCTGGGAGACGTCAAGGTGAAAAAGTTCCTCACCGCGATATTGGAGGAGGAGCTCAAGCCCATTCGCGCCCGCCGGGCCGAATACGAGAAGGACATACCGGAAGTGTACAACATCTTGAAGCGCGGGTGCGACAAGGCGCGCGGAGTGGCAGCCCAGACACTCGCCGATGTTCGCAAAGCCATGCGCATCAACTACTTTGATGACGCAGCGCTCATAGCAGAGCAGGCCAAGGCATTCGCCGAGAAGAGCAAAAACCAGGCCTAAAGGCAAACTTCCGAGCCATGCTAACGAAGCACAGCCTCACAGGCGCCAGCCTCGCCGCCATAGTTGCCACAGGCCTAGCGGCGTGCAATGGCGAGTTTCGCCACCCAGACACCAGCGGACACGAGATCAGCCTGAGCGTCAAACCGTTTTACAAGGACTTGATGCACTGTGGCCCAATAAGCGCCGACAGCCTGGCAGCCCGCTTGGAGCGCAAATATGGCGGCTACTTCGACACGTTTTGCGCAGGCGAGCTGCGCATAGGGCGGCCTGGCGACGCGGGATTCTCAGCGGAACTGGAACGTTTTTTGAGCGTTGATGAGAATGACGAGGTGATGGCGGCGTGCGACAGCGTCTACGACAGGCTGGACGCCGATGGCGACATATCCGACGCCTTCAGCTGCTTCGCAGCTCTCTTCCCGAGCAAGCCTGTCCCCGCTGACGTGTATTGCCACTTCTCAGGCTTCAACGACCGCATGTTTGTAGACTCCACCTACATATCATTTGGCATAGAGCATTATCTGGGGCCGAAGTGCCGCTTCTACGAGTGGCTTCAGATTCCCGTCTACGCGCGCCAGACACGAGATCTCAACTGGCTGGTCAGCGACCTTGTGAAAGCGTGGATATACTCCACCATGCCGGAGACGTCGGGCAAAGACGACGTCTTAACCGCGCTCATCTACCAGGGCAAGACGCTCTACGCCACACGCCGCTGCATACCGGACATTGACGAGCCAACACTGCTTGGCATGACGAAGGAGCAGGTGGAGTGGTGCAAGGCTAACGAGGCAAGGATGTGGGCCTACTTGGCGGAACACAAATTATTGTATAGCACCTCAATGCAAGACAAATGCAAGATTGTGAACGAAGGGCCGTTCACGTCATATTTCGGCAACAAATCGCCCGGCCGCGCGGCCACATATTGCGCTTATAACATTGTGCGCGGCTACGTCAAAAACCACCCAGACGTCTCACTTGGCCAACTGATGGAAATGCCGGACGCGCAAGAGGTGCTGCAAGGCAGCAGATATAACCCGTAGGGCCCATGCGCAGACGCAAACGGAGGGCGGCGGAACGCAATATGTGTGATCCGCCGCCCTCCGTCGTCTAGCTTGCGCACTCTCTCATACGCATTTGCGCCATACCCATTTCGCTGATTAAAGCATGCCGCGCCACGTCTGCCGCATTAGACGCATGCGTGCAAAAGGTGTTCAAACATTGCCGTAAGACGACAAACACTCCGCCACGCCTTGTTTGGAGCCTCGCCCCAGGCTCGCCAATGCGAACAGGGCATAACGCCCGTTTTGGGACAATTATGCCTTTAAATCATCTTTTCCCAAAGAGTTTTTTGCTACTTTTGCGGGCGCGGAGCCAACAACAGTTCGCCCCTGGCGGACGGCGCGGCCCAGCGCAACCAATAATTAAGACAAGGCATAGCAATGCAACCTCAATCATCCGTCAAAATCTTCTCGGGCTCGGCAACAAAATACCTGGCCGAGAAAATTGCCGCCTCTTTTGGGCAGGAACTTGGCAAAGTTAACAAACTGCTCTTCTCAGACGGCGAGTACACGACGATGTACAACGAGACCATCCGTGGCTCGCACGTGTTCTTGATTCAGAGCACGTTCCAACCCTCGGACAACCTCTTCGAGCTCCTCATGATGATCGACGCTGCCAAGCGCGCGTCCGCCGCCAGCATCAACGCGGTGATCCCCTACTTCGGCTTCGCCCGTCAGGATCGCAAAGATCAGCCCCGCGTCGCCATAGGCGCGAAGCTCGTGGCCGACCTCTTGACAGCGGCCGGCGTGGATCGCGTCATCACCATGGACCTCCATGCCGACCAGATCCAAGGCTTCTTCAACATCCCGGTGGATCACCTCTACTCGTCCACCATCTTCGTGCCTTACATCGAGCAGCTTGGCCTTTCTGACATGGTCATGGCCTCGCCAGACGCCGGCGGCTCCAAGAGGGCAAACAGCTATGCCAAATATTTTGACGTGCCGATGGTGATATGCCACAAGCACCGCCCTCGCCCAAATGTGGTGGGTGAGATGCGCGTGATTGGCGACGTCAAGGGCAAGAACGTCATATTGCTCGACGACATGATCGACACCGCCGGCACCCTATGCGCCGCTGCGGACAAGATGATGGAGCAGGGCGCGTTGAGCGTCAGGGCATTCGCCTCGCACGGCGTGCTGTCTGGCCCGGCGTTCGACAACATTGAGCGGTCGCAGGTGCAGGAAGTCATCATAACGGACTCCATCCCGTTGCGCCAGCAGAGCCACAAGATCAAAGTGCTGTCCGTGGCCGACATGTTTGCCGAAACCATTGCTTGCGTATACAACAACGAGACCATAACCAAGCACTTCCTCTTCCGCAAGTAGAGGAGAAAGATGCCAGACAAAGCAAGGCCCGCCCCGCGAATTGCCGCAGGGCGGGTCTTCACGCTTTGGAAAGCGCGACTCCCGCCCCAATGGCGCAAGGCCAGTACCGCAGCCAAGACACTTGCGGTGGCCGACATATGCGGGCGGGAGTGTGCCGCCAACAGCCAAGTCGGCGTTAAGAAATGCAGGCAAAGACCACATTGGAAGAGCAAACAAAGAAGAAAAATAGTAACTTTGCAGCGCATTAAGATGCAAAGTGTGATGGGAGATTAAGCTTATCATGCAGTGCAGAGAGTGCACCAAGACTTAATTTTGAGTAACACAACAATTTAACAACGCGTAATGCAAACTTTTGACATCAAAGGAACGAAGCGTGAGTGCGGTGGCAAGAAAGCCGCCAAAGAGCTCCGCCGCAATGGCAACATCCCCTGCATCGTCTACGGTGGCGAGGAGGAGATTGCTTTCTCTGTCCCAGAGGCTGACTTCCGCGGCCTCATCTACACCCCCAACGTATACATCGTCAACCTCACCGTTGACGGCAAGGCAATGAAGGCAATCTTGAAGGACATTCAGTTCCACCCCATCTCGGAGCGAATCCTGCACGTTGACTTCCTTCAGATTAGCGATGACAAGCCTGTCACCATTGGCGTGCCCCTCAACATTGTTGGTCACAGTGAGGGCGTCAAGGCCGGTGGTAAGCTCCAGGTCGAGATGCGCAAGCTCAACGTCAAGGGTCTCGTGGCCAACCTGCCCGATGTTCTCGACGTAGACATCACCAACCTCGGCCTTGGCCAGGTCATAAAGGTAGGCGACCTCCACTACGACAATCTTGATATCCTCAACGCCAAGAGCGCTGTCGTAGCAGCCGTCAAGTCTACCCGCGCCGCCGTGGCAGCAGCCGCTGCAGCCGCCGCTGACGCAACTGCTGCAAAGAAGTAGCCATAAGGCTCAAATGACAGGCCGTATGGCTCAAGCCTGCGGCTGGCAACATTTGAAGAAAGAGAAATCCCTCGGTCGCAAGCGGGCAAGGCTCGCCCAGTCGGCCGAGGGATTATATTTTCCCCGCCACCACAAAACACAGAGCCAGAGACATCTGCACTGACACCCATGAGCAACAACAGCAATAACATCATAAGCCGATGCCGCGAGTTTATTGAGACAGGGCTTTGGCGGAAAGACTCGTCAGAGCTTGGCCGCCTGACGCGCTCCGCCTATGGCGTGCTAAAAATCGTGGTCATGACAATCCGCGAGTTTATTGAGCAGAAAGCCACCATCAGGGCCTCGGCTCTTACATATTACACTTTGCTGTCTCTCGTGCCGGCCCTCGCGTTGGCTTTCGCCATAGCCAAGGGGTTTGGGCTGGAGAGCCTCCTGACGAGTTATCTGCGCCAAAACCTCAACTCTGACGAGCTGACAAACTACGTTATGGGCTTCGCCACGGGCGCGTTGGAGAACACCAAGGGTGGAATCATTGCCGGAGTGGGTGTCGTCATGCTGCTCTATTCCGTCTTCAAGTTGCTGAACAACATCGAGGCCGCATTCAACGCCATGTGGTGCGTGCGCTCGTCGCGCTCAATGGTGAGGAAGTTGACGGACTATGTCTGCATAATGATCTTCACCCCCATCCTGCTCATCATGGCCCTCAGCGCCAACATAGTACTCCGCTCATCGCTCAAGGAGTACCTTAACGGCTCGCTCTCCCCTTTGCAAGACTTGCTGCTGGGCTTCGCCCCATATGTTATGCTGTGGCTTGTCTTCTCACTTCTCTACCTTGTCTTGCCAAACACCAAGGTCCAGATCAAGGCGGCGGTGGTGTCTGGCATCATCACTGGCACCGCTTTTCAGCTTGTCCAGTGGGCCTACATCACGTTCCAGATAGGCATGAACAGCGCGGGCGCCATCTATGGCAGCTTCGCATTCTTGCCGCTGCTGCTGGCCTGGCTGCAGCTCACGTGGACCATAGTCTTGGCTGGCTGTAAGATTGCGTTCTCAATACAGAACGTGAGCCGCTACAGCATGGAGCATGGCGTGAGGATGGTGAGCGCCAACCTGCGCCGCCGCCTGTCTCTGTTGATTATGTATAAGACCGTGAAGGCATTTGAAAGTCAAGGCCATAGGCCTAGCGGATTGGAGATGGCCGAGGAGATGGAAATTTCGCAGCCTCTGTATTTTTTCCTTGCCGAGAGGCTGAAGTCGGCGGGGCTGCTGGCCGAGCTCAAGACGGACGGAGACAACGAGCCGCGGACGTTCATCCCCGCCATCGACGCAAGTGAAATCACGCCAAACCTCGTCTGCGCCCAATTGGACGCCTTGGGCGATGATGACAAGATCCACCTCACGTCGTCTGACGACTTCGCCAAGATGTGCGCCACGACCGACGCCATGCGAGAGAAAGGAGCGGAGGCGGCAGGGAACACGCCTCTGAAAGACATGTAG
>CAKUYZ010000074.1 GCA_934717675.1 uncultured Bacteroidales bacterium
GAGAAATCATATTTCTCGTCATCGCCTGCGGCTTTGCTGAATGTCTGGCTTTCTTCATCGCCATACAATTCGGCCAAGAGCGAGCGCAACTCATCATCGCTCATGGAGCGGATGTCGGCCAGCGTGTAGTGGCTCTTGCCGCCGTCTTCGCCTGGGGCTATGTTGTAGTACTCGTCATCAGTCTTCTCCTCCTCTTCTGTCTCCTCTATTGTGAATTCCACCTGCGAGTAGGCCTTAGGCTCGGTCCTTGCCCATTTGCCCTCTGGCGTCATGTAATACAGGATGGCGTAGTGTGTGCCCGGCGCGAGGCTCGTGGTGCCGCAGAAAGTGGCTTTTGAGGCTTCGGCGTCGGCCGTCACCATGCGCGATTTCAGCAGTTCGGGCTTGGCCGTCAGGTCATCATAGAGGTAGAGGCCCATCTTGCCAGAGAATGTTTGCGCAGACTTGACCGATGCCGTCACCGTCATGTTTCCTTCGCCGTCTGCCGAGACGCTCATGGCCTTGGTCAGCTGCGGCGCGGAGGTCACTTTTGCGGCGTTGCCGCCATTTGTGCCGCCGTCATTGGCCTGGCTTGCGGTCTTTGTCGATGTCTCCGGCAGGTCGTACGTGTGGCCGGCCGTGATGAATTTCATCGTCACTTTTTGCCCCGATATGGTCACGTCCATGCTGTTTGACACGCCGCATAAGACTGGTCGCCACACATTTTCTGCGTTGTGGCAAGACATCACCACAAGCTGGTATCTTCCCGCCGGTGTGTTCGTCGGGATGTTGCCCGTTACTTTGCAAGTGTAGAAATAATAGTTCGGCTTTATCTGCATTGGCGTCGAACCAACAATCTTCACCAACTTGCCGTTTTGGTAGAGGCCCAGACCCACTTTCCCATCGAAAGTGTCGTAGCGTGCGAAGTTGTTGATCTTCTTAGAGGTGAGCGTGAAATTCTGCCCCTTGTTGAAGTTCAAGGGGCAAGAATACGTCTCTTGGCTCAAGAAGTGCATTCTCTTTGTCTTGCCTGTCGGCGGTTGGATGCCGCCCCAAAACCACACGTCGTCACTATACCCGCCGCCTTTGCCTCCACCTGTGCCCAGGGCGTAGGGGTTGAGGTTCGTGAGGGCGAAATATCCGTTGCTCTTGCCGTTCCAACCCCAGTTGATGTGGAAGAGGCCGTTGGTGTCGTAGCCGTCGCACACGAAGCAGTGTCCGCCGCCGCCACCCCATCCAGCCATCAGCACGGGGCGGCCTGCGTTCAGCTCGCGCTTCAGGTAGTAGGCGAACTCCTGTTGGTTGAACCACGAACGCCTATATTCCACAATGGCGGGGTCGAACCCGAACATTCGCACCATCTGTTCCGCCATCTTGGCCGCTTGCGCTCCACTGTTCGTGGGGGTGTACTCCATGTCGCAGCTCACGCCGGCGTCAGACATCAGTTTGGCAATGGCGTTTTGCTGAGCCGTGCTTGGTTGCGCATTTTTGTAAGAGGCCAGCATGTTGCCCCAGTCATACGCCGTGTTGTATGTCGCGCTTATGGTGCGGCCTTTCCACCGGTATGAGTGCTGTTGGCCTGTCGGGCGGCGCGGGTATTGGTGATAGCGCATTATGGTGGTGGCTCCCGTGGCCACGCATCCCGTCACACTCCTCTTGCCCGAGAACACGGGGCACATGTTGTTGTAGGGGAACTCTTGCGAGTAGTTTATGTTTCCAAGCAACGGACGCACTTCCGAGGCGAAGCTCTGCGACTCCCGTGCCTTGCCTTTCGATAGAACCCTCTCGCCCAAGTCCATTTTCAGCAAAGAGTCTGGCGTCAGGTCAATGCTGCCAAGCTCGGTCTTGCAGCCGCGCATCCAAGCTCTCATCTGCTCCGGCGCGCCGTCAACGTCAAACGAGCCGCTGTCGCTATACGCCAAGACCTTCTTCGAGCGCGAGTCTGCGCTTATTATTATGAATCCTTGGTCGTTGCCGCGGTTGAAGACGTAGTAATACGGATGGTTGTCTGCCGAGTCGCGCTCTGTGTGCGTCAGCGTTTGCGTCACTTGCGCCGCGCCTCTGCTCTTTGGCCAGAAAGAGTCGGCCAAAGCCTTGGCGTCGGCCTCGCTGCGGGCGTTGGCTCGGGTCACCGTCACGGCCTGCCCGTGTGCTTCCCCTGGCGCGAAGTCATATTGCGCCAAGGCGAGCGCGCACGAGGCGCAGAGGGTCGCCAGTGTGGCCAGGGTTCTCTTGTGGCTCATGCCCTGCCCGTTAGAGGTTGACGCTCTTGACCTGGACGAACTTCATGCCGTTCTGCTTCTCGCAGGCTTTGTTGCCCTCGCTTTTCTTTGCGGCGGCGGCAATGGCGTTGTTCACCAGCTCGTCCCAGTTGGGGTCGGTGTCCTCAAAGGCGCTTATCTCGTTGCGTAGGCTCTCAATGAGGCTGAGCATGAAGAAACCGCCATTCATGCCGCACCACGAGTATTCGCCAGGTTGGGCGGCGGAGGCGATCACGCTGCCTTGGCTCTCCAGGAACAGTTTCTTGAGCTTGGTCTTGTCATAGCTCGTGTTGTTGCGGGAGAAGAGCGAGTTGCTGGCCACCACGGGGCGGTTCTGCCCAATCTTGCTGTTGCAGCAGTCGCTGAAGACCAGGCACAGCCGCGCGCCCTTGTTCTTCAAGACGCTATACACGTCAGACAGGGCCACGTAGTTGTCCGTCAGGTTGTCATAAGACGTGGCTGTAAGATCCAGGTTGGGGTAGTAGTCTTTTTGGTCGTCAAAGCGGAAGCCGTGGCCGCTGTATATGAAGACCACAATGTCGTTGTTTGCCGCCTTCAGGTTGTCCACCGTGTCAAACAGGTTTTGGCGACCGTAGTTGTTGCCGGCAATGATGTTCTCGGAGTAGTTGAGGCCCAGTGCGTGGGCAATGCCGCGAAACTCGCTTTGGGCGTTGCTCAGATCAACTTTGCAGGCCGCGCCGATGTCAGACACGTTGGTGTTGGCCGCCATGATGAAGTGGAGCGTGGGGGCGTCGCTGGCCACGGCGTCGTCTTGATCCGTGTCGTTGTCATCTTGCGTGTCGCCGCCTTGCTGGCGCAAGAGGGCGATGCCCTGCGTTATCATTTTCCACTCTGGCTCAGCGGGGCCGAAGAACTGGCCCACATACTCCTCGTCCATATCCGCGATGGAGATTTCTTGGAAGTAGTCGGCCTCGAACCAGCCGTCGGGGTTCTCAATGTCGAAAGCCACGTAGGGCTTCTCGCTGAGGTCGCTGGCGTCGTCTTTTTGCCATGTCCAGATCAGGAACGGCATGCCGCTCTCGTCTTCTGGCTGATAATACATCACGCCCATGTCGTTGGCGTCTTCCTTGTCTTCCACCTCGTTGATATAGTCGGCCTTGGCCACCTCGTCTTTGGCCACCATATCTGAGTTGACAATGCGCATCTGACAATTCTGGTCGTCAAAGTGCATCATCAGACCCACGTATTCCTCCTTGTCCTCGGGGCCTACGTAGCGAAGCTCATAAAATGTCTGTGCTGTTGCCGACGCGCAGCCAATTGTGACCAACAACGCCGTGAGTGAGAGAAATTTGTTCATAGATACTAAGGAATTTTCTTAGGGACGAAGTTAATGAAAAAAATCTCTGTGACGGAAATCTTTTTGTGTTAAATGTGCGAGAGCCGTGAAAATAAAAGGCGAGCCGGCACTTTTCACATGACGACCCGCCAATATCTTCTTGCCTAAAATTGTTAGCCAAATATCCCGACAAGCACAGTCTTCTCAAACCAATACCACAGCACGCCGGCGAAATAGCCAGAGAGCGCCAGGAGCGAGAATTTTTTCAAGTACCAGATGAAGTTTATCTTCTCCAGTCCCATCACCACCACGCCGGCGGCCGAGCCAATGATGAGGATGCTCCCGCCAGTGCCGGCGCAATAGGCGAGCAGCTCCCAGAAGAGGCCGTCTTGCACATAGTTCGCCATGAGCGGGTCTGCCGCCACGGCCGCAGCGTCTGCGATGGGATACATGCCCATGGCCGACGCCACAAGGGGCACATTGTCCACCACCGACGAGAAGACGCCGACGACGGAGTCCACAATGTAGATGTTACCCACGTTATGGTTCAGCCACTGACCCAGATACTCCAGCGAACCTGTGGCCGCAACGGCGTCAACGGCCACGAGGATGCCGAGGAAAAACAGTATGGTGGACATGTCGATGCGGCTTATTATGCTCGATATCCTCGCTTTCTCATACTCCTCTTGATCCTTGTGGTGGGCGTCAATTATGAGTTCCGTGGCAATCCACAGCAAGGCCAGGACCAGCAGCACGCCCATGAAGGGAGGCAGGCCCGTGAGGTTGTGGAAAAACGGCACAAAGACGAGGCCTCCTACGCCAAGGGCGAAGATGACGTTGCGCATGGCGGGGCGGAACAGGGGTTTCTCACTCCCGATGTTTTCGCTGTTGGCCGGGGCGGATATGATCCCTTTAAGGGAGAACATGATTATGAGCGCCGGCACAATCATGCATATGGCCGATGGGATGAAAATGCCGGTGATGATTCCTGTGGTCGATACGCAACCCTTGATCCACAGCATGATGGTGGTCACGTCGCCAATCGGCGAGAACGCGCCGCCCGCATTGGCCGAAATGATGACAAGGCCGGCGAACTTCATGCGCGTATCCCGGTCGGCTATCAGGTTTTTCAAGACCATGATCATCACGATGGAGGTTGTCATGTTGTCCAGCACCGCGGAGAGGAAAAACGTCATGACGGCCACTTTCCACAGCAAGGCTTTGGGGTTCGGGGTGTAGAGGGCGGTCTTGACGAAGCGGAAGCCGCCGTGGCTGTCCACGGTCTCAACCACAGTCATGGCGCCCATCAAGAACAGTATGGTCTCGCACACCTCGCCAAGGTAGTGGTGGAAGAGGTCGGTGCTCATATACCCGGCCAAGTTCGCCTTGGCCTCGGCCGCCCTTTCCGCGGACATGCCGCCAAGCTGCACCACCTTGTCTATTATGGCGGGCCCATATTCCGACGCCCCCATGAGGAGCAGCACCCAACAGGCTATGCCCATCAGCAGGGCCACGCCCGCCTTGTTCACCTTCGTCACGCTCTCTAACGCTATGAAGAGGTAGCCGATGACGAAGACTGTGATTATTGCAGTAGTCATTCTGTTTTGTTGTTAATTTTTTGCGTTTGGGCGGCTTCTCAGATTGACAGGGTCTGGGTGCGCCGCCGTTTTTCGGTTTCAGATCACAATTTTCAGGGCGCACGGGCTTGCGCTCCGTGCCCTGCCGACAAAACTCTCGTGGCGAAGATAAACAAAAATTTACAAATAAATGGTCGCCTTGTGGGGCAAAAATGGGGGCCTGAAGATGGCTTTCTGACGCTCCCTCCAATGGCCAAGTTGGCGGCGCAGGTTGCACTTTCTCGCTATTATATGTATTTTAGCGATTGTTTTACATTGGCCAGATGTTACCTGAATTCAATGATATGTGGCTCGCCCTCCGCCGTGCGCTTTTGGCCTCGGCGATGATGGCGACCCCGCTTGTCGTCTCCGCCCAACACCTTGTGCCAGACGGCTATGCCATGCGCACAGAGGTCGATGGCGAGAGCGTATGCCTCTTTTCGAGAGATGGCGCGCCGAGCATGTCTTTCAGTCTGCCGGATTCCGCGCCGAGCGGCTTCTTGTGGCTCTTCTCTGCCGATGGCGAGACTGTGCCGGAGGTCTTGAAGGTCTCGGCCGGGCGAGCCGACACCCTTATGGTCTCGCGTCAGGGTCTCTATGAGGCTCGTTCCGAAGCCGGTGTCGCCCGCTTGTGGTGGCTTAGCCCCGAGCCCTCTGTCGTCTCCATGTCAGTAGATTCGGCAGACTGTAACGCTGCCTATGTCCGCGCCTCGGCCGCGGCGCCGCCGGTCAGTTTTGGAGGGCATTCGCTTGCGCAAGACATTGTGTTCCAGTGGGAGGTGGCGGATAGTCTCATCTTGGCTGCGCAAGACAGCGTGGCGGCCTTGGAGGGCCTCTATGGCGAGTGCGTCCTCACGTTGCGGGCCGTGAATCAGGCGTTCAACTCCGTCTCCGTGTCAGACACCGTCACTACGCCTGGCGTGCGCGCTGGCTTCAGTTTCTCAAGCCGAAAGGAGGGTGCGCCCAACGAGGCTACGGCCGATGGCGAGGCTCTGTCGGCTCCGGCCGAGTTGGTCTTCACCAACACCTCGCGCGGCGCTTTCACGGTGTCGGAATGGGCCATGGGCGGCTTGGCCAGGCTATATGACGAGAACCCTGTATATCAGTTTCAACGGCCTGGGACGTTCAGCGTCGCGCTGACCGTAACCAACGAGGCCACGGGTTGCGCCAGCACGGATTCTTCCGTCTCCATAACGGTGAGCGAGGCTGCGTTGGAGTTCCCTAACGCTTTCACCCCCAATGGCGACGGGGTCAACGACATCTTCTTGCCGGCGTTTCGGTCTCTCAAAAGTTACGAGCTTACCATATATAACAAGTGGGGGAGGCGAGTCTTCTCTTCATCAGACCCCGCGGAGGGGTGGGATGGCCGTGAGAATGGCCGTGACGCGGCAGCCGGCACGTACTATTTCGTGGCCAAGGCGGCCGGATATGAGCGCGGCGTGACGTTCCGCCGCAAGGGCTCCGTAACGCTGATACGGTGAGAAAAGTGGGGAATTGGGCTTTCACAACAAGCATTTTATGAGCGAAGAGAATACGACGGAGCAAGACGAGGAGCTGGCACGATCAATGGTGCAAGACATCATTATGCGCAACCCTTTGTGCCACAAGAACGAAGAGAGCGTACAGATGATCCGCAAGGCGTTCGAGTTGGCCAACGATGCCCACCGCGGCATGAGGCGGCGAAGCGGGGAGCTATACATCTTCCACCCTGTGGCGGTGGCGCGCATAGTGGCGGAGGAGATTGGCCTGGGGGCCACGAGCGTGACGGCCGCCTTGCTCCACGATGTGGTCGAGGACACCGAGATTACGCTTCAAGATCTGGAACAAGTCTTCAACCCCAAGGTGGCGCAAATTGTTGACGGCCTCACCAAGCTGGACGTGGTCATGGACCAGCAGGAGTCTCTCCAAGCCGAGAATTTCCGCAAACTCCTCATGAGCATGATTGAGGACGTGCGCGTCATCCTCATTAAGTTGGCCGACCGGCTGCACAACATGCGGACGCTCAACTCCATGCCCGACCACAAGAGATACCGCATTTCTGCTGAGACACTATATGTCTACGCGCCGGTGGCGTATCGTCTCGGCCTCTATGCCATCAAGACGGAGTTGGAGGACCTTAGCCTCAAAAACGAGCAACCCAAGGTATATCAGGAGATCTTTGACCGCCTCCAGACCTTCAAGCGAGACTTTCAGTGTGTCATAGACAGTGTTCAGGCACCCATACGTAAGTCTTTGGACGCCAACGGATATACCTATGAGATGAAGGCGCGCACCAAGTCAATCTACTCCATCTGGCGCAAGATGCAGAAGAAAGGTGTGCAGTTTGAGGAGATATATGACATCATTGCCATGCGCATCGTCTTCGAGCCTAAGGCCGACCTGCCGGAGAAGACGCAGTGCTGGGACATTTATAGCATGGTCACCGACCTCTTCCGCCCCAACCCTGACCGCCTGCGCGACTGGGTCAGCACTCCCAAGAGCAACGGCTATGAGGCATTGCATACCACGGTTATGAGTCCTGAGGGGCGTTGGGTCGAGATTCAGATCCGCTCCAAGAGGATGGACGAGATAGCGGAGCGCGGCTTGGCGGCTCACTGGAAATATAAAGGGGGGAAAGGAGACACGGAGATTGACGCGTGGCTTGAGGGCATCAAGAAGATGCTGGACACGGCCTCGCAAAACTCTATGGAGTTCCTCGACGCTTTCAAGCTCAATCTGTTTTCGCAAGAGCTGATGATTTTCACCCCGCAGGGAGATATGAGAGTCATGCCCGTGGGGTCCACTGCGCTCGATTTCGCTTTCGAGATACACTCGAAAATTGGTTTCCACTGCATCGGGGCCAAGGTAAACTACAAGCTGGAGCCTTTGAGCTATGTCCTCAAAAGCGGTGACCAGGTCGAAATCATAACCAGTGATAACCAGAAACCTAAATACGAGTGGATCAATTTCTGCACCACTGCCAAGGCGCGGACATGCATCCGAGAGGCTTTTAAAGAGGAGCGGCGCAAAGCCATTGAGATGGGTGAGCAGATGGTGGCCGACGAGTTGGCAAAGGTGAAGCTGTCAATCAACGCGCGCATCCTGCACAAGATGTTGAGCCACTATCATTTCGATTCTAAAGACGACATGTATTACAGTGTCGGCTCCGGCACCACAGACATATCGGGATTGGAGAAGGCGCTTCGGCAAAAAACATCGAACAAGTGGATTAAGATATGGCATCTCAACTTTGGCATTGGTGGCAAGGCCGATGACGAGAAGGCAGACGACGCCAAGCTCCCCAAGGGCAAAAACGTAGTCATATCAGACGAAGACGAGGGGCAGCTGCGCTACACCATCGCGCCGTGTTGCAAACCCATACCAGGGGATGATGTGGTGGCCTACGTTGCCGAAGACGGCTCCATGGTGCTCCACTCCAGGGCCTGCCCGAACGCCATAAAGCTCATGAGCAGCCGCGGCAACAGGATCGTCTCGGCGCAATGGGAGAGCCACAAGGTGCTGTCTTACCTCGTGGAGATAGTGATCAACGGCTTCGACCGCATGGGCATAGTC
>CAKUYZ010000075.1 GCA_934717675.1 uncultured Bacteroidales bacterium
GTCGGAGCCAGCGCTCTTGATCAGGTCGGCCTTCTCGCGGGCCGTGCGCTTGCGGTAGTTGTCATACTCCGCACATGTGCGCATATACTTGTCGTTAAGATCGGCAAGCTGCTTCTTGAGCTTATCCACCTCAGACTCTTCGGGCTCGGGCTCGGCCTTCTTCTCAGCCTCGGGCGCAGTCTCTGGCTGCTCCTGCCCCTTGGCCTCTGGCTGGGGTTGCTCCTGCTTTTCGGGCTGGGGCTTTTGCTCTTGCGCCTCATTCTGCACGTCGGCCTTGGCCTCGTCCTGCATATTTTGCTTTTTGTCCATATATCTTGTTTTTTATTCCACACTACAAGCCGCCCGTCTTGAAGCAAAAGCGTTGCCAAAAGAGCCATGTTTGCCGTTTTGGCAGATATGCGCCACTTTGTCTCACAACAATGGGGCGACTATGTCATAGCCGCCCCATGCGCAATGTCAGTGCATGACATTTTGTCACTTGAAGAGGGCGCTCAGATAGTTCCACAAATCGTCTCCCGAAAGGTTGGTGGCCAATATCACGCCCTTGGAGTCGATGAGGAAATTGGCGGGCATCTCCCGCACGCCGTAGGCCAACGCGGGCTTGCTGCGCCACCCGCCCTTGTCACACACGTGCGACGGCCATGGCAGGCGATCGGCCTTGACGGCTTTGCGCCATCGCTCGTCAGAGACGTCTAGCGAGACACTAAAAATCTCGAACCCGGAACCCTTGCCACACTTGCCGCCACGGAAGGCGTTGTAGCACTTGACAAGTTTAGGGTTCTCAGCCCTGCACGGGCCACACCAAGACGCCCAGAAATCTACCAACACCACTTTCCCGAGGAGCGAGCTAAGCCGCAAAGGCTTGCCATCGACCCCGCAGACGACAATGTCAGGGGCCTTATCCCCGACGGCCAAAGTGCGGCCGGCGCACTGCGCCGCCCCGGAGACGGAGAGCAGGAGAAGGAGCAAAGAAGCCCAAAGGCATCGGAAGGCGTTATTGTTTGACATGACGGAAGCGAGACATTTTCCCGTCTGCCTTGGGGAGCGCGAGAAATCAGCGACGCAGCATATTGAGGGCGTCGGAGATGACGCTTGTGCCAAAGTCGCGGGCCAAGATGCGCCCATCGGCACTCACCAAGAGGTTTACGGGACGATTGACATCGAAACTGCGAGCAAGCGGCGAATCCTCGCCTCGCAAGTCGCACACATGAAAAAAATCTGACGTGCCGTCGGCCTCAATGGCCTTGAGCACAGGGGATCGGAAAGTGTCTAGCGAGACGCAAACGACGCTAAGACCCTCACCGCCATCAAAAGACGCTGCTGAGTAGCGGTTGTTGATTTCCAACAGATTGAAAGAGTTGATGCGCGACATGGGGTCATATGAGGCCCAAAAGCTGACAATAAGCATCTTCCCCTTAAGCGAGTCAGCGGGCAGTTCCCCGCCACTGACGAGAGACTCCCTCCCAAGGGACTGAATCTCGTCAAAATAGACGTTCTCTTCGTTTTCCTTCTTGCTCGACGTGAAGACGATGGCCAACGCGGCGAGACCAAGGCTGCAAATTAGACTGTTCTTTGTCATCAGTTTTAATTTCTCCCCCGCCACCACGCGGCAACTTGGCACAAGGCAAGGAAACCGCATCTCACTAACCGCGGGCGGAAGCCCGCCACGGTATCGACCCCAGACAGAACCCGTGCCACAAAGCGGCATAGCGAGGATTGACCTCAGCCTGGAGCCCTGGCGAGAGAAATTTTACTGACGCAAAGCTAGTCTGCCGAAGACAAAAGGAGAAAGCGGCGGCGTTAAAAGAGAGAAAATAATGTTACGTTTAAAACCACGGCATCTCAACATCCTCATTGTCAGCAACATAGCAAATGTTAAATATAAGAGGGAGGCTCTATACAATGCGTGCATAGGAATGGACGCCGCACACATTTTGTGGCAAAAACTTCTCACCCACAACAACTTGCCCGTTCATTATGACATAGTCTACACGCCCCGAGAGCGGCACCTCCTGCACCCCGCCACCAGGAGCCGCGAGCCTTGCCACGTCGGCCACGGCAGGGTCCCAGACAATGAAGTTGGCAGACATACCCACCCCCACGGTGCCAAGTGACGGGCCAAGCCCCACGAACCTGGCCGGGCGCGCCATGGCAAACTCCGCCAACTCGGCGACAGAGAGCGGCCTCTGCAGCGGCAATGCGTTGAGCAAGGGCAACTTGTTTCGCGAGACTATCTCTGGTGTCATGTCCGGCCACCTCTCTTTGAGAGCCTTGCTTGCGCTATATGCCAAACCAAGTGAGCACCAGTCGCCACCGCGCAAGGCAGCCACAACCTCCTCAGAAGTCAGCGCCTCACCCTCTGACGCATGCGCCCCGAATGGATCGAAGCAAAGATGGACTGCCACGTCGCACTTGCCACGCAACCCCTCCATAAGCTTGAGCTCATCGGCCCGCTCAACGCCCACCACATAGGCGCGGTTGGCGGCGTCGCTGGCCAAGACCTCGCACAGGCACTCCAGCTTGGCCAGCCTCTCCAGAGGTTCCACGACGCCGCGGAGGTCATAAAGCACCATGAGCCCCAGCTCCCTGGCCGCCGATATGTTGGGCTCCAAAGTGGAGACCTCGGCCTTGCGCTCCTCGCCAAAACGTAATATGGCCGTGGCCACGCCGTGAATCAGCATGATGCGCCGCAGCTTGCGAGCGTCGTCAAGGACCACCTGGCGCAGTGGGAAATGGAAGGCGTAGTTGAGCAATGGCGCGGGGAGAGACTCCATCTCGGCGATGTTATCCTCAATATCGGCAGAGACGGTCATGATGGTGACGATGCCCGCCGTGGCGTTCTCAAAATTGAGCTCTTGAATCACGTCGGGATCCACCCTCTGCGGCCTAGGGCGGCTGAGCCCCAAGAGGGCCGGGATGACGTATCGGCCGGCGGCGTCGACAGTGTCCGTGTCCGTGAGTGGATGCTGAATGTTCTGCCCTATGCCGACTATGCGCCCCCCGCACACCAGGATGGAAGTGAGCGACTGTTCTGGAGGCAGCTCGGCCAATTTGGCGTTTCGGATGAGCAGGTAGTGCATGGGCTCTTAGTGTTTGACGAAAATCATATTAAATATAGTGCAAAAAAGCGGCAACAAAGACAAGACGGGGGTGGAATTTTGACCACACCTTGTTTCGTTTGGTGCCGCGCCAGGCCGTGCGCCCGCTCACACTGCTGACGATGGGGTCAGTAGCCAGGATTTTGGACGTAGAGGCCTGACGAGATGGCCATCTGATTTTGAGGTATTGGGAACAAATATCTCCCCTCAGACACGAAAGAGGGAGACGTTCCGCTCGGCTCACGGTAGCGCGAGAGAAGAGAAAGGACGTCTTGCCTCCACGTGCCGCGCCTCACCTCATCGAACCATCGGACTCCCTCGCCAAGGAACTCCAGCCTCCGCTCCCGCTCCACAACTTGTAAGGCCTCGGCGGGTGTGGAGGCCACCGCGGCGTCGCATCCCGCACGGAGGCGTATGGCATTGACAAGAGCCAAAGCCTCGGTCACATTGCCGGCCTCCGCATAAAGCTCGGCTCGGAGCAACATCATGTCCTCAATGCGCAGCACGGGGAACTCCACAGGCCAGTCATTATGGTTGAGCAAGCGGGAGTAGTCATATGCAAGGCCTAGGGCCTGGCATTTGGCCACAGATGGCAGTGGCTTGTATATCATTGAGTTGACCGCCACACGGAGTGTCAGTCCTCGCACCTCCATGTCTTCATATTCGGTGGGATAGGCGGCCAAGTCGGGCTCGGCCTCAAAACCATCTAGCACAGACCATCCCTCACCTCGGCCATCGGCCTCGCCGCTAGAGTGGAGGCGGGCCAGCTCATGCCTAAGCGTTTTTTCTACAAAGATGTCGTTGTTTGAGAAATTGCCCCCCTTACGGAGCATAGCCCCGCCAACATAGCTTCGGGGAACGTTTTTCACAATGTTGAAAATGTATGGGTTGCCCGTTCCTCCGGACCTGTATTGAATTGAGAATATGACGTGCGGCGAGGGGCTGTCTTCCGGCATCCATATCGCCCTCCAGCCGTCTATCGTGGGAGCGAAATAGTCATCTTGGCTCGCAAGGACGTCATTAAGAGCCTCCGTGGCCAACGCCCTTTTGCCCTCATCGTGATAGGGGAAGCCGAGCATGGTCATATACACGCGGGCCAGCATGGCCAGGGCTGCCACGCGGTCGGCCCTCCCTCGGCGCGCCGAGCCAATGCCAGCGGGCCCTTCGCCCCTCTTTGGCAAGGTGAGAGCGGAACGCAAGTCGGGGATGACGACATCCTCTAACACGCTGACGGCTTCTGACTGCGGCACCGACGCGGCCTCGGACGGCGAGATGGGCGACAAGGAGACGGGGACGGAGCCAAAGAGCCTGACAAGCTCAAAATATGCCCAACCACGCAAAAAACGCGCCTCGGCATCAAGGCAAGAGCGGCGCTCGGCATCGAAGTCGCACCCGTCTCCCAAGGCCGCTAGGGCCACATTGGCATCGTAGATGACTTTGTACCAAGCGTTCCAGGCGTTCTCGAAAGTCTTGGTGGACGCGCCGGCCCGGAAAGTGCCAATGTCAGAATAGTCTCTCTGACCATTGGGGGTGGGATTGACCCACGTGTTGTCACTGCGCGTCTCGGCCATGAGGCCATACTCGTAGTCGGGGATGAAGCGCAGGTCGGCATAGATGCCGTTAACGCCCTGATCGGCCTGGGTCAGGGTGCGATAGAACCTTGCGGCGGGCAGCCTGTCAGCTGGCGGCTCATTGAGAAAATCGTCACAAGACGAGCAGCAGACTACAGCCATGGCGAGCAGAACACATCGCATTATCATGATTCTCAAACCTTTCATTGTAAAGAGAGTCTCAAACCGAGCGACACGACACGCGCCGTGGGGTATCCACCATAGTCCAAACCGCAGGCCGAGGCCCCGCCAGGCAATGAGTCTTTGCCATTGGCGGCCTCTGGCGAGAAGCCGTTGTAATAAGAGTCGAAGCGCAAGAGATTTTCACAGGCCAAATATAGCCTGACGCTGCCATCTTCACGCCCATTGAACGGCAAGGTGCAGCCGACTGACAAACTCTTGACACTCAAGAAGTCGCTATTCCAAAGCCAACGCGAATCTACCAAGCCTCCCGTGGTTGTGCTGAGGATGTATGGGGTCTTTCCGTCGCCAGGCTCCTCTTCACTCCACCATGCTCGCCTCCACCGCCCCATGACGTTGGTCTTAGCCCCCATGCCCGGGCGATCTATGGCCCTGCCCAACACGCCCAAAATCTTGCCGCCTGTCTGCGCTGTGAGCAAGAGCGAAGCGTCCCACCGTCCCCAAGAGAAACTGTTGGAAAACCCAAAAGTCCACTTGGGCTGCGGCTGCCCCAAGAAAACACGGTCGTCGGCCAAAGATATGTTCCCGTCGGCATTCACGTCGCGATGACGCACATCGCCCGGGCGCAGGGGCTTGCCCTCAAAAGTAGGGACAGCCACCCCACATCGCCTGGCATATTCGTCCAGTTCCGCCTGGCTGCGCCACACCCCTATGGCGTCCAGCACATAAAATGAGTTGACAGCGCGCCCCACGGCCAAAACGTTTGACGCCTCCAGACCATCGCCCACGCCATTGAACCCAGAGTGAACAGGCGCATCGTTGGCTCCGAGCGACATGACATGGCCACGGCACCACCCTGCGGAGAATGAGCTGCGCCACGAGAAATGGCGACGGCTGACGTTGACCGACGTCACCTCAATATCCACACCGCGGTTGACAATGCTCCCGTCATTGCCCCACACGGTGGAGAAGCCAGACACGCCCACCACGGGGACCACATAGAGCAACCTGTCAGTGAGTTTTGAGTACCAATCTACGGAGACTTGCATCCTGTTGGCACAGAAGCCGGCGTCCATCGCAATGTCCAGGCTCCGTGTCCTCTCCCAAGAGAGTTCGTCATTGCCATGCGCATTGGAGGTGTAGGCCAGAGAGCCGGCGTAGGACGTGGCGTCGAGCGTGGTGTAGGCGGCGGAGCGGGAGATGTCGTTATTTCCCGTATGGCCATAGCTCGCCCGCAGTTTGAGGGCGTTGAACCAAGAGGGGGCTTTGCCCCAGAAGTTCTCCCCGCTGACAGTCCATGCCGCGCTGATGGCGGGGAAAGCCCCCCACTTGTCTCCTTGGCCGAAGACGGAGCCTCCGTCATAGCGCAGCGAGGCCATGGCAGCATATCGGCCTGCGCGCACGTAGCCCGCGCGGCAGAAGAAAGAGGCCAAATGGGCTGGCGTGAACTCGTCAACGACGTTGACCACGGCTGTCTGCACAGCCCCGTCAAAAGAGCCCGTCACGGCATCGTTGGCAAAATTCTTGAAAGACTGTTTTGTGGCGTAGCCCTCATCTGCCCTCTCTCGAGAAGCTCCGGCCATGACGGTGAGCGAGTGCGGCCCGACGGCGCGGGCATAGTCCGCCACAACCTGTGATAGCGTACGCCATCGGCGACTAGTCAGGTGCGCCCCCGTGGACTGCGAGCCCTCGCCATGCGCCCATGAAGACGTGGCACTGGTGAAAGAGTAAGCCGCGACATCAGCATCGACAAGCTCCGCGGCATTGACCACCTCCACCTTGAACGCCTCGGACGGGCGGAAAACGATTGACATTTTGGATGCCAGACGCACCGTCTGATCTCGATTCTTATTGGTGTTCAGAGCCACAGTGGGGCTACTCTGGCTGCCCGCCCAGTCATATTGGGCGTTAGGCTCCACGTTGGTCCTGTAGCCGACACCGGACTCGCTGACCGGCACCGACGCCACAATGCGGTGCACCATGGCGTCTTTGCCATTTGCCACGCCAAGGTTATCTGCCAAAGTGAGAGACGGGGACAAGGACAACCCCAAAGTCCAACGCCCGCCAACGCCACCGCACTCAAGGTATGAGCGCAAGGCCGCCCTCTTGAACGCAGTGCCAACCACAACGCCATCTTGGCTCTCAAAAGAGCCAGAAACCCGATAGAGCGACCGTCCCCCACCTCCACTCACGCTCAAGCCACAACTCCAAACGGGAGCCAGGCGGAAAGCCTCGTCTTGCCAATTGAGCAATGAGAGGGGGCCAGCGTCGGCGGCAAAAGCGTGAGCGGCACGGTCGTCATCTTCAAGGTAGGCGAACCAACGATCATCGTTTACAACCGTATAGTCGGGCCGTTTTATGGACCCGCCCACGTTTTTCATCCTGCGATCGGCGGAGTCGCTCACCTTGGCGTTCGTCACGCCCCTCATTCGGGCTTTGGCGAGGTAATTGGCATCGTTATATTTCATCCTGAACCTCATCCACTCGCTGGCCGACAAGAGGTCCAGACGTTTCTCCACCCCCTGCAAGCCGACCCTGGCCTCGGCACTAAGCTTAGGCGCGCCTCTTTGCGCACGTCGGGATGTGATTAGAACCACGCCGTTTGAACCCCTGCTGCCATAGATGGCTGCCGAGGCCGCATCTTTCAGCACCTCTACGCTCTCAATGTCGTCAACGCCAAGCCCCACGAAATCATCTGTCGGGACCCCGTCCACCACAATTAGCGGCTCAGTGGACGCATTGACGGACGCCGCGCCCCGCACACGCAACGCAAGCCGCGCCCCAGGCTCTCCGCTCACCGCCCTGACGCTCACGCCCGCCATAAGCCCCTGGATAGCCTGCTCTAAGCGCAACAACGGACGGCCAGAGAGCCTGTCGGCACCAGCAGAAGAGACGGAAGAAGAGACATCGGCCTTGCGCACAGCCCCATAGCCTATAACCACAAGCTCGCCAAGCGACTGCACGTCATCTCGCAAGGAGAAATTGACCTCGCCACCAGCCGAGGCGACGGCCTCTTCCGAAACAAAGCCCAGACACGAGACACGGACACGACCGCCAGCCGGCACCTCAAGAGAGAAACGCCCGTCGGGGTCAGAGACAGAGACCTGCACACCGCCCACGGACGACACGACAGCGCCGGCGACAGGGGAGCCTGACGAATCTGTCACCCTGCCACTAACGCCCACAACGTCCTGCGCCAAAGCCTCACAGCCGCCCGCCACGGCCCTCGTGGCCACGGCAAGAAACAACCAGGACAATGACGACAACCTCATATTCTTAAAATTCAAGTGACGAGGAGGGAGCGACCGCTCACCACTCACCAGGCCGGAACTCCGTCAGCCCGCCCGCATGAACCATCAGCCTGCGCGCCTCGCCCATGCCGCGGACCTCGCCCGCCGCCATGGCCTGGGTAAGGACGTTGCCGGCCGCTGCGGACTCTGGAGCCACGGCCACAACTGGCAAGTCCAAAGCGTCGGCAATGCACTGGCACATCTGGGCGTTGCCCGCCCCCGGAC
>CAKUYZ010000076.1 GCA_934717675.1 uncultured Bacteroidales bacterium
TAATAAACAAAATTACACTGTGGCCAGATTGCGACTTATGGGCGGACGACTTGCGCTGGCAGGCCTATAAGCAACAGAAAAACTAGAAGCCACGAAAGAATAACACACTAGTCTTGCCATCGCGAATGGCAACGGTGGTGCTCTCTGTGGCGCAGGTCGAATAGTCAACCTCATAACTGCCCTCTGCGAGCTCCACGTCAACCATACGGATAACGGATGGCAACGACATCCAGCAGCGGGTGTCAGCCTTATCTGTCACGGCATTGGCAATGTTTACGAGCAAGCCGATATAATCATTTTGCTTTGCTGCGGCTTGATGCATGGCTTCTTTGGTTGCGGCGCGAAGAATAGCTTTGCCCAGTTCACGCCACATCCTGTCTTTCAGACTTTGGTGGGCTATCTTGCTAACGTTCTCCACCACATCTGCGCCACATTCGGTGCCGTTTATCTTCAGATTTCCAAGGCATCGGACTCCGCGATCTTGGTATTGCGGAAGCGTCAGCCTTATATACGAGAAGTCACTCAGAGCGCTACGCTCAGACTGTGAGCAATCTCCCCAAAATATAGGAACTTGAAAATCTGAATTTGGGCTGCTAAAGCTTGCGAATCCGACACCGTTTGTCTTTACAAAATCTACAGATACCTCTCCTTTCACTGGAGACATCCCGTCAAGCAGAAAGGCTAAGAGTCGCCCTTTCCCCTTAGAAGTCTCATAGGCGATGCCAAATTTTTTCTCATATTTTCGTCCCTCTTGCGTAAAACCAGTGCGGTATGCGGAACGAATGATGCCGCGTTTGAGGCATTGAGGGACTGGAGTGCCATACATAGGTTGGTAATCGCTCTCATAAATCTCCAATGCGTTGCGATATGCGATAAACGCGTCGTTATCTTTGCCCACCATCTCATACACCACTGCCATAAGGAGATGCCCAAACGCGTCTCGACTATAACGGCGCCCATCGTGCCGACGGAAAGCGTCATGCAGCTCATCCAGCACCAAGTTCATCCTACGGCATTCAACAATGGCACCTTCGAAATCTGATAATTTTATATAATTCAGAGCCTGATAGAAATGTATGAGCACGTTCTCAAAATATTCAAGCTCATAAGGGCGTACTGTCGGGTTGGACACAAGGGCCAAGGCCTCATAGGCATAATTCTTTGAGAAATCTTCAGCATATCTGTCGGCCTCCGCAAAATGGTCTATGCTCGCCTGCGTATCGTCCAGCATAAACGATGCCGTCGCAAAATTCAAGTCATACAACACTTTAGCCTTGCCGTTCTTTAGTTTTTTCTGCGACTCCAAATAACTACGGGCGTCGGCATACTCACCTTGCTCATATTTGTTATTGAATACGAGTGTCTTGTCATAATACGTGCCGCATCCTGACATCGCTACGGTTGTGAGCGAAATCAATGCAAGCTTTAGTCCTCTCCCTGTCAAAATCCTCATTGCCTGTTATACTTAATGCTACAAAAAGGCGGGAGCCTTCAAAACCCTGGGCCCCCGCCTTTCTCTGTTGTGAGCAACTCAGGCTACCCACTTGTGTGCCATTATTTGACCACGTATTTCTTTAGTTTCTTGTCACCAATCCAAACGACTTCGTTGCTCTCGAGGTCAGACAACTCCAATGAGGTCTGATAGTATACCACCTTCTCCTTCTTATATTGGTCAGTAATTGAGGAGATGTCTCCTTGGAGCATATAGTCGGCGCCAAGCTCACGTCCCCACCTCTTGGCGGTCTCGCTGGATGCGAAGTCTTGCTGTGCAGCTCGCTCCTTACGAAGAGCCTCGCGTTTCTCTCCCGCCTGCACCAGTCGCACTTTGCCCGACTTGACAAACGCCTTTTCTACATCCTTGATGAAGGTGTTTGCGTCAATGTGTTCGCTAGTGTTGTTGTAGACCAAGCCTACAATAACGACTGGCTTTTGCCCCATATGCGCTCTTTGGTGGTTTGCAATCCAGTCTCCGCTCAAGACCTGGCTTACCATCTCCTCCGCCACAAGACGGCTGTCAGTATCATTCCACCTGCCACTGAGGTCAATCTGCTCATCCACGTCCACACGCTCCACTTTGTGCCTGCAGCTGGAGGCCGTCAGTCCAAGCGTGGCGCAAAGGACGGCCGCAATAAGAGTCTTTCTCATATTCTGAATCTTTTGTTTTGTCAGTATCACTCGCCAAACATCATCGCCAATGTTGTCGCCATCACGGGTGCCATCTCTTTAGCATCTGTGCGCGACTCTACGACAAAGTTCAACACTCCACTTTTATCAAGAATTGTGCCAGCACGCCCCACTCGAAGGTCGGCGTTTGCGTATTTTGCTATATAGTTAAGGGTCTGCGCCTTATCATCAGCCAGCAAGATGAGGATGTCGTGTTTTGAGGCTAAGCACTCTTTCAAACTCTGGCTTTTGATTTTAAAGAGAAACGACATGTCTTTGTCGGTAAAGTATTCTTCTCCCTTGTCGCTTATCAGTGCGCAGCCTGCCACATCTTTCGGGCAGTGGCACACGATGTCCACCTCTGCCTTGGGACACATGTCGCGGAATTGCTTTTTGGCCGCAGAGACAAGGCTTTTGTCTTCTTCCGTTGCTATCTCAGAAAGAATCAAGATTTTGCTTTTTGACGACAAGGCCCCAGAAAAACTGGTGCTACGCCGCATTGTGGAGAACCCGTTAAGCCAGTCCCCAATTTTCATTCTTAAATTCAATGCGACAGATGTCATTGTTCGCCCCCTATCATTTTAAGCAAGTCGTCATATCCAATCACCTTCACTCCCAACTTTTGAGCCTTCTCTAGCTTTGCCGGACCCATATTGGCACCAGCCACCACAAAATCAGTCTTTCCCGATATGGAACTCATCACTTTCCCTCCGTGAGATAAAATCAATTCTTTGAGGTCGTCTCGGCTTATGGTGTCGAAAACCCCGCTGACGACAAACTGCAAATTTTGCAGGCTGTCTGATTTCAGCTCTTGCCGTTTGCCACTCATTTGTAGGCCAGCGGCGGCCAACCGACCCACAAGCTCTACGTTTTCTTTCTTATCAAAAAAACGCCTCACGCTTTTGGCTATCACCTCTCCGATGTCTTGCGCGCTAACCAATTGTTCTTCTGTCGCCGACATCAGATTGTCCATGTTTTGAAAGGCCTCTGCCAGTCGCTTAGCCACTGTCGAGCCGACATATCGGATGCCTATGGCGAACAGGACTCTGTCGAAAGCCCGCTTCTTAGACTCTTCGATCGCCTTTATCGCATTCCGGGCGGAGCGTGACTTGAAACCAGGCAAAGACAAGAAATCATCTTCGGTCAGGCTGTAGAAGTCGGCCACATCTTTTAGCATCCCATTTCTGAACATCAACTCAATCTTCTCTTCTCCAAGTTGGTCAATATCCATCGCGCCGCGCTCGACAAAGTGTATCAGGCGGCCTAAAATCTGAGGTGGGCAAGCTGTGTCGTTTGGACAATAATAGGCGGCCTCGCCTTCCATACGGACTAATGGGGTGCCGCACTCGGGGCAAATACGTGGGAACTCTATTGGCGCTGCATTTGACAAACGTTTGTCTTTGTCCACACCCACAATCTTGGGTATTATCTCCCCTCCTTTTTCAATCACGACCATGTCGTCAGTATGGAGGTCAAGTTCCCTTATGATGCCAAGATTGTGGAGCGACGCCCTTTTCACAATTGTGCCGGCAAGGGGAACCGGGTCCATATTGGCCACTGGCGTGACAACGCCTGTGCGCCCAACTTGAAAGGTCACGCCGCGCAGTCTGCTGTGCGCTTGCTCTGCCTTGAACTTGTACGCCACGGCCCAACGCGGGCTCTTTGCCGTAAGGCCGAGACTCCGCTGCGTTGCCAAGTCGTTAACTTTTAGCACAATGCCATCTATGTCATATGGCAATTCGCGTCTCTTGACATCCCATTCATCAATAAAAGAATATATCTCTTCAAGAGAGTGGCATAGCCTGTAGTGGGGCGATATGACGAATCCCCAAGCCTTTGCTGCCTCCAACCCTTCTGTGTGTGTGGAGAATTTTCTGTCGTCTGTCAACACATAGTATAACATACAAATCAGAGGTCTCTCCGCCGCAAGGCTGCTGTTTTGCAATTTTAGCGAGCCTGCGGCCGCATTGCGAGGGTTTGCGAACGGAGGCTCGCCAATGTCGGCGCGCTGCCTGTTCAGTTCGTCGAAGCCGGCGCGCGTCATCAATATCTCTCCGCGCATCTCCAGGTGTTCGGGATAATCGCCTTTGAGGAGTAGTGGCACTGTGGGAATGGTTCGCACATTGCGTGTCACATCGTCACCAACTGCGCCGTCTCCTCGCGTTGCTGCGCGAATCAGTCGACCATTTTCATATATCAGACTGATTGAAGTGCCGTCAAATTTCAATTCGCATGATATGTCAAGACTTCGCCCGCCCTCAGAACAGACTCTGTTGTAGAATTCCGCAACCTCTTGGCGGCTGTATGTGTTGCCGAGTGAGAGCATGGGCCTTGCATGACGCACCTGCGCAAAAGAGACGCTAATGTCGCTACCCACTCTTTGGGTTGGGCTGTTCGGGTCAGAAAACTCAGGGTGAGCAGCTTCGAGAGCTTGTAGCTCATGCATCTTTTCGTCGAACTCCTGGTCGGAGATTACAGGCGAATTGAGCACATAGTAGTTATGATTTTGCTCGTGCAGAAAAGTCCGCAGGGCCTCTATGCGCTCCAGGTCAGATGTCTGTGTCATACCTCACGCTTTTAATCCTGCTGCCACATTTTCCAAGCTCCCTCCGCTTGCAGATGGA
Organism: uncultured Bacteroidales bacterium; assembly: GCA_934717675.1. Lineage (GTDB taxonomy): Bacteria > Bacteroidota > Bacteroidia > Bacteroidales > Marinilabiliaceae > W3P20-009. The sequence continues at coordinate 4,788 of CAKUYZ010000076.1, forward strand.
GCATCTCCAGCCCATTTTTTACGCTTGCGCCGCGCTCCGCCGCTCTCTTCAAGAACAACGTCTCCTCCGGATTATACACAAGGTCGAAACATACGTGCCTATCCGTAAGCAAATTATATGGGATGTCTGGACACTCGTCAGCGCGTGGGAACATACCTACTGGCGATGCGTTTACAACCACAGTATAGTCTTTCAGCACCGCTGCGTCAATGTCAGCATATGCCATCTGGCCAGCAGTCGGGTGACGGCTCACGACAACGGTGTCTACGCCCAACTTTTTCAGACTATATGTCACGGCCTTTGACGCGCCTCCGGAGCCAAGCACCAAAGCCTTTTTGTCGGTCTCTTTCAGCAATGGGCGTATCGACTCTGTGAAACCATAAGTATCGCTGTTGTGGCCAGTCAGTATGGCTCTGCCGTCAGCAGCGTGGCGAACCGCCACCACATTCACAGCCCCTATGGCTTTAGCCTCTTCATCCATCCCGTCCAAGTATTTAATTATCTGTTGCTTGTATGGTATGGTGACATTAAAGCCTCTCAGGCCAGGTGTGTTGTCAATAAGCTGCTCAACCTCCTCAATCTTTGTCAGAGGGAAAAGGTCATAACGTGCGTCAATGCTCTCACGGTCAAATTTTTCAGTGAAATATTTTTGAGAGAACGAGTGGCCAAGAGGATAGCCGATCAGACCATATCTGTCCATTGCTAGAGCTTTATGTTGTATTCTTTCAATATTTTCAATATCTCCTTTTTCTCAAAAAGCTTGGATAGGGTAGGCTCTTCCGATGCGTCTTTGAGAATGTCTGGAGTCTTGTCCGCCACGCCCCTCAGGAGCAATGAAGCCTCGCGTTTCTTCCCAAAAATGAAGAATTCTATGTAAGCCTCCACAAGCTGCAATGCGGCGGGAGTGTCGTACTTCTCCTTCATTTCCGCAATATATATGCGGATCTCATTAGCCTTCGGTCCCAATTTAATAAGGCGCATTCTCACAATCTCGAACCATGCCAACACGTCATCGGGAGACAGAGAAACACCCTTCTCCAACATCTCGATGGTCATGTCTGTCTGGTTGAGGTTGAAAAGGGCTTGGGCGTTGGCAAAATAATAGTTGGCATTGTCAGGCTCTAGCGCAATGGCTTTATTGAATGCGCTCATTGCGGCTGCTGGATTACCAATCTCCACACAGCACCGGCCAAAACAATACCATCCGGAAGCGGAGTCGGGCATATTGCGCACAGTCACTTCAAAGAAGCGCAGCGCATAGTCATAGCCACCCAACTCCATCCAGCACTCACCAATGTTTTGATACACATACTCTTCTGGCGAGTCCGCCAGTGAGATGTATTCAGTGTAACTGTGTATGGCGTCTTGATATTTGCCTTGCGTCAAAAATATGTTGCCCATGTTAAAATACGGCTCCGCGTATAATGGCTCTATGTCCGTGGAGGTGACATATGCGGCGATTGAGTCATCCAACCGCTCTTTTTTACCGTAAAGGATCCCAAGGTTATACCACGCCCGCTCGTTGAAGGAGTCTAGCTTCACTACGTTTTCGTATGTGCGGATGGCCTCATCGTCGCGCCCTACCTTTTCAAGTGCATAGGCATACTCGAAAGCCACTTGCGGATTGTCCATAATCTCGCTCTTTGGCAGACGGTCATAGTACATCATGGCGTCGTCAAAGAACTCCATCTGGTTGAGGTTTGTGGCAATTTCTGAAACTGTCACCCATTTGTCTTCTTGCCCGGCCACATCTATGGCCTTGTCAAAAAATGGCAGAGCCTCATGCTCCCTATCTCTCTTTATCAGTAGCCAACCACGGTTAATGAAGTACGTTGAGCAGTTTTGCGCCGCGTCAGCCACATAGTCCAAAAGGCTTTCCGCTTTGTCGAGTTCATCTTGGTCAATAAGCGCGGTGGCACGAAGCATCAGCAAGCTAACGTCCTCCACATGAATGCTCAATCCCCACCGCAGCAGTCGCTCCGCGTCATCAGCCCTGCTGACGGAGAGCAGATACTGGTAACAGTCTCTTATGTCGTCAACATCGGCATATTGGGCACTGCCAGACGCAATGCCAGCCAAGAGGCCCTCAACGAAGTCCTCGTCAATTCTGTCCTCGTCGTCGTCAGAAAACATTGCCGTTCCTAATTGTTCGTCACAAATATAGGCATTTTTGCCCTCTATGCGAGCGTCTACTCTTGGCGGGGGTAGTTGACCAAGTAGAGTTTTTTTCTAGCTCTCGTCATGGCTGTGTATAGCCATTTGGCTATGGAGTTAGAAGACTGCGTCTCGTCTACGTAGCCAATGTCCACAAACACAGTGTCCCATTGCCCGCCTTGCGCTTTGTGACAGGTCATGGCGTAGGCATATCGGACTTGCAAAGCGTTGACCCAAGGGTCTTTGCGAATGTCAGACATTCTTTTGGCCTTGTTAGAGTAGTTGTCATAGTCAGCCTCGGCCATGGCCTCGATCCGTTTGTTGACCTCGGCCGTTGTTATTTCAACCGGCAAGCGGGTCTCCTCATCCGGCACGCTCACGTCGGCCGTCAAGAAATCTAGGATTATTTGGCAGTCTATGTCAACGTCACCGCGGTCCACCAGGCGTATCGATACGTCCGCAAAGTGAAGTCCGGACATTTCAGAATAACCGTTTATGCTCACCACCTCCGCAATGTCGCCATTAGCAATGAAGTCCACTCCGGCTTTTTCCGCCCACAAGTAATTGTTTCGGGTTACAATGAGCAGGTCTCCTTTGGATAATTTCTCCTCCATATAGAGTGCCTGCGCGCGCAGCGCCATACTGTATTGCGTCGCGCGCCTGTTACTTCGCGTAATAATCACAGTGTCAGTCATTCCGCATCGGCAAAAGGCATCCTCTATCCTCTCCAATAGCCCGACACCCGTGACGCATTCCACGTTTGAGCCCTCTTTAGCCTCTATGGGCGGCAGCAATTCAATGTTTGGCGCATCTGCCTCAATAAGCGCCCGGAGCGACATCGCATTTTTCAAAATGAGGCTTTCGCCACTTTGCCTCACCACGTCAGATAGCCACACGCAACCAACAGTCAGCCCGTAACTCCTCAGATAATCAACGTTTAAGGCCGGAGCAGACTCAAGCCCCACGGGCGGGAGCTGGTCAGGGTCGCCCACAAGGACCAGGCGGCAGCCGCTTTGTGAAAAAACGAATTCTATAAGGTCGCGAAGCAGCCGTCCGTCGCCCCATCTGGGCCCACCGCCAGAAGTTGCCATAACCGCCTCGTCTCCAATCATCGAGGCCTCATCAACAATAAAAACTGCATCACGAAACTTGTTGTATGACAAATCGAATGCAAGCCCGTTGCCGACATCTTGCCGATATATGGCCCTGTGAATAGTCGAAGCCTTTCTGCCTGTATAGCCCGACAAAACTTTTGCGGCCCTCCCCGTCGGCGCCAACAGCACGACCGGCAGACCTACGACCGAGGCCGCCTCGCAAAAAGAACGCATCAATGTGGTTTTTCCCGTGCCTGCAAAACCGTTTATGATTAGTGCCGCATTCTGTTTTTCCGAGCATACGAGACGCGA
>CAKUYZ010000077.1 GCA_934717675.1 uncultured Bacteroidales bacterium
CCGTATTGCGTACCCCGATATACTTGCCTTCTGTCCACGATTGGGAGAGGATGTCAGCTTGGCCATCGGCTGTCGTTATAGTCAGCTCGATCTTCCCAATCTGTCCCTCGGCCAGAAGTTCGCCTTCCAGGTGCAAGTCATCTCCGGCTGTGGCCAACTTACTGTCCTCCTCGCCCACTTCGGCAAGCGTTACCACGGGGGGAGTCACCGTCTCTGGTTCGTCATCATTGTCGCAAGATGACAACATTAGCGAACAAGCGCCAAGCAGTATGGTAACTGCGGAAAACAAAAATTTTTTCATTGCTTTAGTTGTTATTTAGGTGTTAGACATTAGATTAATTATTCGATGGTTAATATCTGATTTTCACTCCTGCGAAGTAGCTTCTCGGGAGAGATGGACCGTAGATGTAACCCGAATCGCGGTTCCATCCCTTGTCGAAGTCTTTCTGGTAGGCATTGGTGACATTCTGTATTCCGCCATTAACTTGTATGGTCAGGTATTTGTAAACAGGAATATCATATGCCAGTTTTAAGTTTAGAGTGAAAAAGTCAGGAGTGTTCACCGCAACAGGTTGCTCTACGCCCGCCCCTGCATTATGCCCCACGAGCATACTGCCTGTGTAATTTCCTGAAAATGATGCGTTTAAACGCTTCGGTGGTGTGATTGTCGCCGTGAAATATCCGTAAGAGTTTGGTGTGCGCATCATCTTGCGATACCGCTGTTCGGGCACTTCATCGTTCCAAACGATGGGTTTGTCATATTTGCTTTGTTGGAGCGTCACGCCAGCCTGAAGCGAAAACCATTTGGTGAACATGGCTTTGCCCTCAATGTTTATGCCGAGTACTTTTGCCCCGTAGGCATTGTGGCGTTCCTGCACTGTGTTGCCTTGTTCGTCTGGGTGGTCAAGCTGCCGGAGCGCAAACACGTCATTCAGGTCGGTATAGAACCCTTCTATAAGCAGGTTTGTCTGCACGTTCCCGAACTTGTGATAAATGTCAGCAGAAAGGCTGACGCTGTTCGATCGCTCCTCTTTCAAATTGCTCCAACCCATACACGCCGTTTAAGGCAGAAAACACCGGTCGGGAGTCTATTAATATCTGCGAATAGTGTCCGTCTAGCCCATTGATGCGAACTTGGGTGAATCCGCAATTCTGGCAATCATCCTCTGTTCGCACGCCTGGCTGGAAGTTCAACCCCTGAGCCAGGCATACGGACTGAGTGGTCTCAAACAATTTGGGGCTGAGTACATTGACTAAGTTTGGGGCAAGCCTGCGCTTGGTCTCGCTCCTGTTGGCGGAGACGACGACCTCTTCGATCGAAACGTTGTCAGGCTCGAGCTCAAAGTTCAATTCGTGCGTGGAATTTGCTGTCGTCTCCACCTCTTTCTGCACGGTCATGAAGCCTGTTGATCTTACTTCTATGGAAAGTTTGCCGACAGGTAAATTTTTTAGGAAATAGTGACCCGTGGCGTCGGTAGTAGTGCCAAGTGTAGTCCCCTTCACCAAAAGAGTGGCGTAAGGCATATGTTCTCCACTTTGCCTGTCTATCACGTGTCCATAGATGTTGGCGTCGGTTTCGCCATGCGAAATGTTGCCGGCCTCTGCTAATAGTGGCAGAAGCATCGCAAACAGCGCAAGTAGCTCAATTCTCATTTTTGTTGCCATAAGATGGATTAACTATTTGTAAACTCGCCTTCTCAGAAGTTCCATGATGCCATGAGCGAAAGATTGCGTCCCGGCTCCGGCACTCCTATCAGGCGATAGTAACTGGTGTGGTCATAATATTTTGTATCCAGCAGGTTGTCGCAGCGCAAGGTCAGATGCAGGATGCCCTTGCCGGCTTGAAAAGATTTTCCGACGGTAGCGTTCAGCAGTCGGTATCCGGGTGTGGGTTCTTCGGGAGGGACCACCTCGTCCTGACTCCCCACCACCACGCATTCCAAAGCGGCAAAACCGCCTTTCGTCGAATCGGCGGCCCGCAGATGATATCGCAACTCCACGCGAGAAGACCATGGCGTAGAGAACGGCAGCGAATAGCCTTTCTTATCGCCCGAAAGCTGGCGGGCATAAAGATATTCACCGCTTGCGTTCAGCTCGAAATTCCGCAAGAAGCGGAAAGAGAGGGAGGCCTCGAACCCCCAGCGCAGCACGCGGCTCTGCGTATAATGGTAGAGTTGAAGTCCTTCTCGGTATCCGGATGTAGGATTGAGATAGATGTAATTTGGAAAATAATTCAGGTATGAGGCCAACGAGGCCGTAAGTGTCCCCCGCTCGTAGAGAGCGCCGGCATCCGCCTGGTATGATTCTTCGGGTCGCAAGTCGGCGTTTCCCTTTTCATACCGGAATATGTTGTAATTGATGCCATCCATCCCCAACTCCTTAGCTGCGGGCATTCGGAAACTCTTGCCTACATTGGCCTTCAGCGCAAAATCGCCCTGCTGGCGGTTGATCCCGACAGACCATGTGAAACTGTTGAAGCCCCTCCTTAAATCTGCAGAACGCTCCATATAAGCAGAGTCCCCGTCAGAAGTTGGTGTCTTATACCAATCCCGATACCTGAGAGTTCGCAGGTTTCCATGGTCGTAGCGCACTCCCGCGCTCAAAATCAGTTCATCGTTGAGCACGAGACGGTCGGATACGTACACACCGAACTGCGTCTGCCTGAAATCTGGCAGGATGAACCCCCACCCGCCGCGCTTGTTACGCTGGTACTCCGCGTCGACTCCGGCATGCAGCACGTTCCTTCCGACTCGCTGACGCAAATGGGCGCGAGCCGACGTCGTATGCTTGCAGAAGCTGCGTTCGAGTTCGTCAGGAGGGGTGGGCATATAGCCGTGCGAGATGGGTTCTGAAAGCTCTTGCCGGCGATTGTTCTGCCACCCCAAAGAGCATTCTAGCATTCCGTCCTGCCAACGCCATTCTGTATGACGGGCTATGAACAGGTGATTTGAGGTGTGGTATGGCAAGTCGACATCGCGTCTGGACTTGTCATAATCTATGTCAGACATCCGCACCTCAAGTCCGTGGGCGTCTGCGAAAAAGCCGCTGCGGGCGTTCACGTTGGAAATTCGGAAATATGCTTTCCATTTTTCGCCTTCGTAACCGACCATCAGACTCACATCTTTTTCACTGCCTGCCGTATTGCGCAGGCGACGGTCGCGCAGTCTTATATAATAAGAGTAGTATGGTATGCTGTCGGCCGGGACGCGATAGTCAGCATAATCTATGAGTGTGGCATTCGCTTTATACCAAAACTGGCTGTGACGTCTGGCCAAGCGCACGGTTGTGCCTATCGACTCGTTGTTGCTGCGGGCAAAGAGGTTCGCGCCACCGCTGAATGGCGTTTGCGGCGCGATGTCGCTGCGCAGGTTGATCACGCCGCCAATGGCGTCCGAGCCATAGGTGAGGGCGGCAGGGCCCTTTATCACCTCCACGTTGTCTATGGCATACGTGTCCGCCTCTAGTCCGTGGTCATCTCCCCATTGCTGCCCCTCGTGCTTTATTCCGTTCTCAGCCACCACTATGCGGTTGAATCCCAATCCGCGTATGGCAGGCTTTGATTCTCCCGAGCCAATCGACATGGCTTTCACGCCTGGCTGCTTGGCCAGGCTCTGCATGAGAGACCCGCCAAAATTCTCTTCCAAATATCGCTTGCACACCCTTGCTGCGTTCATGGGTGAGCGCATATATATGTCTTTTTGGATGCTGTTCCCTTCCACCACAACTTCGTCAAGAGTAATGCTTTTCCGCGCCGCACTCTCCATACTGTCGACTTCAGTCTCAGTTTTAAAGTTGTCCAAAGTCGAACGCCAAGCCTTAGTGCTCAATCCGTTAAGCGCATGACAAGGCGCGATGAAGAGCGGAAGCACAGCCATCGCTATCTTCCTTTTCATCTCGTTTAAGCTGAAATTGCCAGAAGCCCCCGAATGCCAATCTCTTTAGGCCACCTGCCCCGTAGTCATTTTAGCAAAAGATGCGGGGTAGGGCGGGATTTTCAAAATTGTCTAAGCAAGCGACGCGGTGGGTGGTGCCCGCAAAGGAAGAGACAACGAGTGTGCCTGCTTGACCCCCGAGCAAGGGCGCGGAGTCAAGATGGCGACAAGTCGTGCGCTGTGAGAAATATGGAATGTAGATACTTCCGTGAAAGGAGATAAGAGGAAGTGGCATATCGGACAAGAGCATCCCGCATCATCGCCGTGAGATTGGTCCTGACTGGCAGTGTGAGACGTGAAGCACTCTTCCGCATTGTGGAAGTGAGTGGCTTTTACGATCCCCACCTGCAAGAGGGACAACAACATCACCCAAGCGATAAGTATTCTATGTCTTCTTTTCCGCTGCATCTTATATCTTATCCTCCGCAAAGATAAACGTTGTTTGCAAATGAAACAACGTATCACATCATGTTTATTAAAAATTTCCCTGACACATCGATTTTCACTACTTTCGCGTTGCTGTATGGAAAGTGTGGAGGAAAGAAATGAACGCAACGGATATACTGAAAGAAAAGGGACTGAAAAAAAGCGCCCAGAGAATCGCGGCCATAAATATCTTGCAAAAGAACATAGTACCCCTGGCGGAAGAAGATATAAGGAAAGAAATGGGGGAGATTTATGACAGGGTTACTTTTTACAGAACAATGCAGGCTCTTTGTAAAGCGGGCATTGCGCACCGCATCGTGGTGGACAACACTGTTGTGAAGTATGCCATAAACACAGAGGAAATGCCCCATTCTCACGTGCATTTCTATTGCACGAAGTGCCACTCTGTCACTTGTTTGAAGGAAGTCGCCACATATCATTATAAGCTTCCTGTCAATTATCGACAAGAGGAATGCGATGTCCTGATTAAGGGAACTTGCCCATATTGCATAGAAGAGCCGAGATGATGGACGGCGCGATTGTTTGACGAACTTATCCCTTACCTTTCGTCCGGTCACGCCCCCTGTCTCTCAATGCGTCTTCGGGAGTCTGGCGCGCCGCGAGCCTGCTGGCTGTCTTCCTGTGATGCGTCTGTGCGCAACGCCTTTTCCCATCACAGCCGCTCGTAAAGTAGCTGCGCTTTGAAAATGTGGCCAGCCTTTTTATTGGCCTTTTATATAGATTTTCTGTAATTTCGCGGAGTTAAAAACAGATCTGCACTGCCGTCTTGCGCATGTAGTCAATGACGTGGAGTGCTAACCAACATCAAAATGGATTTCTTAGTTGACCTGTTCACTGGCAGCGGCATTGCGTCTTCGCTCTTGTTCATTTGCCTGACGTGCTTTGTCGGCTCGATCCTGGGCAAGTTGAAAATTTGCGGGGTTAAGCTGGGCATCGCGGGTGTGCTTTTCACAGGCATTATCCTTGCCCATTTCGGGGCCACGGTTAATCATGACATGCTCCACTTCGCTCAGGAGTTTGGCCTCATCCTTTTCGTTTACGCCATCGGCATAGATGTCGGCCCTCGCTTTTTCAGCTCTTTCCGTAGCGATGGCCTGCTTCTCAACGGTCTCGCCGTGGCCATAATCTTCCTTGGTTTCGGCATTGCGCTTTGTTTCCACTATTTCGGCGGGGTCGACGCCAATGTGATGGCGGGCGTCATGTGTGGCGCTGTCACCAACACGCCTGGCCTTGGCGCGGCCAAGCAGGTCATCTCCGATTTCAATGCGGCGAATCCTGGCGCGGGCATAGATGGCTCCGTCCTCGGCTCCGCCTATGCTATGGCCTACCCGTTGGGCGTCGTCGGCATCCTGCTGACCATGATTGTGGTGCGCCTCGTCTTCCGAATCAAGATAAGCGACGAGGTCGCCTCGTACAACAAGAGCCTCAACAAGGGCGGGCAGCTCGAGAGCGTGTCCATCAAGATAACCAATGAGAACCTTTACAATCGCACTGTCGAGTACATAAGCGGCTTTGTGGATAAAGAGTTCACATTCTCTCGCATTGAGCGCGGGGGCGAGTTCCTTATCCCTACGGCAAGCTTCGAGATAAAGAATGGCGATATCCTCCATGGCGTGGCAAGCAGCAACAACATTGAGGATCTGCGCCTCAAACTGGGTGAGGTTGAGATTGGCCAAAAGAAGGAGGTCGATGGAAACCTTGTAATGCAGCGTTTCCTTGTGACGAATTCACGCGTGGCCGGTCATACCATAAGCCAGATAGGCATTTTCCGCCGTTATCCAGCCAACATCACCCGCATCTACAGGACTGGTATTGAGATTCTCCCGACCAAAGACACCACGCTGGAGATAGGCGATGCCGTGCGAATCGTGGGTCGCAAAGACGTGATGAAGGACATTAAGGCGGAGCTCGGCGATTCCATCCATGAGTGGTCTCACCCCAACATCATAGCCATTTTCATGGGCATATCGTTGGGTCTCCTTGTCGGCTCGATCCCGTTCTTCATCCCTGGTCTCCCTGCGCCCGCTAAACTTGGTTTGGCCGGAGGCCCGCTCCTTGTGGCCATCCTCTTGGGCTGGAAAGGGCGTGTTGGCAAGTTCTCTTTCTATATGAACACGGCCGCCAACATGATGTTGCGCGAGATGGGCATATGCCTCTTCCTTGGCTGCGTCGGTCTGGGCGCGGGCGGAACGTTTGCCGAGACTTTCGTCGGTGGCGGATATTGGTGGGTTCTCTATGGCTTTGTCATAACCGTCGTGCCAATATTGGTTGTGAGCATCATTGCTCATTTCTTGAAAGTCAACTACTTGAAGATATGTGGCTTCGTGGCCGGATCAATGACGGACCCCCCTGCGCTCGAGTTCGCCAACAGCCTGAGCCCCGTTCAGGCTCAGTCCACGGCCTACGCTACGGTCTATCCCTTGACCATGTTCCTCCGAATTCTTTTGGGGCAAACATTAATACTTATAACTTTGTAGTAATCTCTAACAGCCAGCTTCAACTGCCGCGCCCGCGGTGGTTGAAGTATTGGTGGTCAAATGTGGTCGCGCTTTTTGCGCCGCACATTGATCGGGGCTGTCAATATAAGAATCAATGGGAGTTGCATACGACAATTTTTTGGCTCGCCAGAAGAAGCTGGAAGAGCAGTATAACGATTCGTACTACGAGAAGCAGCACAATCGTGGCAAGCTCACGGCGCGTGAGCGCATCCTGATGCTCTTTGATGAGGGCACCTTTGAGGAGTTCGACGCTTTCGTTCCCTCTGCTGGCTCTTCTTTTGGCAAAACCAAGTCCGCCATGGGCGACGGTGTCATTGTTGGCTACGGCACCATTGGCGGCCGCCAGGTCTTTGCCTATTCTCAGGACTTCAATATGATGGGCGGATCCCTTGGCGCCATCCATGCGCAGAAGATCGTCAAGGTTCATGACATGGCGCTCAAGACAGGATGCCCGGTAATTGGTCTCATTGATTCGGGTGGTGCCCGCATTCAGGAGGGAGTGTCCAGTCTCAACGGCTATGCCAACATCTTCCGCCGTAATGTGCTGTCTTCGGGTGTCGTGCCGCAGATTTCGGCCATAATGGGACCTGCGGCAGGCGGTGCCGTCTATTCGCCGGCAATGACCGACTTCATCTTCATGACAGAGGGTACCAGCTACATGTTTGTGACTGGCCCCGATGTGGTCAAGCAGGTGCTCAATGAGGAGGTCACCACGGATCAGCTTGGCGGAGCCAAGGTCCACAGCTCCAAGTCCGGCGTCGCCCAGTTCGTCTACTCCGACGATGCCAACCTCATCCTCGGCATAAAAAAGTTGCTCACTTACATTCCCTCAAACAACATAGAGAACGCTCCCTTCGTTCCTAATGACGATCCCACGGATCGCGTCGAGCCAAGCTTGAGGGACATTGTGCCGGAAGATCCCGACAAACCATACGATGTAAGGGACGTCATAAAGTTGGTTGTTGACAAGGGGCGTTTCTTTGAGGTGGCTGAAAATTATGCTCAGAACATAATCGTAGGCTTCGCCCGCCTTGGTGGCTACACCATTGGCGTGGTGGCCAACCAGCCAAAGGTTATGGCCGGCTCGCTGGACATCGATTCTAGCGTCAAGGGAGCGCGCTTCATCAATTTTTGCGACTCTTTCAACATCCCCATTGTCACCTTTGAGGATGTGCCAGGTTTCCTCCCCGGCACAGATCAAGAGCATTTGGGCATCATCCGCAACGGAGCCAAGTTGCTCTACGCCTACACTCGCGCCACGGTTCCCAAGATCACTGTAATTCTCCGCAAGAGCTACGGCGGTGCCTATATCGTCATGAACTCCAAGGGCATTGGCGGAGATTACAGTTTCGCCTGGCCTACGGCCGAGATTGCCGTCATGGGCCCTGATGGCGCCATTGCCATACTCTACA
>CAKUYZ010000078.1 GCA_934717675.1 uncultured Bacteroidales bacterium
TTCTTGCGTCAGTGCACCGACCACAAACTCTCTTCTTTTTCCGAAGCGGATCAAAACACGCTCAGGACATTTCGTGCGGAGGCTCGATTCATCCGCTCCTACTATTATTTCTGGGTTCTTGACCTGTTCCGTAAGGGCCCTATGGTCACAGAGGAGAATAATGTCGGCGCATACATTCCTCCCGTCACTGACGCACAAGGCCTATTCTCCTATATTGAAGGCGAGCTGAAGGCCTGTGCCGAAGACATGAAGCCGCGAGCCACTGCGACATATGGTCGCGCGCCACGAGCCGCGGCATGGATGCTGCTCTCTCGCCTATACCTAAACGCGCAAACCTATGTGGGAAAGAGCTATTATGATGAGTGTGTGCTATACTCACAAAAAGTCATAAGCGAGGGCTACACTCTTCACAATGACTACACAAAACTTTTTAATGCCGACAATGACAAACGCACCGACGAGATAATCCTCCACGCTGTCGTTGACGCCACACGCACATCCACCTGGGGGGCTACGACAGCTCTTGTATGCGGAGCCGTCAGCACAGGCTGCAAATCAACATATTACAATGCGGCAGACTATGGTGTCGCCTCCGGTTGGGGCAGTATGAGGGCGCAGAGCCAGCTGCCGTCTCGCTTTGAGAGTGGCGACAAACGTTTCTGCTTCTTCACAGACCAGCAGACCGCCACGGTTGAAAACCCAACAGACCAGACGCAAGGTTACATTGTGACCAAATGGACAAACTTGACCGACACGGGAGAGGCAGCAAGCAATACGGCCTCTGACGGTGTATCCACCGACGTCCCTATCTTCCGCCTTGCGGAGGCATACCTCAATTTGGCGGAGGCCGTGGTTCGCGGCGGCAATGGGGCGACCTTGTCTGAAGCTCTTGACGGCATCAACAAGTTGCGAGACCGCGCTGGTGTGGCCGCACTCTATGAGAGCGACCTCACGCTTGAGAATTTGCTCAACGAACGCCAACGTGAGATGTATTGGGAGAACACTCGGCGCACCGACCTGATTCGCTATGGCATGTTCTCATCCGCCAACTACTTGTGGGATTTGAAGAAAAAGGCTTTCGCCTCAAAATATGATTACTTCCCGATTCCACAGACGGAACTCACGGCAAATCCCAACCTGACCAACCCTGAGTATTAACCCACACTGAATCAGTATCATGAATAGATATTTCACAATAATAGCCTCGATGGCGCTCGCCACGCTACAGTTCACGGCGTGCGACGATGACATCGACAAATGGAAAGTAAACGACCTTAGCCAAACCGTGGTGGAGCTTGAGTCGACAGATAATATCGTCATATCCAAAAACAATATGGCAAAGGTTGTGCTGCAAATGTCTTACACGGCAGACGGTCACGACCTGTATCTCACCAACGACACCTCGGCCTCCACCACACTCGGCCAAGGCGTCTACACCCTCCAAATTGCCGCCACGCAAGACTTCTCCGGCGCAAACATCAAGAACATTGACCTAAACGACCCTATCAAGGGTACCAACGACATTGTCTACACTGGCAAGGAACTCAACATCCTGGCCATGGGCATGGGGCTTGCGCAAGGCGAGGCCGGCAAGCTGTTCTTCCGCGTGTCACACGGCTTCAACGCCAACGACACGCATAATGTGGTATTCTCTCAAACCATTGAGATTCATGTCACCCCGCTATACGTCAATATGACCAAGGCCACAATCCTAAATGCTGACAAGACGGAGGTGCTTGGCACACTCTATTCTCCATCAGAAAACGATATTTATGATGGCTTCTTGGCCACTTTTGGCGGATGGACAAACTTCTGGGTGACAGATGGCATGGAGCAGACGTGGGGCAACCTGGGCGTTGACGACAGTTTTGCAAAAGTTGACCTCGCTTCCAATGGGGCTTGGAACTTCTGGACGGCAGAGCCCGCAGGCTGCATCTTCATTAGCCTGAACACCAATGCGGGACAGCGGTATATATCCTACACTGCGCTAACTTCACTCTCAGCAAGCGGAGACGCCTCCGCAAACCTTGTCTTCGATGCCTCAAGTTGTAAGTGGATTGGCACAGTGGAGACAACAAAAGACAACGCCGATATTGTAATAAGCGGCAAGACCCTCACAAATGACAATGGCACAGGAGCTAACGCCGATGCGGCTAAAATGGGCGAGATGCCGTTTGCAAACAACGGTGATGGCTCTCTAGAACCAAACATTGCGCTTTCCACTCCAATCAGCATTGCGAAAGCCGGAAAATATAAGTTAGAAATATCGTTACGCGAGAGGCCCTACACGTTCACACTCACAGACTTGAGCGGCATCAAGACATATCCATCTGTCATTGTAGCAAAGGCAGGAGACGCAGAAGCGCAACTCACGGCAGAGATCAAAGACGGGATGCCGACGGGACTGTACACAGGCTCCATTGTCAACACAAAGGCCGGCACCACACTGTCATTCTCAGATGAAGACGGCAATGCCGTAGGCGACACAAAAGTTCTGGACAAACAAGTGAAATACAACATCACGCTCAACCTTGCCGATGGCACACTCTCTGTTGACGCTGTTGAGTACGAAGTTGCAGAGTCGCTTGGCCTCTACTTCGATGCCGACTATGCCTGGCTCCAAGCCACTTTCTTTAGCGGCACAAATGAAGATGGCTCTTTCAATGGCGTCTACACCGGACTTTTCTATAAGGACAATGAAGATTGGAACTTCTACGGCAAAGACGACAATGGCGTGACGTTCGGCGTGAACGACACCTATGAGCAATTCTCTTTCGTCAACGGTTCTTCACGCAACTTCTGGGTCAGCGACTGCCAAAAGAGCTACCTCTACACATTCAGCGTAACTGAAGCTAAATGGAGCGAGACGCAGGTCAACAGCATTGCCATCACAGGCGACTTCGACAGCTGGAACCTTAATGCCGACAAGTTGACAGACAATGCCGACGGTACCTGGACAATTAGCAATGTCACGCTTATTGACGAGGCATGGGGCCCTTATCTGGTCATAAATGGAGACTGGAACTTGAAACTTTACTTGGCCTCGGACAACAAGTCGCTCACAGCGGCCAATGGGCAATTCCTTACCATGGGCGCAGGCTCTTATGACATCACAGTAAGCACAAAGACCAACACTGTTTCACTGACAAAGAAGTAGACTCCGAAATGAAAAAACATATCCTATATCTGGCAGCGTGCGTCCTCCTCACCCCTATGGCGGCGTGCAATGACGACGATGAGATCAATGTCAAACGGGAATATCCAGACGATGAGATTCCGGAGCGCGTGGCTCCAGATTTCGCGCTCGGTGCCGACCCTAGTTGGGTGACCGAGATGGAGTCTGCCAATTGGACTTTCCGCGATACAGACGGGAATGCGGGAGACTGCCTCGCGATTCTCAAAAGTGTAGGCTTCAACGCTTGCCGACTGCGCGTGTGGGTAAATCCGTCAGACGGCTACTGCAACACGGCAGACATGGTCCGCAAGGCGGTGAGAGCCTATAATCTTGGATACTCCATTATGGTGGATTTCCATTACTCTGACAGTTGGGCGGATCCCTCACAGCAGCACAAACCTTCGGTGTGGGACGGCTGCACCTCTGTTGACGACCTGTGCGACAAGTTGTACAAATACACCAAGAAAGTGCTGACATCCGTCCGCGCAAATGGCGTAGACGTGGCATGGGTGCAAATAGGCAATGAGACGCTTGGCGGAATGATGCAAGACAACTCCGACGGATCAGCCTCCGACGTCAATGGCAAGATGGGGCCAAACTACGCCAAACTACACAAGGCTGGCTGCAAAGCCGCGAAAGAGGTGTTTCCAAAGTGCAAGACGATAGTACACTTTGAAAACGGACAAAATATGACAAACCTCACATACGGCCTCAGCCAGCTGAAGGACAACGGTGCCGAGTTTGACATTTTGGGCGTATCTCTATACCCTAACTTGACCGAGGAGAATTGGTACGCGACATATGTCAAGACGCCCATCAACAACCTCAACAACATTCACAACACATTCGGATGCGACGTGATGATTTGCGAGGTGGGCTGCGACATCTCAAACGCCAACGCCAAGATGGCACTCAACGACATTGTGGTCCGTTGCAAGACGGATGTGCCTTCTTGCAAGGGCGTATTTTACTGGGAGCCCGAGTGTTACAACCCTGGCGATGGAGCCTGGCAAGGTTACGGCATGGGCGGTTTCACGGCAAACGGCTCACCTTCTGACGCTCTCGTAAACGCTTTTAGCGGCGAGGCGACCACACTTATGGGCAAGTAATCACGCCATATCCTCTCACACATAGCCGCGGCCACAGATCATGACTGGGCCGCGGCTATTTCATTGTGCCAATATGTTTGCTACTTTTGGGCATCTGTTTACACATCATGATCTCCATACGAAACCAATGAAAACAGCAAAAACTAATGTGGCGCGAATTCTCGACAAAGAGAAAGTGCCTTACGAGATAAAATCATACGATTTTGACCCGGATGACCTCAACGCACTCCATGCAGCCGAGAGTTTCGGACTTGAGCCAGGTCGCGTCTTTAAGACCTTGGTTCTCAAGGGGGACAAGAGCGGATTGTTTGTTTGCGTTGTGCCTAGTGACAAGACGGTAGACCTAAAAAAGGCCGCAAAGGCCTCTGGCAACAAAAGCGCGGAGATGCTCCACGTGAAGGAGCTCCTGGAACACACTGGCTACATTAGGGGCGGCTGCTCTCCCATTGGCATGAAAAAACACTTCCCCACATACATAGACTCGTCCGTCTCGCAGTGGGATAAGATCACCGTGAGTGCCGGCCAAAGAGGTGTGATGGTTCTCGTCTCGCCATCTGACATTGAGCGCGTGGCGCGCATGACGGAGGCCGACTTGACCAAAGAGCCCGCAACAGGTGATGATGAGCAATGACGAAGTCATAGCTAGCGGCGCATTCTTTGGGCGCAAAGACTTGACCGAATACCAAGTTCCCGACGGAGTCACAGCCATAGGCGACGACGCATTCGGTTTTTGTGAAAACCTCAGGCATATTGCCATCCCAGACGGAGTAAGAAGCATAGGCCACAGAGCTTTCGCCAATTGCACATCACTCAAGGTGATGAAACTCCCCGCTTCGGTATCTGACATCGGAGACATGGCTTTCGCAGGATGCCGCTCGCTAGAGGACATCACGTTCCCCGCAATGGAATTTTTCCATCCCGACACTGTCGGCGGCTGCCACTCAATTCGCCATGTGGCGATAAGCGGACGATACGCCAACGACTCGGAGGCAATCTACACTGCCGACGGTCAAGAGCTCTGCCTAGTTTTACCCAAACCAAACAGAGACAACGTGGAGATTCCTGAAGGAGTCTTGCGAATTGGCCCAAAGGCGTTCTCACTATGCGATGGACTCAGGGCCTTATCCTTACCCAGCAGCATCGAGAGCATTGACGAGGCCGCATTTGACGGCTGCCATTGGCTAGAAGAGATAAGAGTGCGCCCCGATGGCATCTTTTCTTCCCATTGTGGCATCCTGATGTCGGACGGAATCGCCATCCACTGCCCACAGGCCATCAAGAAGAGCCGCATTGCCATTGCGCAAGGAGTTGTCGCCATAGGGGCCAGGGCTTTTTTGGGGTGCGAAAACGTCACGGAAGTCCTGCTGCCATCCTCGCTAGAGCGCATCGGCGAATGCGCTTTTGCGCATTCCAAAAACTTGAAAGCAGTACTGGACGGAGACTTGATCTCAGTAGGAGGCAAAGCCTTCTTGGGGTGCGTCAGCCTCTCCGACCTGCCTGATGTCGATGCGGCGGACTCTATCGGCCCATACGCCTTTGGAGAGTGCAAAGGCATTGAAAAAGCCAGGATTCCAGACGGAGTCCTTACGATTGAAGAGGGGGTGTTTGTAGACTGCGAGAGGTTGGCCAGTGTTGACTTTAATGACGAAGTGACCTCAATAGGCGAGCAGGCGTTTTTAGGCTGCAAGGCGTTGAAATCAGTAGACCTGCCCGCTAGGATACAAAGAATTGGCTACGGGGCGTTCGCTTGGAGCGGACTTCAAGCCATAGCCATTCCCAACGGCGTTGAAGATGTCGCCCCCATGGCTTTCGGGATTTGCAAGGACCTGGAGCTAGCTTCGGCTCCGAGACGCCTCTCCGCTTCAATCGACAGTATATTCTACGGTTGTGACAAGCTAAGCTCCCTGACCATTTAGCCAAACACCCACCGACCATGAAACTCACGTTTTTAGGCACCGGCACGTCTACTGGCGTACCGGTAATAGGCTGCGACTGTGAAGTTTGCCAATCTCGAGACCCAAAGGATTGCAGGTTGCGCTCTTCTGCGCTCATTGAGACCGCAGACGGGACAACTATACTCATTGACGCAGGGCCAGACTTTCGCCAACAGATTCTCCGCCAAGGCACCAAACGCATAGACGCCATATTACTCACCCACGAACATTACGACCACGTTGGCGGGTTGGACGACGTGAGGGGGCTAAATTATTCCATGCACACCGATGCCGAAATATACGCACAAGACCGTGTCTTAAAAGCCGTACGGCACAATCTTTATTACGCCTTTTCCAAAAAGCGCTATCCAGGCGTGCCATCCATCTCGCTCCACTGCATCTCGGAACATTCGTTCACGGCCGCAGGCGTCAAGGTGTGGCCATTGTCGGTGTTGCATGACAAACTGCCAATCATCGGATTCAGAATCGGAAAGTTGGCTTATGTGACAGACGCCAGCGTCGTGCCACAGGACACAATAGCCGCAATGTCTGGCGTTGACGTGCTTGTAATAAACGCCCTGGGCCCAGACACCCACCACTCACATATGAGCTTGGAGCAAGCCATATCTGTGGCAAGGCAAGTAGACGCGCGACAGACTTTCTTCACTCACATAAGCCACAAAATGGGACTTTACGCTTGGCGAAACCCATCTCTCCCGCCGAATATGTCTCTCGCCTATGACGGTCTCACCGTCAACGTGGCTGAAGAGAGGGAAATTAACTAACTTAGCCACACAGAAAAAGAGCAACGATGGGCAAAAAGCAAATCCTCTACGTAGTCAACCCCCGCTCCGGCGTGGGGAGAAAGAATACCATTGAGAATGAGATAAAAGAGCGCACCGACAGCTCAAAGATTGATTTCGAGATCATCCACACCACACATCGCGGCCACGCCACAGAGATTGCCACAAAGAGTCGCGACCAGATTGACGCCGTCATAGCTGTTGGCGGAGACGGCACGGTAAACGAGGTGGGCAACGGGCTGCTGGGCAGCTCCACCGCCATGGGCATAATCCCATGCGGGTCTGGCAACGGGCTAGCGCGAGAGTTGGACATACCCCTCCGCACCTCCTCCGCAATAGACGTGATCAACGAGACGGACACCCGGCAGATCGATGTTCTCCGCGTGGGTGAACGAGTGTCTCTAAACGTCGCCGGCGTTGGTTTCGACGCCTACATCAGCCACCTTTTCGCCAACAAGAAAAACCGAGGGCCGCTGCAATACATGAACCTTATTGCCAAAGAGTTCCCCGCATACAAGCCAATCGAATATGTCCTTGACATTGACGGGGACATATTCCAAAGGAAAGCGTTCCTCATAAGTTTCGCAAACTCCAGCCAATGGGGCAACAACATACACATCGCCCCTAACGCCCGCCTAGATGATGGCCTTATGGACGTGTGCATGGTGTCCGAATTTCCCAATATGGCCATACCCTCGCTCGTCATATCACTCCTCAGCCAATCCATCGAAAACAACAAATATGATGAGATGATAAGGACAAGCCGAGTCTCGCTGCGCAACAGCGAGAGCCTTATGGCCCACGTAGACGGCGAACCAATCATGCTCCCGCCGTTTGCCACAATAAGTGTCGAGCCGTTGGCCCTGAAGGTCGTGGTTCCACCTTCCGACTTCTACGACGGCCTGCGTTTCAGCCCGGCCCGCATACGCGAGCAGTTCATCAACACGGGGGAACAGACGTTCAACAAGGTGAAAGAGCACCTCTCTGAAATACGCCAAATGTTCAAAGACGGACTTTAGTGGCAAAACGAGGGCCTTTAACCTGCGCATTGCCATAAATTATGCTTTAATAACATCGGCCCCAGTTTTTCGTTTGCCCATTTGGACTTAATCTTCTAAATTTGCAAAAGTCGTTCTTTGCGATGCCGCGCCGTCTTTACGGCGAAAGGGTTCT
>CAKUYZ010000079.1 GCA_934717675.1 uncultured Bacteroidales bacterium
CTTCGCGTCGGCCGATGCGCCCGGCCGGTCGGCCCAGTAGCGTAAGCTCTTTGGTGACTGTGGCGGAGCATGTGCCGCCCACGGTCTTGACCACGGTGATGGTTGCGGTCTTGGGCTGGGTGGAGTAGTGCCCATCGGCGTAGCGCGGGGTGGAGGCATTGGCCTTGGCCCCGTCGGCCGACAGCGTGACGAGGTCTGATGATGACGCCCACGAGTAGGTCGAGATGTCGGCCCACGTGTCCGCCACGCTCAGCGCGGTCTCATAGCCGCAGAGCCTCGACGGCTGGTCTATGGCCATGCGACGTGGGTCTGACGCTGGCAGAGACGAGTCCGCCACGGGCGTGCCGAATATGTGCCAAGAGACGGCTGTGGGACCGTCAAACGTCATGGCCATCCTCTCCAGGTTCGATTTCTTGGCCTCCACGCCGTCTATCGTCACGGTAAGGTCGGCGTGGCCCGTCTCCATCCCGCCCTCAAAGTCACCAAGGCTTCGCGGCTCAATGGGTATGCGCCACACGCCCTCGTCGTTGCGTATGCTGGCCGCGTCTTTGTTGGCCGTCAGTTGCTCGTTGGGCCTGACGGAGTTGTGATATTTTACCGTGATGTCGGTATATCCCGCGGGCAGGCTTCGCAAGTCTTTGAAATGGAGCGTGAGGTATTGGCTCTCCGTCTTGTCGCATACGTTCACGTCCGTGGCGGCGCACGAGACCGACTGCGCCTCGGCACAGTTGCCGCCCGCCAGTGTGGCAGCCGTGAGTGCTACGGCTAGCGTGGCTGTCGTTATGTTATGTGTCATAGTTGGTTGAACGGTCTGATGCACAGAAACTTGGCAAGGATCTGGTGCTTCGCCTATGCTATACAAGGCATCCCGTAATCTCCTGCCGTCAGGTTAAAAGTAATAAAAAAATGGGCTAATGGCAAAAATATTGTGGCCGCGGGACCGTGTCATTTGCCGGTCAGCCTGTTATAGAGGTCTAGGGCGTAGAGGTCCGTCATGCCGCTCACGGTGTCCACGGCGCTCATTATCTTGTCATACACTGTCGCGTCGGGGCCCACGCGATACTGGTCTGGGATGAATGGCAGCAGGAGGCTGGAGTAGTAGTGGTCTTGGTGCGTGAGAGCCTCTATGAACTTGTGTGTCAGCGTGCCTATTATGGCGAAGCCAGACAGCTCTATCTGCGCCACGCTCTGATGGCGGTAGACCCTCTCCACGGCTGTCTCGGCCATGTGGGCCATGGCGGCTTTGGCTCGACCCTCAAGGTGGCTCATGAGCGACCCTCTGAACTCTCCGGCCAATATGGCCTCTATGTTGTCGCAAAAAATGCGGGTGGCCTCGCGCACCAACAGGCCAATGACGAGAGTGCGCATATAGGCCACCTGCTCGTGGCGGTCGGTGACGTAGTCGCACACCTTGCCCAGGTTGTAAAAAGTGGAGGCGTCCGCCACGGGGTCGAAATAGTTCATGTATAGGCAGCGCGTCTCGTCATATGAGAAGATGCCGAGGCGGTAGGCGTCTTCAATGTCCATGGCCTGGTAGCAGATGTCGTCCGCTGCCTCGACGAGGTAGACCAGCGGGTGGCGGGCGTAGGTGCCGCCATTCGGGTCTATGAGCGGGATGGAGAGCGTCTCCATTATGCTGCGGAAAGTCTCCTCGTCTTGTTGGAAATAGCCAAACTTCTTGACGTCCAGCGAGGGTCGCGGATATTTTATTATGGAGGCTAGGGTGGGGTAGGTGAGTGAGAATCCGCCCCTGCGCCTGCCCGCGAATGAGTGGCTGAGCAGGCGAAAAGTGTTGGCGTTGCCGTCAAAGTTCTCCACGTCGGCTAGTTGCTCGCGGCTCAGGTGGTTGGTCAGCTCCTGTCCCTCACCGTTGGCGAAGTAGTGCTGTATGGCTCTTTCGCCAGAGTGCCCGAAGGGCGGGTTGCCCATGTCGTGGGCCAGGCTGGCGGCGGAGACTATGTCGCTTATCGATGCCAGGAGCTCGGGAGCCGCCGCCCCCTCTTGCTCCAGCCTCTCGCTCACGCTATGGCCTAGCGAGCGACCCACCGACGCCACCTCAATGCTGTGCGTGAGGCGGTTGTGGACGAAGACGGCCCCTGGCAGCGGAAACACCTGCGTCTTGTTTTGCAGGCGGCGGAAGGGCGCGGAGAATATGATGCGGTCATAGTCGCGCTGAAACTCCGTGCGCGAGTGCTCAATGCGCGGCGTCTGCTTGCCCGTGCGGCGGGCAATGAGGAGGTCTTCCCACTTCATTGGTCAATGGTGTTGAATGTCTTGTGGCGCAGGGCGTAATATCTCCATATCATGGAGTATGGCCTCACCTCGGCTGTCCGAGGGTGGCCTTGCGCGGCTTTCTGTACGGCGCGCCTCTTGCGCATGGCGTGCGGCAGCGAGGCCCAGAAGCTGGCGTGGGCGCGCGCCACGGCGGCGAACTGCCGACCCTCGCCACTGGCCAGGAAACGCAGCGCCGCCACGCCGTCTAGCGTCATGCGGGCCAGCAACGTGAGCCACCACGAGCCGCCGCGCAGGTTCTTGACCAGCATGGTCAAGTTGTTGCGGAAGTTGAGATACGTCTTCCGCGGGTTGCCTTGCGCCAGTGTGGCGCCGCCAAGGTGAAAGACCTGCGCCCCGTCACACACGGCCACCACGCGCCACCCGCCGTTGCGCAACCGCCAGCAGTAGTCAATCTCCTCCATATGGGCGAAAAAGTCGGCGTCTAGCCCGCCGCTCTCCAGATATAGCTCGCGCCTTGTCAGCAGGGCCGCGCCGCTCACCCATAGGCAGTCGGCCATAGTGTCATATTGCCCTGTGTCGGTCTCCACGGTGTCCATCACTCGCCCGCGGCAAAATGGGTAGCCCAGGCCATCGAGATAGCCGCCGGCCGCCCCGGCATATTCAAAACGTGTGTGGTCCTTGTCGTCTTTTAGCTTTGGGGCGCAGGCCCCCACGGTGGGGTCGGAGTCCATGAGCGTCACCAGGGGTGCCAGCCACCCTCGGTCTGGCGCCACGTCGGAGTTGAGCAGCACCACATATTCGTGCTCAAGTTGCGCCAGGGCTTTGTTATATCCGCCTGCGAAGCCGTAGTTGCGGTCAAGGCGGATCACGCTCACGGCGGGGAACTCGTCTTGCAGCATCTCCAGGCTGCCGTCTGTCGAGGCGTTGTCCGCCACCACCACGTCCACGCCACCGGGGGCTTGGCTCCATTGGATCACGGCGGGCAGGTATCGGCGCATGAGGTCTTTGCCGTTCCAGTTGAGGATCACCACGGCTGTCTTGTTCATTTGTGGAGCAGGTGTTTGCCAATCAGGGCGCGGAAGTCTTGCGCCACGGTGGCGTTGGTGGCCACCATCTCGCGGCCAAAGATGTAGTCGTTTCCGCCGCCAAAGTCAGAGAGCTCGCCTCCGGCCTCGCTCACCAGCAGGCAGCCGGCCGCCACGTCATAGGGCTTGAGGTCATATTCAAAGAAGGCCTCGTAGCGGCCCGCGGCCACATATGCCATGTCTGTGGCGGCGGAGCCTAGTCTCCTCACGCCCGCCGTCGCGGCCATGACGTCGGTCAGGGCGGCCATATAGTCCGTCAGGCGGGTGAAGTTGGAATATGGGAAGCCCGTGGCCACGAGTGCCGCCTCCACGCCGGTGGTGGAGACCCTTATGGGCTGTCCGTTGAGGGTGGCTCCTTGGCTCAGGGCCGCGGAGAAGAGTTCGTCGCGGCTCATCTCATACACCACGCCCACAACCACTTGAGGCCCTTCCATCAGGGCAATGCTGATGGCGAAAGGGGGCTGGGCGTGGATGAAGTTGGTGGTGCCGTCTATGGGATCCACCACCCAATTGAGGTTGTCAGAGCGGTCTGTGCGGGTCTGCTCCTCGGCAATGTAGCCGGCCTCTGGCGCAATCTCCGCCAGCTCGTCCACGAGCATGCGCTCGCTCAGCTTGTCCATCTGTGTCACGAAGTCATGCCGACCCTTGGTCTCGACGCGCACATCCTCGCGTTGGCGCAACCCCCATATGTGTTGGCCCACGCGCCTTGCCAGCTCGCCGACCTCGCGGCGCACTCGCCTAAGCTCTTTCTCTTCCATTTGACGCGAAAATACACAATAAAGGAGTGCGGTGGGCAGAGACGCTCCAGCCCACCGCACTCCTTTGTGCCGAACCCCGCGGCCCTAGAGGCTGACGGAGAGGAATATGTCTCGCAAAGACTTGTATGTCTTCTCGGCCTCCTCTTTCATCTGCTTGCGGCTCACCCAGCGCGCGCAGGTGATGTCTTCCTCGGTCTCGGGCGTGAGCTTGGGCCTGCCTGGCACCGACATTGAGAACCAAACGGTACGCTTCAGCACCAAGTGACCGTCTAGCATATATGTGTGGAAGGTGTCTTGGATGCGGTCCATCACGTTGACGCCCTGCAACCCGGTCTCTTCCTCCACCTCGCGCATTGCCGTCTGCACGGGGCCTTCGCCCTGCTCGGCCTTTCCCTTTGGCAGGTCTGGCACGCCCTTGCGGTCGATGACAAGGTACTCGTCATCGCCATCATGGATGAGGCCTCCCGCGGCGTTGATGATGGGGAACAGCGAGAGGAACGCTTTTTCCAGTGCCTGCACGTCGTCGGCCAAGATGCAGGCGTCGGGAGCGGTCTCGTCGGCAATGAATTTGTCCACGAACGCTCGCAGCTGCTCCACGTCCGTGAAATATTCCACGGTGGCGTAGCCGACGGTGGCGAAGCTCTTGGCGTCGAGCTTGATGTGCCTGTCGTTGAAAAATATTTTCATTTGATGTGTCTATTTTTGATTCTGTCTTACCTGCGGGGAGCCTAGCCCCGGCGCATTGGTCATCGCTGCCTAGAACTCGGCGTGTCCCGGAGTCCTAGGGAATGGGATGACGTCGCGGATGTTCGCCATGCCCGTGACGAAGAGGATGAGCCTCTCGAAGCCAAGCCCGAAGCCAGAGTGGGGGCACGAGCCGTATTTGCGGGTGTCGAGATACCACCACATATCCTTCATCGGGATGTGGAGCTCCTCAATGCGCGCCAGCAGCTTGTCATAGTCCGCCTCGCGCTCCGAGCCGCCAATTATCTCGCCAATGCGGGGGAAGAGGACGTCCATGGCGCGGACCGTCTTGCCGTCCTCGTTCTGCTTCATATAGAAGGCCTTGATCTCCTTGGGGTAGTCTGTCAAGATGACTGGCTTCTTGAAGTGCTCCTCAACAAGGAAACGCTCATGCTCCGAGGCCAGGTCGGCGCCCCAGAACACGGGGAACTCGAACTTATGCCCCTTGGCCACGGCATCTTCCAAAATCTTGATGCCCTCGGTGTAGGGCAGGCGGACGAAGTCATGAGTGGTGACAAAACGCAGACGCTCAATGAGCTCCGGGTCTATCATCTTGTTGAGGAACTCAAGGTCGTCCATGCAGTTGTCCAATGCCCACTGGACGCAATATTTTATGAACTCCTCGGCCAGGTCCATGTTGTCCACAATGTCGTAGAACGCCATCTCCGGCTCAATCATCCAGAACTCGGCCAGGTGGCGCGGAGTGTTGGAGTTCTCGGCGCGGAACGTGGGGCCGAAGGTATATATGGCGCCAAGAGCCGTGGCGGCCAGCTCGCCCTCCAGCTGGCCGGAGACGGTGAGGCTCGTGGGGCCGCCAAAGAAGTCTTGCGTGTAGTCAATCTTGCCATCGGCCGTCTTGGGCAGGTTGTTCAGGTCTAGCGTGGTGACTTGGAACATCTGGCCCGCGCCCTCGCAGTC
Organism: uncultured Bacteroidales bacterium; assembly: GCA_934717675.1. Taxonomy (GTDB): domain Bacteria; phylum Bacteroidota; class Bacteroidia; order Bacteroidales; family Marinilabiliaceae; genus W3P20-009. The sequence goes on from CAKUYZ010000079.1 coordinate 5,741, forward strand.
GGAGCTGGTGATGAGCGGCGTGTGGAAGTAGACGAAGCCCTTGTCATGGAAAAACTTGTGAATGGCGAAGGCCATATTGTTCCTTATGCGGAAAATTGCGCCAAACGTGTTGGTGCGAGGGCGCAGGTGAGCCACCTCGCGGAGGTATTCCCACGTGTGGCCTTTCTTTTGGAGCGGATATGTGGCGTCGGCGTCCCCGAGAATCTTGATCTCCTCGGCCTGCACCTCCACGCTTTGGCCCTTGCCCTGAGAGGCCACCAGCTTGCCGCGGACAGAGAGGCAGGCCCCGGTGGTGATGCGCCGCAGAGTGACCTCGTCGGTCTTGGCCGGGTCCACGACAATTTGCAGGTTCGCCACCATTGAGCCGTCATTGAGGGCCACGAAGCTCACTTGCTTGCTGTCTCGGCGGGTGCGCACCCAACCTTTTACAGTCACTTCGGCGCCGGTCTGCGGCTCGCGCATTATCTCTATGATTCTCTTAGGACGCATTGCTATGTCGTGTTATATTTTTAGAGTAAATGAATTTTTACGGCAAATATAGTGATATGATGGGAATGTTTGACCCCGCTAAAGTTATAAATCGCGCAAAACGGCCGCCCTGCCAGTTAGTGTTTATTATGTTTTGCGGCCATTGACGCGCAAAATGACGCGGGAGGGGGCAATGAGGCAAACCTTTTCGGCCAACTTGCGTAAAACCTACCCGAAATAAGCGGCGGGCGACGGCTCGCCGCCGAAAAGACAAGACAAAAAACACTACATCAGAAATGAAAAAGTTTCTCGCTTTGGCCTGCGCTTTGGCTTGCGCCTCTGCTTTCACGGCCTGCCATGACGACGACAATGACGATGACAAGGACTACGTCGCCGACTACACATCCATAAACGCCGTCTCCTACATCCCTGGAGCCCAGGCCGCTGCCAGCAAGGTGGGCCTTAACGCGTTCATGCTTTCCGACGCCAACGGCTATACCGATGTCACCTGTTACATGTATGCAGATGCTGATTCTATTGTGAAGGTAGTTCCCCTCACACCTTCAGAAGACTTCTTCAACACTTTCTATGGCGGCTTCTGCCCCACGGCTTTTGAGGCTACGGATGAGGCTTGGACCCCCTACGTGCCGGCCAACGGCGCGTACCACAGCGGCTCGGGCGCGCTTGTCTGCAACCCTGGCCAGCTCTGCCGCCCTCTCTTCACCCGCAGGCATTTCGCCGCGGACATGTCCGCCCTCACAAGCGCACTTACTATGGGCGATATGGAGGGCCTCTGGGTCTGCCCCACGGCTCAGTATAACAAACTGACCACGGCCGACGGCCTCTCGGAACTCGGCATAAGCAGCTCGCCCAAGAACGTCGAGATCCGCTTCTACGTCTACGCCTACATCAAGTCCCTCAGCCTAGGCAGCTGGTCCACCCTCGTCAATATGTTCAAGACCAACATCTCCAGCAGCGACGTCCGCGCCAAGAACTATGCCGTCTTGGCCAAGACCGACGCCAACGGGGTCTGGACTGTCAACAAAGATTGGCAATACGTCGATCTCGACGACGTGGAGGACTATTACGCCTTTGAAGCATCGCTCGCCGTGGTAGACGCCGCCACCGGCAAGACCGTATCCACCCTCTCGCTTGAGAACGATGGCGAGGGTGAGAACAAGCTCAACTTCTGCATGGTGGACGACATCACCTGCGAGAGCAAGAGCCTCTTCTAGCGAATTAGGTCTGGCCATAGCGGGCGCGCTCGCTATGCATGGTAAAAAGGGGAGTCCCGTCATCCGTTGACGGGGCTCCCCCTTTTTTTGTTCGCACAATAAATGGCGGTGTCGCCTGCGGCCTATTGCCCCAGATACCTGCGTTTGTTGAGGGCCTCCAGGCGGTCGAACTCGTTGTCGGCCCGTATCTTGTCCAGTATGCGCACCACGAGCTTGTGGATCATTTTGCCCTCGCGGTAGTTGGCCGGGCACGCGAAGTTGACGCGGTCCTCGCGAATCAGCTTCTCGGCCTCCGCCTTGGCCTTCTTGTCGCTGGGGCGATAGACAGCTATGGAGTGGCCGCCATGCTCCTTCACCACTTTCATGCACGGCACGTCTGTTGTCCCGTCTCCCAGGTATATCATGTGGGAGAAGGGCACCGGCCTGTTCTCTTTGGGCACAAAGTCGTTGATGCGCCGCGTGTCGCTCACTTCCTTTATCCCCTTGTTAATCTTGAAGATGAACTGCGTCTTCGTGGTGTAGTCCACCGCCACGGCGGGCCATATGGGGCAGCCCTCGGCCTCGTCGTAGAGGTATGACGAGGCGTATATGGCGTCGAAACGGTCGGCTATCGGCGTGCCCTCGATCATCTCCTTGAGACCCGATGAGTTTATGAAGTGCCTCACGTCTAGCCCAATGGAGAGTCCGTAAGAGCTTATCAGCCCAAACCA
>CAKUYZ010000080.1 GCA_934717675.1 uncultured Bacteroidales bacterium
GCCTGATAGACACTAAGTCCGAGCTTGTCTGCCAAGACCTCGTCCAGACCCTTCAGCCGCGACCCGCCACCTGTCAGGAACACTTTCATGTCTCGGCAGCCGCGCCTCTGCGCCTCGGCGATGGCGGCAGAGATGTAGGCCGCGATCTCCTCCACGCGGGCCTTGACGACGAAGTTGTAGAACGTGCCATCCAGGGGTATGGTCTTGCCGCTTGGCAACTCTATGTCATACATTTTCTTGGCGTCGGCCTCGCTGATGATGCCGGCGTTTCGCTTGAGATATTCCGCATCTTCTGGCGCGATGCCGAACGCCGTCTTGATGTCGGACGTTATGGTGTCTGACCCAAAGGGAATGGAGATCTCGTAGCGCAGCGCATCGCGATAAAAGGCGGCCACGCCCGTCACCCCCGCGCCCAAGTCCACCAACACGGCTCCACTGCGCAGCATGGCGGGAGACAGAAGCACGCCAGCCTTGGCCGAAGCCGTGGTGAGGTAGCACACGGGCTTGTCCTTGGCGCTTTGGAAGGCGGAGCCTATGGCCTCCAGGTCTTTCTTGCGTGCCTTGAAGCACAAATATTTGGCCTCGAACGAGGCGCCGCTCCGACCAATGACATCGTCAGTGTCCGGTTCATTGTCTATCGAATAGCCGAGGGGTATGAGACGGATAATGTCCTCGTCATTAGAATATTGCAGCTGTGAGTCTTTGGTTTTTTGCTCAATATATTGGAGCGTCCGCTTAGACACGGGTTGGCCTTGCAGACGCAGGTTCTCGCGGACCACAGAGGTCTGAAACTGGTTGCCGTTGATGTTGACGCCCACCATCTTGCTCAACGCCGCGCCTTTCTTTTGGCCGGCACGGAGCCGCTTATCGACCCCCATCATGAGGTTTGTGAGAACTTTTGAGGCCTCCTCCCTGTTATACACAGCCCCCCTGCGGACGCCCTTGGAGCTTTGCGACTCCGAGAAGAGGTGGTCAAACCCAAATGGTTTTTTCTCATCACAGACTCCAGCCACAACTTTTGTCTCCGAGCTGCCCAAATCTACTGCTACAATGTAATTCTCCATATTCGAGTGCAAGGTTTAGTTTATAGCCTATCTTCTGGTGCAGACAATCTGCCCCTCATATTTGAGACTGACCTTTTTGTATACGTTCCACTCCAACTTCTCCCACCCGTGACGATAGAGAGTCCGGAGGTCGTCAAACTTACGCCTCATGCCATCTATCGAGCCGAACTCCACAACGTGGTTGCCCACTCGCGGGACGAGGACGAACTCGTGGTTGCCCGTGACGTAGACCTGCTCAATCATGGCGCGCCAAAAATCATCTTGATTGATGAAAGCGCAGAGGCTGATGAGGTCGGAATGGTCCAACATGGCGTTTACGCTGCCGTTGACCACCAAGACGTGCGTGCGCATGGCCGACGTGGCCGTGATCTTGTAGCCGTGCTCGTCCATATAATATGACCCGCCTCCGCAGAAAACCCTCATGATGGGGGCTCGCTGATAGATCTCGACGTGCACGGCCCCGCCCATTGTGGGGAAGGCCTCGCACTTGCGCACGCAGGGCAGCTCCTCCACAGCCGCTTCGAGTTCGGCATAGTTGACGTCTTTGAGGATCGATCCGACAAGCTCAGGATGGCCCCTCTTGACCAACTTGAGGAGGCCGTCGGGGGTCATGAGGACGTTGCTGCCGTCATTATGGACATTGGCCACAATCTTGTCACACCGGATCTCGGCCCTGGCCCGCGAGACGAAAAAGAGGGCAACGGGGAAGTAGGTGAGCAGGATGACCCAGCCCACCATGCGCAAGACGGCCACCCAACGTCGCTGGCCGTCAGCCTTTTGTTGCCCCTTTCCCTTTGCCATAAAGTTCCGGCTCAATCTTCTGTTTTAGCGACCTTCTTGACCTTTTCGGCCACGGCCGGCACGAGGCGGTCAATATCTCCCGCCCCCATAATGAGCACAATGTCGAAATCTTCGCTCACAATATCGTCCGCCAAGCTCTCTTTGGAAGAGAGCCTCCCCACGCCTGGCTTCATCTTGCTCAACAGCATTTGTGAAGACACGCCTGGGATGGGAGCTTCACGGGCTGGATATATGTCTAGCATCCACACGCGATCGGCAAGGCTCAACGCCTCCGCAAAGTCGTCGGCCAGATCCCTGGTGCGGGTGTAGAGGTGCGGTTGGAAGGCCACCGTGAGCTTGCGCCCGCGATAGAGCGCCCTGACGGCGTTGATGGTTGTCTTGATCTCTTGCGGGTGGTGCGCATAGTCGTCAATGACCATGGCGCGATTGGTCTCCACCCATATCTCAAACCTCCTCTTGTCTCCGCGAAACGTGGCGCAAGCCGCCGTCACCTCGCTCGGCGAAGCCCCGGCCACCGTGGCCAAGGCCGCGGCGGCCACGCAATTTTCCACATTGTGCAGGCCGGGGACTCCCAGACGGACGCCCTCTATCACGCCTTGCGGCAGGTGAATGTCGAAAACATATCGCCCCGCCTCGTCGTGGATGCCTGTGGCGTAGCAATCGGCCAAAGGGTCCATCATGGCATAGGTGACAATGTTCACACCCGGCGCCACGTCTTCCCTCCCTATGGGCAAGCCCTTTTTCACAATGAGGCTACCTCCGGCGCGCACTTTGGCCGCGAACTCAAGGAACGCCTTGATGACCTCGGCGTGAGTGCCATAGACGTCTAGATGATCGGCGTCCATGGCCGTGATGACGGCCGCCGTGGGCGAGAGCTGGAGGAAGGACCTGTCGAACTCGTCGGCCTCGGTGACAACCGCGTCTGATGACGTATTGGCCCAATAGTTGGTCATGTAATTGACCGATATGCCTCCAAGGAAGGCAGAGCAGCCGACCTTGGAGTTTCGCAAGATGTGGGCCACAAGAGTGGAAGTGGTGGTCTTGCCATGCGTGCCGGCCACGCAATATGTCTTGAACGGCGCGGTCAGCTCGCCCAAGGCGACGGCTCTCTTGACAATGCGGAAGCCGCCCGCGCGGAAATAGGCCAAGATGGCGCTATCGGCCGGGATGGCGGGCGTGAGGACCACCAATGTGCGCGACGGGTCGCGAAATTGCGGCGGGATGGAGCCAGGCTCGTCAGCATAAGAGATGGCCACCCCCTCGGCCTCGAGGGCTCGCGTGAGCGCAGAGCGCATACGGTCATAGCCGGCCACATCGACCTCCAAAGCGCGGTAGTGGCGCGCGATGGCGCTCATGCCGATGCCGCCTACGCCAATAAAATAAACATTTTTGTTAGTCATGCCCCGGGCCTCCGTCAATTCTTTTTAGCCTGGGCCAGCGCCATCACCTCGCGTGCGATGTCGTCCGCCGCGTTAGGTCTGGCGAAGGTGGCTATGTTGTCTCCAAGAGAGGTGAGCTTGGCACTGTCGGCCAGCGTCTGTTGCGCCACGCTGATGAGGTTCGCAGTGTTGGAGTCGGAGACCATGATGGCGGCCCCTTGTGTCTCCAAGGCGCGGGCGTTTTTGGTCTGGTGGTCCTCACTCACGTTGGGAGACGGCACCAAGATGGTCGGCTTGCCCAAGAGGGCCAACTCGGATATGCTGCTGGCCCCGGCGCGAGAGACAACGATGTCCGCCAAGGCGTAGGCCAAATCCATACGCTTGACGAAGGCCGTGGCCACGACATCTTTGTGCGGCAAGGTCTCGAGCTTGGCTCGGATGCTGTCATAATAGTATGAGCCAGTCTGCCACAGGATCTGCGCAGAGCCGTCCATTGTGTTGAGCGACTGCAAGATGCCCTCGTTTATTGAGCGCGCGCCGAGGCTGCCGCCAATGACCAGAATGACCTTACGAGATGGATCTAGGCCAAACGCCCCGGCGGCCTCTTGCCTAGAGACATTGGAGACAAGGCTCTGGCGGACAGGGTTTCCCGTGAGGATTATCTTCTCTTTGGGGAAGAAACGCTCCATGTTGGGATACGCCACACAGATTTTGTCAACGCGTGTGGAAAGAATCCTATTGGTGACGCCGGGGAAGGAGTTTTGCTCCTGCACAAGGCAGCGCACGCCATTTCGGGCGGCAAGATAGAGCACCGGGCCACTGGCGTAGCCACCGACGCCCACGGCCACATCGGGACGGAAGCGACGGATTATGTTGGAGGCCTGATAGAGGCTCCCAATGAGTTTGAAAGGCAACACGATGTTTCGCGCAATGTTGCGCAGGTTCAGCTGACGGTAGAAACCAGCCACAGGCAGGCCCACAATCTCATAGCCCGCCGCCGGCACCTTTTCCATCTCCATCTTGCCCTGCGCCCCCACAAAGAGGATCTCGACCGAAGGGTCAGCATGCCGCAGCGCGTTGGCGATGGAGATGGCGGGGAATATATGCCCGCCGGTGCCACCTCCGCTAATTATCACTTTCATCTTAGAGTATATATCTATTTGGTTTCAGATGTTTTTGCAGCCACAGCCTGCTGCTCCTGCGCCTCGTGGCTGATGGCCAACATGATGCCAAAGGCCATGCCCATGCACACGTTGGACGTTCCGCCCATGCTCACCAGCGGCAACGTCTGCCCCGTGACCGGCATAAGGCCCACGCCCACGGCCATGTTGATGAGGGCCTGGAACGTGAGCAGCAGACCCAGGCCGAAGACCAGGTACATGCGGAACGGCTTGTTGCAATGGCGAGCCACGTAGAACGCCCTCGCAAATATAGCAAAGTAAGCGACCAAGATGACCAGGCAGCCGGGAAAGACACCATACTCCTCAATGATGATGGCGAAAATAAAATCGCTGAAAGCCATTGGGAGAAAGTTCTTCATATAGCTGTTTCCCGGCCCCTTGCCAAAGAGTAGCCCGCCAGTGCAGACGGCAGCCTTGGCCTGCTCCGCCTGATAGTTTCCCGCCGCGCTCTCCTCGGCGCCAGAGCCACCGATATACCTCTCAACCCTGGCCCTCCACGTGCCCAAACGATAGAAACGGCTGGACAGCTCGCCAAGCTGCGGGGCGAAGAGCAACGCCAAGGCCAGCACCCCGCCCACAATCATGGTGGAGCCCAACAGATATACTATGGAGACGCGGGCCACAAACATGACAATCCACACGGAAGCCACAATGAGGATGCAGGTGGAGAGGTTTTCCAACACAATGAGCATACAGACCAACGCCGTGGCCCCGGCAATGAACCAGAAAGCCTTGGTGGGGTTGTCATAGTGACGCGACAGTTGCCGCGCCACAAAAATCATGAGGAAGAACTTAGACAGCTCTGACGGCTGGAACGATATGCCGCCCACCGAGAGCCAACGCGAGGCCCCGTTGATGCTCGTCCCCACCACAAGCGTGGCGGCCTGAAGGAGCACCGCTATGCCCAGCAGAATCCAAGACAGGCCATACCACACGCGGGGGCTGATGCGGCTGACACACCCCATGAAGCCCACGCCCAAGGCGAGCATGAACAAGTGGCGCATGATGACGCGCGCAATGTCGCCATCGCCACCGTGCTGATAGGCCAAGACGCTGGAGGAGCTATAGACTGCCAGCACAGAGGCCACGACAAGGGCGGCTATGGCGGCAAGCATATATTTGTCTCCCCGAAAAAGCGACCGGAACTTTTGCCACACTGTTGTCATGGGAATGGAGTTTTTTATGAGCGCGCGAGGCTAGAGCTTGGCCACCTCTTGGCGGAAGAGGTCGCCACGATTCTCGTAGCTCGTGAACAAGTCGAAGCTTGCGCAGCAGGGTGAGAGCAGCACCACGTCTCCGGCCGAGGCCAGGTCGTGGCAAGCCTTCACACAGTCGGCAATGCTGTGGGTGTCCACAATGGTGGGGATCACGCCCTTGAAGTTGTCTAGCAGTTTCGCGTTGTCCTTGCCCAGGCAGACCAGGGCCTTGACCTTTTGGCGGCACAAATCGAAGAGGGCGGAATAGTCATTGCCCTTATCTTTGCCGCCAGCAATCCAGACCACGGGCCTTGTCTGCGCATCGAGGGCGAACCATGCCGCGTCTACATTGGTGGCCTTGGAGTCGTTGACATAGTCCACGCCATCGAGCGTCCTGACAAGCTCCAGCCTGTGGGGCGCATTGCGGAACGTGCGCAGCGCGAGAGACACGTCTTTGGGGCTGACGCCAACGGTGAGGGCCGCGGCTATGGCCTGCATGGAGTTGTAGACGTTGTGCAGGCCCTTTATGGATATGTCGGCCAGAGGGAAAGAGGCCGTCACGCCGCCCAACGAGACGGATATGGCCTCCGCATTGGCGTTGACAAAGGCCGAGCGGCCTATGGTGGAGACGGGCACGCAACGCGCCGCGGGGTTGTTGAAATAGGCCAACGTGCCCTTGTCGTCGGCGTTGTAGATGAACGTCTTGTCGGGCCCCATGTTTTGGGTGATCCTATATTTGGCACGGGCGTAATTGCCAAAGTCGTGGTCGTATCGATCGAGGTGGTCTGGCGTAATGTTGCAGAGGATGGCCACGTCGCAGGCGAAGTCATACATATCGTCTAGCTGGAAGCTGCTGAGCTCTATGACATACCAGTCTGGCTCATCGCCCCTGGCCACCTGGCGCGCCATGCTGAAGCCCACGTTGCCCGCCAGCGAGGCTCTCATGCCCGCCGTGGTGAGGATGTGGTGCGTAAGCAGCGTTGTGGTGGTCTTGCCGTTGGCTCCGGTTATGCCAATGAACTTGGCCTTGCTGTATCGGCCCGCGAACTCAATCTCGGAGATGACGGGCACGCCTTTGGCACGGAGGGCCGTGACGAGCGGCGCCGTCTCGGGGATTCCTGGGCTCTTGACAACCAAATCGGCGGCCATCACGCGCGCCTCGGTGTGCCCACCCTCTTCAAAGTCAATGCTTTCGCGACGCAACTCGTCGCGATATTTGTCTTTGAGTGGCGCGCTGTCTGACACCAAGACCTCAAACCCCTTGACGCGGCCCAAGATGGCGGCACCGACACCGCTCTCGCCACCACCCAGCACAACTAGTTTCTGCATGATTATCTTATTTTGAGCGTTACGACGGTAAGCATGGCCAAGATGATGCCCACGAGCCAGAAGCGTGAGACGATCTTAGGCTCCGGCAACCCTTTCTTTTGGAAATGGTGGTGGAGCGGCGCCATAAGGAATATCCTACGGCCCTCGCCATACTTGCGTTTTGTATATTTGAAGTAGCTAACCTGCATAATGACGGACAGGTTCTCGACCAGAAAGATGCCGCACAAGACTGGGATGAGCAGCTCCACATGAATGAGGATGGCAAAGACGGCAATGATGCCGCCAATGGTGAGCGAGCCGGTGTCTCCCATAAAGACCTGCGCGGGATAGGCGTTATACCACAAGAAACCTATGGTGGCACCCACGAACGCCGCCATGTAGACCACCAGCTCTGATGAGTTTGGGATGAACATGATGTTCAGATAGCTGGCGAAGTCAAAGTGGCTGGAGACATAGGCGAAGACCATGAGAGCCGCGCCGATGATGGACGACGTGCCGGCGGCCAGGCCGTCTAACCCGTCCGTCATGTTGGCGCCGTTGCTCACCGCCGTTATGATGAAGATGGTGACGAGGGCGAATATGACCCACCCCACGGCATCGCGATATTGCCCAGCCCAATTCGAGAGCGAGCGATAGTCGAACTGATGGTTCTTAAAGAACGGGATGGTGGTGATGGGGGCCTTGGTTATGTGCTGCATGGACGGAGCCTGAGGCCGCGCATCGATGTGCGCATCGGCCTGCTCCACCGCCGCGCCGGCCTTGGCGGGAGCCGAGCCCAATCGCACGACCACGTCGTCATTGAAATATAGCGTCGCGGCCACGATGACACCGAGGCCCACCTGGCCCACAATCTTGTATCGGCCAGACATTCCCTCCTTGTTCTTGCGAAACACCTTGATATAGTCGTCCAAGAAGCCTATGACGCCGAGCCAAATGGTGGAGACAATCATGAGGATGACATAGACATTGTCTAGCCTGCAAAGCAGCAGCACGGGGAGGAGGATGGACAGGATGATGATGATGCCGCCCATGGTCGGCGTCCCCTTCTTTTGCAACTGCCCCTCAAGGCCAAGGTCGCGCACAAGCTCACCAATCTGCTGCTTTTGGAGCAGGCCGATGATGCGACGGCCAATGATGGTGGCGCAGACGAGCGACAAGACAAGGGCCAAAGCCGCCCTGAAAGATATGTATTGGAAC
>CAKUYZ010000081.1 GCA_934717675.1 uncultured Bacteroidales bacterium
AACCACATCCTTATCAAGCTCCCCCTCCTCAAAAATGTTCTTCAGGTGTTTGCTTATGGCCGGCACGCCCACGCCAAAAAGCTGCGCCATGGCCTTTTGAGTGCACCAAAGCGTCTCGTCCCTGACGACCACTTGCACCTTGCCGTCGTCATCGGGCATGTTGTATATCAGGAATTGAATCTCGTTGCCCATCGTCTCTCTGTTCTGTTATTCCGCCAGCCCCAGCTCTTTCAGATACACTTCAATCTGCTTGTCCAGGTCGGTGCGTTTGGCCTCCAGCTCTTTAATGCTGCGCATCACTTCGTGGATGTCGATGGGCTCCTCCTCCTCAAAAGTGTCCACATAGCGCGGGATGTTGAGGTTGTAGTCGTTGTCCGCCACCTCTTTGAGCGACGCCAGGTGACTATATTTCTCAATCTCTTTGCGCTCGCGATATGTGCCGACGATTTTGCTTATGTGTTCCGGCCGCAGTTTGTTTTGCGTCTTGACTTTTTCAAACTCTTTGCTCGCGTCGATGAAGAGGATGTTGTCGTCCTCCTTGCGGCATTTTTTCATCACCAAGATGCAGGTGGGGATTCCCGTGCCGTAGAATATGTTGGCAGGCAGGCCGATGATGGCGTCCACGTAGTTCATCTTCTCAATCAGCCATCGGCGGATGACGCCCTCGGCGTTGCCGCGGAACAGCACTCCGTGCGGGGCCACGCAGGCCATTGTGCCGCCGTCGTTGAGGTGGTAGATCATGTGGAGGATGAAGGCGTAGTCCGCCGTCTTGCGCGGGGCCAGGCGTCCGGCTTTGCTGAAACGGTCGTCGTTGTTAAATTTCTCAGCCGCGCTCCATTCGGCGGAGAAGGGCGGGTTGGCCACCACGGCGTCGAACTTCTTGTCGGGGAAGGCGTCGGCCTCCAGCGTGTCGCCGTTCTCTATGGTGAACTTGTTGAAGCGTATGCCGTGGAGCAGCATGTTCATCCGCGCCAGGTTATATGTCGTCGGGTTCTTCTCTTGCCCGTAGATGCTGTGCGCCTTGCCCAGGCTGGCGGCTCGCAGCAGCAGGGAGCCGCTGCCGCACGTGGGGTCGTAGACGTCGCGCAGCTCCTCGCGGCCCGTGGTCACGATCTCGGCCAAGATGCGGCTCACCTCCTGCGGGGTGTAGAACTCGCCTGCTTTCTTGCCGGCGCCGGCTGCGAACTGGCTTATCATATATTCATAGGCGTCGCCCAGGATGTCAATCTCTTGCGTGGCCTCCACTCCGAAGTCTATTCCGTCCAAGGCTTTGAGCACGTTGCTCACCAGCGTGTTCTTGTCATCGGCCGTCTTGCCCAGCTTGGGGCTCGCCAGGTCGATGTCTGAAAACAGGCCGCCGAAGTCCTCCTCGCTCTCCTGGCCCAATGTGCTGTCCTCAATCCTTTTGAGCGACTTCTCCAGCACGGGCAAAATATTCTCTCCCCTGCCAATGCGCTCTATCACGGAAGAGAAGAGGTAATCCGGCTCAATGAAGTAGCCAATCCGCTCCACGCACTCTTGTTGCAGTTCTGCTTTCAGGTCTGTGCTGTCAGGCGTCTCCGCCGCTTGCCACAGTTGCTTGAAGCCAACGCCATCGTCCGCCAGCTCGTGGTTGGCGAAGTTCTCTAGTTTCTCAGACAGATATTTATAGAAGATGAAGCCCAGTGTGAAATACATGAAGTCGCTGGCGGACATGTTGCCGCGCAGTTTGTTCGCCACCTCCCAAAGTTGGTCGCGCAGCTTTTGCTGAAGTTCCTCGCTCATGGTTTTTGTCTCAGTGTCTTTGTTTTTTTATTGCTTGCCTGTGGTGGTCGCCCATTCATATGTGCCTATAATGTCTCGCAGCTTGGCCAATATGCGTTTCCTGACGCTGCGAGCCTTGCGCAGTCCCAAATGCTTGTCCGCCAAGGCTTTGCGGATTATTTCCGCGTTCTCTTTCTGCGAGAAGTCATATTCGCTTATGAATTCGGCCAGAGCCTCGGCCTCCACGCCCTCCTCTTGCGCCAGTGTGGCGATGGCCTTTTCGCGCTCTGCGGCCATAAAGGCTTGCAGCCTCTCTCCCAGCGCGTCCTTGGCGTCGGCGCTCACGCGCGTGAGCAGGAAGTTGTCTCGGTCTTCGTCCACGTTGGTCTGGATGAAACTGTCAATCAGCTTCACCTTGCCCCTCATCTCCACGTCGTTAGTCATCTTGTCAATGATGTCTTTGCGCCTTGCGGGGTAGTCCTCGCTCTGCGGGTTGAGGTCGGCAATGAGGGAGATGATGTAGCCCACGTTCACCATGTCGCTGTGGAGCAGCTCCAGGCAAAAGTCCAGTCCGCGAATGTCTGGCGTGTCTCCTCCGCCGTCAGTGTCGTCGCCGCCTGTCTCGCCATCGCCAGCCGTGCCCGTCTCGTCATCGCCTCGGCCTATGGCGCAATACATGTCAAGATATTTGCTGCGGTAGTCCATAAACTGCTGCTCAGATATACCAAGCTCGGGACTGTCCTCAACATACTCGTCATATATCTGAATCTCAGCATGTTTCTTCAGCAGCTGACGAAAAGACACCACGAAACCCACCTTCGCCCCCTCGTCCTGAATCTCATCCACGCGGGCGGGGGTGGGGTATTTCTTCAGAAAGGCCGTGGCAATGTCATGATACTCCTTCAGCACTTGCGTGAAAGGCGGGTGCAAGATCTCCTCCACATTGTTGGCGTTGCTGAAGAGCCTTATGGCGTTGTCCACATTCTCCTTCATATTGCGGAAGCAGACAATTTTGCCAAACGTCTTCTTGTCGTTTAAGACGCGGTTTGTGCGGCTGAAGGCTTGCAGCAGGCCATGATACTCCATGTTTTTGTCAACATAGAGCGTGTTGAGCTTCTTGCTGTCGAAGCCGGTGAGGAACATGCCCACCACCAGGCACAGGTCCAGCGGCTCCATGTCGTCGCGTTTCTTCTTGAGGCGCAGGTTTATGTCGTCATAATATGCGCGAAAGTTCTCTTGGGAGAAGTTCACGCCAAACATTTTGTTGTAGTCGTCTATTATGTCTCGCAGGTCGTCCGCCGCGCCGATGCTCTCGCTCACGAAAGATCCCGTGTCCATTCCCGTCAGCGCGTCGTCTTGGCTCGGGTTAGAAGCATAGGTGAAAATCGCCCCGATTTTGATCTGGGGCTTCAGGCTCTTGAATATCTTGTAGTAGCCCACAAGGTCTTCGACCGACTGCACTGCGAACAAAGCGTCATATTCGCCGTCAAATGTCGATTTGGGGAAGTTGTCCAGAATGAATTCCGCGATGGCCCTCATGCGGTCGCCTCTCATGCCCGTGTTGAGCCTTGCGGGGCTCTGGGCGTTGTCCGCGCTCCCGTAATACTCCACCAGGAAGCCCAAGACGTTATTGTCCGCTATGGCATCTTTTATCAGATATTTGTGGAGGCAGTTTCCGAAGATCTCTTTCGTGGTGTGGCCATCCACGCAGTTGTCTTTGAAGATGGGCGTGCCTGTGAAGCCGAATATTTGGGCGTTGTCGAAAAACTTCATGATGTTCTTGTGACAGTCGCCAAAGTGGCTGCGGTGGCACTCGTCAAAAATCATCACAATCTTGGAGTGGCGGATCTCTTCAATCCTCTTGCTATACCACGTGCGGCTCACGGCCGCGTTGAGTTTCTGGATTGTAGTGATGATTATTTTGGAGTCGCTCTGCAGGCGGCGCACCAGCTCGTCAGTGTTCTCCGTGCTGTCCACCGCGCCGCGTTCAAAGGCGTCATACTCGCTTTGCGTCTGGGTGTCCAGGTCGTGGCGGTCCACCACAAACAGCACCTTGGCCACGTCGGCCCGCTCTGCCACCAGCTGAGCCGCCTTGAAAGAGGTGAGCGTCTTGCCTGCCCCTGTGGTGTGCCACACGTAGCCGTTATCATTAGAGTTCGCCACGCGGTCCAAGATCCTCTCCACCGCGTAATATTGGTATGGGCGCAGCACCATCAGCATCTTGTCGCCCTCATGCATCACCACATATTTGCTCAGCAGCTTGCCCAGTGTGCACGGGTCGAAGAAGTGGGCCGTGAACTCTTTCAGGTCGTTATACGGGTGGTTCTCCTCGTCCGTCCAGTTGAAGGTGAACTTATAGCCGCCGTTGGGGTTGTTGGCGAAATATCGGGTGTTCACCCCGTTGGAAATGACGAAGAGCTGGATGTAGTGGAAGAGGCCCTGATATGACGACTTTTGGTATCTCTGAATTTGGTTATACGCCTCTTTCAGCTCCATGCCGCGCCTTTTCAGCTCAATCTGCACCAGAGGCAGGCCGTTGATGAGCAGCGTCACGTCATAGCGGCACTTGTTGCGCCCCTCAACCGTTATCTGGTTAGAGATCTGGAACTCGTTTTTGCACCAGCTCTTTTGGTCGAGGAATTCCACCCATATCCGCTCGCCGTTGTCAAGATCCAGAGGGAGCAGGTCGCGCAGCTTTTTTGCCCTCTCGAAGAGGGAGCCGCCCTCAAGGTGAGTGAATATCTTCTCGAACTCCGCGTCGGAGAACTCCGTGCGGCCAGCCTGTCGCAACTTGTCTTTGTTGTGCTTCTCCAGCTGCTCCTTCAAGTTCTCCTTCAGGTTCTTCTCCTCCTTCAGCTCCGCGTATTCGTAGCCCATCTTCCTCAGATTGGCCATCAGTTGGCTCTCCAGCGCCTGCTCGCTTTGTATTGACATCAGTGCCTCTTTTTCTGCTTTGTGCGTATCTGTGGCTCGGCGGTGCGGGCGAGAAACGGCCCCGGCCAACCCATGCGTAAAGTTAGCAATAAGAAACAAAAAAGAAGAGTTTGCCGGCGTCTGTTGCCAGCAAGCCCTCCTTTGATTTTTTTGCGTCTCTAATGCCGCTGGGCGTTCCTTTTCTCAATTCACGCCTCAAAATCCCCCACTGTAGAGACGGGCCGCGGCCCGTCTCCCGTCACGGTCGGAGATGATGTCTTGTCAATCTTCATTGCTAGGCGAATCATTCATCAGAATAATCCTGCGCAAAGGCTGCTCCCGGCTCGGTGATGTCGCACTTGCCTCTCGGCTCCAAAATAAAGACGAGTTCTGACTCTGCTATGTCGCATTTTTCAAACAAGAGGCGGATGCAGCTTATTTTGGTCTTGTTGTCTATAGCTGTTGTCAGGAACCTGTGTTGGGCTATCGGTGTGCAATATTTTAGTCGTTTGTCGGACGTAAAGAAATATGGCCCCTTGCTGCCGTAAAGGGAGTCCACAGTGTCCGGGTGTCGCGCGGTCACAATCTGCACCACGCTCACCAGCATGTCTTTCCAACTTGTGGTGGCATGCTCTTCGCCAAACAGGCGAAAGCTTTTAAGCGACCTGAATGTTGGAGTGAACGTGTCATCCTCCAGAGTCACCTCGTCAACTGGTTTAGGCAGTGGCGCGAATGTCGTTTTGGGCATCGGGTAAAGGCTTAGGAATTTATGCTCAATCTCGTCTCGTCTCTCTTTCAGTTCTGCTTCTGTCCATCTTTCGCGTTCCGACACACCTTTTGTCAAGCGATATTTTGAGTTCTTGTATCCTGGGACTGTCTCCCCCTTGCTGCTCGTTTTGCCATTGCGCTTCACCGCAAACGAGTTGTTGCTCAGTGTGCTGTTTATGCCCGTCAGAGTGAGGTTCGCGAATGTGTGGAGGTAGGTTTCGTGGATCTCCTCAAAATTGTCCCCAAGCATCTCTTTCCAATCATTGTTTAGCGTCCTGGGCATGATGTGTTCCAGGGTGGCCACGCCGTCTTTCATCTCTTTAGCCACGTCGTTATATTCACCCGGCAAGTCGTTCTCTAGCCTTTCGAAGAGGAAAATCTGGTATGGCTTGGGCATATGGTAGGCGTCTCGTGTGCTGATGGCATTCTCGAAATCCGCGTCCTTGGGCATCTCGTAGGTCCCGTTGCGGCGCAAGATATGGTAGGCCAGAATGTCAGAGTATGAGCTTTTGAGTTCCATATGGGCTGCTCTGTACTCTTCAATGCTTTTCAGCACGTCTTTGTGCAGCGCGCAGAAAACTTGCGTGAGCGCATTGGTGGGCCTGTTGCACACAATGCGCCTTGCCAAATAGTTCTCCACCAAATCAATCACTTTGAGCATCTCCTCTTTGGCCATCTTCTGTTCGGTGGCGTATAGGAAGAATTGGATGAAGAACACGTTGGCAAGGTCTGTCTCAATGTTACAGATGTGCCTAATCTTCTCGCTCAAAATTGGGTCTGCGAATTCTGCTTTGGTTATCTGTCTGTAACATTGCGCATATTTCAGCATCTCCGCCAGCTCCTCTTTGCGGTCGTGCCCCTCCATATACTTTTTCCACTCTCGGTACATGTCTGGCTGGCGCACGTGGCGCGGGAGTTGCTCTTTTATTGTCAGGTAGTCGCGCAGAAACATTGTCGGCTCTTTGTCCGTCGAGTTCTCAATCTCCCGCCAATATTTTTCATAGCAATCTTTTTGATCCTCTTGTTTTAGCCCCATAAGCAAGAAGTTGCGCACCTTGTCCGCCTCCGTCAAGGCCAAGCCTGTGCGGGTCAGGCTCTCAAAGATCAGTTGCGCGTCATCGTCTGGTCCCAGTTCTATTGATATGATTTGCAGGCGCGCTATGGCGTCGAAAAGTTGGTCGAAGTTTTGAAAACGTTTCTCTTTCGTCAGTCTGTCATAGAAATGGCGGAAGTTGCGCATGACTTTTGACCCTTCGTCATAGGTATTGTCGCCGTTGTTTATGTGGTCATATGCCATGCGATTACTCTCGTTTGTCCCGTGCGCAGTACTCGGCAATACCGTATAAAATATATGGTCATATGCGATGCGGTCGCCCTCAATGGGAATCAGTTTGATTATGTCGGGTTTGCAAAATTTTGCCATAAGGAAAACTTCCTTGGCCTCATCTATTTTAGACTTGTCTTTTACTTCGAGGGCGTTATCTTGGGTGGCCTTTATTCCGGCCAAGAGGAGGAGGGAGATGGTTGTCAGGCGTTGCTGACCGTCTATCACCAGCCTGTCGAAGCCACTGCCTGCGGGCGACGTGACGACGGAGCCGAAGAAGTGAGCCACATTGTCAGTCTGACTGAGCTTCACCAAGTCGTTAAACAGTTGGTCACAGTTCTCAATCAGCCAATCGTAATTACGCTGATAGACAGGAATGATGAACCGTATCTTTTGGCCTTCGACAAATTCGTGCAATTTATGTGCGTCACCTTTCATAATGAAATATCCTTTTCCGTTAGCTGAAAAACCATCTTTTCTTCAGCTCTGTAAGGCAGTGGCTCGGCGGAGCGGGCGTTTCGCGGCCCCAGGCCACCACACTCGTAAAGTTAGCAAAACGTAACAAAAAAAGCCGGCCGGCAACGAGCGCGGGTCGGCTTTTCTTTTAAAATCTTTGCGTCCCAGACGGCCCCGGGCGCCACTTCCTCCAAATTCCCGTATCTCAAAATTCCCCATGTAGAGACGGGTCGCGGCCCGTCTCCCGCCACGGTCGGCGACCGCCTCTTCAAACCGCCATTTTCACCTATGGTTTGGAGACGGCACGCGTGCCGCCTCTACCTGTCGCCCCGCTTGCGTGGATTTCTGGCAAACTTCGTCTAAAAATCCCCATGTAGAGACGGGTCGTGACCCGTATCCCGTCTCGGTCAGCAACCGCCTTTTCAAACCGCCATTCCCTCCCTTGTCTCGTAGACGGCCTGCATTCCGTCTCTACATGTTACCCAGCTTGCGTGGGGAGCAAACACTGTCTCAAAACCCCAATGTAGAGACGGGCTGCGACCCGTCTTCCGCCACGGTCGGCGACCGCCTCTTCAAACCGCCATTCCCTCCCTTGTCTCGTAGACGGCCTGCATTCCGTCTCTACATAATTATCCCGCTTGCGGGGATTTTCTGACAAAAATGCAGCCTCAAAATTCCCCATGTAGAGACGGGTCGTGACCCGTCTCCCGTCTCGGTCAGCTTGCCATTGAGTCAATTGCGGCCAATATTGTTTTTGCTGGGGAACGCTTTGTCAATTTCTTTTAGGATGGCCTTAAAGGCGAGTTCTTGGTCATGCGGGATTGTTAATCCTATGCCACTAGATTTTATC
>CAKUYZ010000082.1 GCA_934717675.1 uncultured Bacteroidales bacterium
CCGTGTACGTTGCCGTCATCTCAACTCTAGCAATAGAATCGGCCATATGCCTGGCGCCTGAGGCGTTCGACATCAGGAACGCTGCGGGAGTGGTCACAACGGCCATAGTGGTGTTCTATGCTCTGCGCGGCGCGACAGACAAAGTGATAGGCTATGCGTTCCGGGCCGAGAAAGTGCTCCTGCCACTAAGCCTGAACCGACGCGCCGCCCGCGCTATGATTGGCTTAGTGGTTGCTCCATTGGCATTGTTCATGCCTTTTGTCGGGGCCGAGGCTTGCGAGGTTATAATCAAAACAGCATGTTTTGCTATGCTTTTGGTTACATGTTGGCGCATAATAAAATCAATAAAAATAAATTTGACCTCATTACCGTCACTTCTTTACTTCATTTTGTACCTTTGCATCGTGGAAGTCATACCAATCATTTGCATTGCAAGGTTGGTTATTATATTGTCTGGCAAACACTAATGCGCTCAACAATAGCACATACCACTCTAACCCTCCCCAACCGATGGCAAGATGCGCGCAACTCAGCCATTGATTCGCACGCACCATGCCGCGCCCAATCAGCGTTTCCAAAACTTCAAACCATAAACTGAAAAAACTACCGCATTGAAAGTTCAGAAAATCCTAGTCTCCCAACCTACCCCGACCGACCCTAAGTCTCCATACTTTGAGCTGGCCAACACCTACGGAGTGACGATAGATTTCTTCTCGTTCATCCAGGTTGAGGGCGTAGACGCCAAGACTTTTCGTAAGCAACGCGTAGACATCGCGTCATTCACGGCCATAGTCTTCACCAGCAAGTTTGCCGTAGACCACTTCTTCCGCCTCAGTCAAGAGCTGCGCGTCACCATCCCCGACACCATGAAATACTTCTGCATCTCCGAGTCGGTGGCCGTATACCTTCAGAAGTATATCATATACAGGAAGCGCAAGATCTTCCACGCCGTCAGCAAATTTGCGGAGCTGGTAGACGTGATGAAAAAGCACAAGGAAGAGAAGTTCCTCGTGCCATTGTCTGATGTCCACAAAGAGGAGATTCCAATGCTCCTGGACAAGGGCAAATTCACGTATAAGATTGCCACATTCTACAATACGGTGAGTTGCGACCTGAAGTCGATAGACATCAAGAGCTACGATATGTTGGTTCTCTTCAGCCCTCAGGGTATAACCTCATTGAAAGAGAATTTCCCTGATTTTGAGCAAGGGGACATGGTCATTGCGGCTTTTGGCCCACTGACCTGCAAAGCTGTCACCGACGCAGGCCTTAGGCTCGACGTGAAGGCCCCCACGCCAGAGGCTCCGTCAATGACTGCGGCGATAGAGAACTTTATCAAACAGAACAAATAGTCCAGCTCTCTATTCTGCGAGCATAAAAAGCGGTAGCGGCTAAGGGGAAACCCTCTGCCGCCACCGCTTTTTTATATGAACATATGGGTTGTCAGAATCTTACGCCCATAAAAGAGACGTCGTCCAACTGATCCCAGTCTTTCTCCTCTAGCTTTCCACCATCGGTCAGCCAATTTCGGAACACCTCTTCCACGGCTTTCTTTTGCTCGCCAATGGGCAGCGAGACAATAACGTCCATCATCTCGGCGACCCTCTTTTTCATAAACCTCTTATGATTTGGGCCTCCATAGAGATCCGCAAAGCCGTCAGAACTCATATATATGGTGTCGCCTGGCTCAATGTCAATCTCTTGCGTCTTGTATGGCAGCGTCTCCTGACTATAGTCTCGGTCTCCTATGCTCCTCTTGACCATAGCTCCGTCCAGCTCAATGCGGGTGCCGGCATGATAGAGGTAGACTGGCCTCTTGGCCGATGCCACGGACACTTTGCGCGTCTCGCGATTGAGCATGACCAAGGTCAGGTCCATACCGTCTTTCGAGTTGTCGTCTCCACTCTGCTGGAGGATGTTTATCAAGTTCACATGGAGGCTCTCCAAGAGAGCGGCCGGTGTTTGAGACACTTTGTGGTCGAAAAGGTCATTGAGTATGGTGGTGCCAATCATGGTCATGAAAGCACCCGGCACTCCATGCCCCGTGCAATCGGCGCACACAATGACGTCTATCGTGCCGTTAGACCGCGCCCAATAAAAATCTCCGCTCACAATGTGACATGGAACGTAGAAAGCGAAGCAACCACCATTTCCCAGGCCTTTGAAGAAATCTAGGTTAGGCAGAATGGACTGCTGGATTTTCAAAGCATAGTTGATGCTGTCCGTAATCTCTGCGTTTTGCTTCTCAATCTTCGCATTGTTCTCAGCCAAAATGCCATTGGCCCGCTCAATGGCCATGTTCTGCTCACGCAACTGGCTTGTCTGACGCTCCACCTCCTGCTCAAGCATCACTTTCTGGTTGCTCAAGATACGCTGTTTCTCCCTGTCACGCCGACGCTTGAAAAACGCAAACGCCGCCACGGCTGCCAAAAGCACGGATATGGATATGAAAATCCACATTTGCCTCTGCGCACTCAGCACCTCCGTCTTCTGCTCAAAGAGCAGCTTCTCGTTCTGAAGCTTGTCAACGTCCATCACGGTCTGCATATCCTGCACCTGACTAGCGTAGCGCTCATTATAGACACTGTCCATAAGTTCCATAATGCGCTCCGTTATAGGGTATTCAGCAGAATAAAGCCCCATCATATGGATTGACTTCAACTTTGTCTTCATAACCGTCACCTCGTTGCTGCGGCGGTTGAACTCCTGGTAGTAGCTTAGGGCGGAGTCGGCATAGGCGACAGCCCTGCCATATTTGCCGGAGGCCTGGAAGAACTTGGCCTTGGCAGAATTCAGCTCAGCTACGTAATGCCCCACAAGAGACGGGTATTGCGCCAGGAGCGAGTCTGCCGAGGCAATGTGCCTCTCGGCATCGGCCAAGCGACCGAGATCGGTATAGACATCGACATAGGCCACCTGGAGCAAGAGGGCGTAATCTTCTATGAACAAGTTTTCAAAGTCAATGTTGCCAGCCGTGGCCTTCCGAAAATCGCGGAGGTCTTTGTCGTAGCCGACAATATATTTGAGAGCCTTCTCCCTGTCTGCCAAATGTTGCGCAGATTGCATTCGTGAGGTCTGCAGGTCTAGCCGGAGGGTAAGGTTGGCGGAGTCGTTGCTTGGAATCAGGTTGATGGCCTCGGTATAGTTGTCAATGGCCTCAGCCTCTTGCGCCATCTCGTTGTTGGCCAAGCCTATGCCCATAAGGGCGTTGCAACGCACCCTTATGCTCACGTCTTTGCCCTCACTGTCATATATTGGCCTTTTGCTATCGTCATATTGCTTCTGCGCCAAACGTATCGCGGACTTGAATTTGCCCTGCTCAATGAACGCGATCACCTTGACGAACATGGCAAAATATATCTGATGGGCGTTGGACACGGTGTCGGCATTGGCAATGATGGAGTCGGCAAAACTCACGCACTCGTCATAGAGACCTAAGGCGCAGAGCATGTTGAGTTTCTGCTCCATGGCATACTCATAGTTCGACCTGTCGCCCACCCTATGTGCCACATCCATAAGTTTCTCGGCATATCCAAGCCCCTCCGTTGTGCCAGCGGAATTCTCCATCAGCGCACACAGAGTGTCGAGCCCATAGGAGTCCGGCTCGCCATATGCGCCCCCCCCGTCATCTTGCCACAAAGGAGGCATGGCGGAGGTTAACAGATGGAGCGAAAGAGCGGCAAGAGTGAGTAGCAGTCTGACGTTCATGCTGATATGGTTTCGATATTTCCGAATAAAACTAACACATTGTCACAGATTTGGCCCTGAGCATTGCCACGCCGCCAATGGGCCGGGTCGCCAACTCGATTTTGCCAACGTTCACGCCACCAAAACCGACCTGGTTGATCAAGACGGGCCGCCCGTCTTTTGCCGGCACAAGATCTGGGGCTGGCATGAAAGTGTGAGAGTGACCACCAAGGATAAGGTCTATGCCGCTAGTGTGGGCAGCGAGCCAAGTGTCGCATTCGCCTCTAGGCTCGTCATTGTAACCAATGTGAGTGAGGGCAATGACGACATCGCAAGCCTCGCGGCCCCGCAAGAGATCCGCCATGGACTGTGCAGTCGGGACGAGGTCAAGAAAATCCACGCCGCTGCAATTTGCCGGGGCCACAAGCCCCTCCAAGCGCACTCCAAGCCCAAAGACGCCAATGCGCAAGCCTCCGCGCTCAAAGACCTTATATGGCTTCACAAGCTTAGAGCCACGAGGGTCGGAGAACTTGTAGTTGGAGCATATAAACGGGAAATTGGCCGTCTCCATACAATCGCACAGTCCACTCACGCCATTGTCAAACTCATGATTCCCTATCGTTACAGCGTCTATGTGCATACGATTCATAAGCTGCATCTCCAACTGTCCCTTGAAGAAGTTGAAGTATGGCGTGCCTTGAAACATATCTCCGCTCTCAAACACCAAGACGCTTTCGGCCCCCTCGGCGGCAATAACCTTCTCAATAAACGCCTGTCGGCGGGCATAACCACCGAGGCCCGCATAGCGCGCATCGGTGGTTGGGAATGGGTCAATATGGCTGTGGACGTCGTTGGTGTGGAGAACAGTAAGCTTAGGCGCACGGTCTTCGCCAACAGAGCAAGACGTCAATGACGCAAACAGTCCACCGACAGGAGTGGCCGCAACAGCCAATCCGCCAAGTCTCTTGAAGAATCCCCTGCGGGAAATTTTATCGTCCATCATGCCGTCACTCCTTTCCCTTGACTGTTATCCGAACGTCAGTGGGCGCCTTGACATGTCCGCCACTTTGCCCAATCCGCCTAAGATGATTGATAAAAACATCGCGGAACACGCTCCCTGTCTGATATTCCACATTCCCCACAAGGCACTCGAAACCGTCGCCGCCTGTGGCCAAATAGTCGAGCGTGGCAACTCGATAGGGTCTGCCAGCCGTCAGAGGTCTGCCGCCCACAAGGACATCCGTCGCCTTGCCGTCTGACAAAGTAAGGCTCACGCCCGACAAGGCCTCGCCACCACGCTCCGCCACATGGTTGAGCATGGCCATGACGCCGGCAGAGTCTAGAGCCACAACGACAGGGGAGTTCTCAAATGGCGACACGCGAAAAACGTCGCCTACCGTGAGCGTGCCTTGCGGCAATGCGTCGCGAATGCCACCCGCGTTCATCAACGCCATTTCAGGAATGGGCAGGCCGTGGCTTTGCGCAAAGAGAGCTGACTCACTGCGCAACAGATCTGCCATAAAACGCATCATGCCGCTCTCGGGGCGATAAGCTGCCATTGGCTCATCGCACTCACACAGCGGCTCAGCCATGATGCTGGCAATGCTGTCTCGATACACTGCTATGGTCGCCTCCATGGCACTATCCGCCACAGTGGTAGAGTCAATGCGGTACAGCTCCACGCCAGACACCACGGCCCTACGGCCACCCGCCCTCTCGCAACCGCAAAGCAGCGCGAGAGGGAGAGCGCAAAGGGCCAAACGCTCGAAAATGGTCATCATTTCAGCCAACGATCCAACCAACGATAGAACTCACGATGCCACAAAATGCTGTTTTGGGGACGTTGCACCCAGTGGCACTCCTCGGGGAAATAGAGGAACTCGGCATCGAGGCCGCGCATCTTGGCCACATTGAACGCACCCATGCCTTGGGTGTATGGAATGCGGAAATCTTTCTCGCCGTGAACCACCATAATGGGCGTATCCCACTTGCCGACAAAGAGATGAGGGGATTGCGCAAAACTGTTTTGAGCCACAGCATTGTCCCTGTCCCAATACGGGCCACCCAGATCCCAGTTGACGAAGAAGAGTTCCTCGGTGGTGGAATACAGTTGCTCAAGGTTGAAAATTCCGCAGTGTGCCAAGAAGGCCTTGAACCTGCCCTCGTGATGCCCAGCGAGCCAATAGACAGAGAAGCCTCCATAGCTTGCGCCCACACACCCGAGGTGGTCTTCATCTACAAACGGCTCAGCCGCCAAAGTGTCAATGGCCGTGAGGTAGTCTTTCATGTTCTGGCCTCCGTAATCTTTGCTTATCTGCTCGTTCCACTCAACGCCGAAGCCAGGCAAGCCGCGACGGTTAGGCGCCACGACAACGTATCCATTCGCAGCCATGAGGGCGAAGTTCCAACGTCGGCTCCAGAACTGGCTGACTGTGCTCTGGGGGCCGCCCTGACAATAGAGCAATGCGGGATATTTCTTGGCCCTGTCGAAATCGGGCGGTAAAATCACCCACGTGAGCATCTTCTTGCCGTCTGTCGTGGTGATCCACCGCTCCTCGGCACGCCCCATTTTCAGTTTCGCGAGCGTCTTGGCATTAATGTTCGTGATGTTGCGGGCCGTGCCATCGGTCGTGGAGATGAAGAAAATGTCTGACGGACAGAACATTGATGTGCGCGATGCCACAAGCCCGCCCTTAGCCAACGCCAGCGAAGTGTAGTCCGCCGTGTCGTTTGTGAGGCGCGTTATGGCCTTGCTGTCCACATCGAGGTGGAATATGGCGTCGCGTGCGTTCTCATCGGCAATGAACCACAGCTCCTTGCCGTTTGGCGAGAGGCACATCTGCTGCACATAGAGTTCCGAGCCCTCTGTGAGATCTGTCAACGCGCCCGTGGAGAGGTCTTTGCGCATTATGCGGTTGCGGTCGCTCTCATAGCCGTCATGCTCCATGCTGAGCCAGAAAAGAGAGCCGTCCGCCGCGAAGGCGGGGTTGGTGTCATAGCCCGCATTGGGGGCGGAGACATTGGTTGTCTCGCCAGTCGAGAGGTCGTAGACGTAGATGTCTGAATTGGTGGACGTCGCGGCAGCCTTGCCCTCAAGTTTTTTGCAGGTGTAAGCCAACTTAGTACCATCGGCGGACCATGCCAATTGCTCAGTCCCACCATAGGGCCGCATGGGGCTGTGGTGCCTCTCCCCCGCCATTATGTCGGTCTCTTCCGCAATGACGCCGTCTTCAATGGTGGCTACGAAGATGTGGCTATAAGTGCCGTCTTCCCACTGATTCCAGTGGCGATACATAAGGTCGGTCTCAATCTTCGCATTGGCTTTGGGGAGGTCGGGGTATAAGTCATGCAAATCCTTGTCTACATTGACGGTGCGAATGAGCGCGACGTGGCGACCGTCTGGCGCAAAGAGGAGAGCGTCCTCACCTTTGTCTTCCGCTGTCAGGGTTCGCACACGCGAGCCATTGGCCTCCGCTACGCACAGGTGCACCGCAGCACTGTTTTTGTCCGCAGCACGGAGAAATGCGACTTTGCCCGTAGGCGTGAACGCCGGGTCTTGGGCTGAGAGCCCGCCACCGCTAGTCATCTTGACAATGGGGCCAGAGCCGTCGGCATGGGTGGCATAGACCTCAGATGTCGTCTTATCCGCCGCAATGTCAGTATATGATATTGTGAACAGAATCCTCTCTCCGTCTGGCGACACGACAGGCGCACTCACAGCGCCCATCTGCCAAAGAACCTCAGGTGTTAATTTTCCATCCTCAACGCAGACTTCCGGCTCCACCCATTGGCTCCCCACTCCATCGGAAGCTCCCGTGCACGCCGTGATGACAGAAGACATTGCAATAAAAGATAGTTGCTTTACGCTTACGTTCATTTCTTAATCAATACATCTTGAAAGTGGAAACCCCAGCCTCGCCGTTGGCAATGCTGCACACCGACGATGCTGGGGCCTTGAACTCCCGCACGCGCTGGCGGCACTTCGCCACCAACTCTCAAGGAGCCAGCTTGCGCCTGATTACTTGACCTGCGAGATTTCCTCAGAGAGTGCCGCATAGTCATTGAGCATAGCCGCGCTCACCTTGCGGCAAGCCGCGTTGACAGCCTTGGAATATGCTCTTTTGCCTGCGACGAAGTCGTTGATTTTGGCTGCGCTATTCTCGCGCTTAGCCTTGGCCAACGCATTCTTGGATGGCTTCGCC
>CAKUYZ010000083.1 GCA_934717675.1 uncultured Bacteroidales bacterium
GCGACACCAGCAGTTTGCGCAGCTCTGGTTTGGGCTCATCGGGGTTTATGGCGGCGCCCTGATGCGTCTCCAAGAAGTTGAACACTTGGTGGAGGTCGGCTATGATGTCGGTGTCGGCGGTGAAGAGTCCGTGGTCGGTGTATACGCGCGCCGTCTGTTCGTTAAAGTTTCCCGTGCTGACGTAGGCCACGGATTGGTGGCCGTCCCCGCTGCGCACAATGAGGGCGACCTTGGCGTGCACTTTCAGGCCTGGGATGCTATATATTATTCTTATGCCGGCCTTTTTCATCCTGTCCGCCATGTTCAGGTTGTTGCGCTCGTCAAATCTGGCCTTGAGTTCCACAAACACCGTCACTTTCTTGTTGGCGGCGGCCGCCGCGATGAGTGAGTTGACAACGGCGGAGTTTGTGGCCACGCGATATTGCGTCACTTTTATCTCGCTCACGTGCGGGTCTTGCGCCGCCTCGTTGATGAGGCGTATCACGTAGTCGAACGACTGGTAGGGGTAGTGGAGCATGAAGTCGCCGCGCTCCACTGTGTCTAGCATCGAGGCGCACACCTGTAGCCGCCTTGGCACCACGTGGCTGCGCGTCAGCAGGCTCTCGCCCCGCTCCACGGGCAGGCGGGAGAGGTCTTGGAGGTTGAGGTATCTGCCGCACACCACCATCTCGCTCTCCGCGAAGTCGAAGTTCTTCTTGAGGCAGTTGAGAGCGTCGTGCGGCATGTGGCCGTCGTGATAGAATCCGGCGGGGATGCCCGTTTTGCGCAACACCAGGTTGTCGCGTATCTCTTCGGCAATGTCGCCTCCCGTGTCTTCGCGAATGCCCAGGTCGGCGTCGCGGGACATTTTTATGCTCCATGCGCCATCCACTTCATAGCCAGGGTAAAGGGCTTGGAGGTTGGCCCTTATTATGTCGTCGGTGAAGACAATGTGGCGCAGCCCGTCCTCTGTTTGCGGCAGCGTCACGAAGCGCGGCAACTCTGTTATGGGGAGTTTCACGACAGAGAAGTCGGGGTGGTGAGACACGTTGCCGCGGCGGGAGCGGGCGAAGAGCTTCACAATGAAATATGGCCTGTTGTCTCGCAAGAACACCAGCGTGCCTTTGCCCAGCAGCACTGGCTGGATGTTGGGTATCACTTCGCGCTCGAAGTAGCTCTGCTTGAAGTCCAGGTGCCTCGGGTCCGACGGCATGTCGCCAAAATGGAGCATGACGCCCTGGCGCTGCAGCCGCGCGCATATTGTGGACGACACAATGTCAGACGCCTCGCACATTTGGCTGGACACTATGGTGTTGATGCGTTGGAGCATGGCCGCGGGGTTCGACACCTCGTCCATGTGTGAGCCGCCGTATGCGGCTTTGCGATATTCGGCGACCCTCACCCCGTAGAACTCGTCTAGGTTCAGGGAGTGGAACGAGACGAAACTGAGGGCCTCGCCAATGCTTATGTCTTCCGCCTTGGCCGACTCCAACACCAGTTTGTCATATGAGAGCCAGCTTATGTCGCGGTTGAAATATTTATAGTAGCCTTGGGCCATGCTGATCCGAGTGGTTTGATGATTTGCTCTTAAAGGTAACTATTTTTACACAATAGGGCATCTGTGACAATTAAATTCTACATTTTTGTCAAATACGTTTTATTTATTCGCTGTTTTATGCATCGTTCTTAATAAAAATATGTTACTTTGCCGATACCAAACCAATTCAATGCACCAAGATGAAGAATAACACTATCCAAGCGATGCGCGGCGAGGTTCAAGGTTCTTTCTACGCTGACAAGTACGCCGTCTTTGATGATGCGTCGCAACTAGCCTCCCTCTCTGGCAGGCGATTAGACTCCATGGTCGTGGTTCTTGTGCGCAGTGGCAACGTGGGTCTCTGCGTAGACGAGAGCGAGTATGCGCTCGGAGAAGACGATGTCTTCGTCCTCAGCCCCAACGCCGTTCTGGAGCGGGTGGAGGCCAGCGAGGCGGCGCAGGTCATGTGCCTGTGCCTTTCGATGGATTTCGTCTCCATGTTCACGGCCGGCGACATCCGGCGTGCCGACGTCGCGCTGCTCATGAGCCGCAAGCCGCTGATTCACTTGTCGCCAAGCTCGGCGGACAACCTGTCTGGCTGCATATGGCTGATGAAGTGCAAGGCTCTGGAGCCAGAGTCGTTGATTAATGACAGGATCGTCTCCAACTTGGCCAACGCCTCGGTGTGCGAGTTCGTCTCCGCCTTGGAGCCGGATGCCGAGCAGGTTGGTGGCTACACTTCCGCCGACGCCATTTTTCGCCGTTTCCTGACCCTCTTGGACGGCCAGAGGCCCAGGTGTCGCCGCGTTGACGAGTATGCACACGACTTGAGCATAACGCCCAAGTACCTGTCGTCAATCTGCAAGCGCAAGAGCGGCATGACGGCCATCCAGGTGATCAACAAGGCCGTGTTGCGAGACATTGTCGATGCCTTGCGAGACGACACCAAGAGCGTCCGGCAAGTGGCGCAAGAGTTGGGTTTCCCCAACCAGTCTTTCTTCGGGACTTTCCTCAAGAAGCACATTGGCCTCTCGCCACTGCAGTATCGTAGCCAAAGGATTGGCCGCATTGGCAACGCCGTGGCCCGATAAGGGTAGGGCGGGAGAATGAGTAAAGGCGCGCCCCGTGTCTCGCGGGGCGCGCCTTCTTTTTCTTGCGTCTCTTCTCGGCGTCACTCTATTGTGTCCACATCAAACGTCATGTTGGACACAATGAACGGCGTGGCGGGCAGTGTGATTGACGAGCCTATATATAGGCGGACGTACAGCGTCTCGTATGGCTTCAAGACAATGCCCGTGTAGAACGTGTCGGTCTTGAAAAAACCGTGAGGCTCGGTCTCGTCAATGCCGCGTTGCCCAATGTCTTTGCTGCGGAAAAAGTCCGTGCCAAGAGAGCATAGGGTCTTGTAGGTGTGCTCCGAGCTTGACGATATTGACATCTTGCCAATTCTCAACGTGTTCTCGCCATTGTTTATGCGCAGTTGGATGTAGCTCCCGTAGTCGGGCTCAGCGGTCCATGCGCCTCTCATGGGCAGAAATCCGCCATTGCCTGTCAACTCCAGTCCCCTGGCCGAGGCCAGACGCGCCGCCATTGTCGTGGTCTCCAGTGGCTTTGCCACATCGGCCCACGCTATTTGCGACGTTTTGTGGCGCGACGCCACCCGCCCGCGCCCCTCAACCATTATGCTCACCGTGGCGTCCGGGGTGCTTATTTTCAGTTTCGAGGCCTCTGTCACATTGCTTTTGGGGGCATAGCACACAAAGACTGACGCAGTGGAGTTGGTGTATATGTTCAAGGTGTCTTGCAGGGCGGAGTTGGCGTCTCGCGCCAACTTGAAGCCAGACGTGGCCTCGATGGAGATTGTCTTGTGGTGTGTGAGGAATTTGGGCTGCAGGGTAGATACGCCGAACAGGTCAACAATGTCCAGGGCCTCGCGCGCCGTGTCTCCCACAAAGACGTCGCCAAAGTCAATGGCCTGGCGAGACACAATGATGGCGGGGTGGCGCATCTCCTTGTCACAAAGCCCCATGGTGTCCAGGGCCTCGGCCACGGCCATGGCGAACACAGCCGCGCCTTTTGCGCTCGTGTGGGTGTTGTCTCCCCTCACATACAGTTGCTCTTTCGATCCCACTATGCCATATGCCTCAATTATCTGCTTGCTCTTGGCGCATAGGTCTATGCTGTTGGCTCCCGTGCTGTCGGCCACGTGCTTCGCCGCCGCGGCGAAGTCGAGGGTCGTGTCGCGCGCTGTCTTGCCAAAGTTGTGCAGGCCGCGGAGCGACACCGTGTTACCGTCAAACAGCCTCCGTGCCGTGGGCGTGACCACCACGGGGGTGGCTCCGGCCTGCCGCGTCTCGTCAACAAACAGGCTCAAATAGTGGCAATATGTGTCCCACGGCGATGACGGGTGCGGAGTGTCGGCGTTGCCTGGCGTCATTCGCTCGTCATTGTGGCCAAACTGGATTAGCACAATGTCTCCGGGGTTTATCTCCTTGCGGGCGGACTTCCAGCTGCCATCGGTATAAAAGCCGCAAGAGCTCCGTCCGGGCTTGGCGTGGTTCACCACGGTCACGCCGTCGGGGGTCATCTGGCCGAGCATCTGGCCCCACCCACACGTTTGGGTCGTGTTGGCGTCATAGTCCGCCACGGTGGAGTCGCCTATGACGTGTACGCACGGCAGATCCGCCCCGCACCCGCAAAAGGTGAGGCTCAAGAAGCTGACTGCGTATTTTGCATAGGTTTTCATGTGAAAATGGACGCTCCTTACTGGCAAAGCAGAGCAAATATAGCATTTTTTGCACAATATGCCCGCAGTCAGGCCGTTAATATGGCGGCAGGCAATGGCGGAAAAAAGCGAGGGCGCGATGGCAAAGCCACCGCGCCCCCAACTATTAGTTTTTTTACCCTTATGCCAATTACATGTTCATGCCGCCGTCTACCTGGATGACTTGGCCAGACACGTAGGAAGACATGTCGGAAGCCAGGAAGAGCGCCACGTTGGCAATGTCTTCCGGCGTGCCGCCACGGTGCAAGGGGATCTTGTCATACCAGCCCTTCTTGACGTCCTCTGGCAGCTGATCCGTCATGGCCGTGATGATGAAGCCCGGGGCTATGGCGTTGGCCCTGATGCCGCGCTTGCCCATCTCTTGCGCAATGGACTTGGCCAGGCCAATCATGCCAGCCTTGGAGGCGGAGTAGTTGCACTGGCCGGCGTTGCCGTGGACGCCAACGACTGAGCTCATGTTTATGATGCTGCCTTTGCGCTGCTTGCTCATGATGGGGATGACGGCGTGGATGAAGTTGAATGCCGACTTCAGGTTGACGGTCAAGACGGCGTCCCACTGTGTCTCGGTCATCTTCAGCATCAGCCCGTCTTTGGTGATGCCGGCGTTGTTCACCAGCACGTCAATAGAGCCGAAGTCTGCCAAGATCTGGTTGACGACGGCGTGCGTCTGCTCAAAGAGCGCGGCGTTAGACGCGTAGCCCTTGACCTTTACGCCCAGAGCCGCAATCTCGGCCTCCGTCTCTTTGGCTGCGTCGTTAATCTCAAGGTCTGTGAATGCTATGTTTGCGCCCTGCTCCGCGAAGCGTACGGCAAGGGCCTTGCCTATGCCGCGTGCGGCTCCCGTGATGAGGGCCGTCTTCCCTTCAAGAAGTTTCATTTTTCTAGCTTATTGGAAATTATATTTGCGCAAAGTTATCTCTTTGGGCAATGAAATCAAAGTCTAAGCCCTTCGTCTTTGAGGGCGGCCTCCAGCTCCGTGAACGCCTCCACCGCGCTCTGCCCTATGAAGATGTCGGAGTAGCTGTCCGTTATTTGCGATTTCGTGGGGTTCACCTCCACCACTTTCCCGCCGTTCTCGTGAACCAGGATGGGTATCATGCCTGCGGGCATCACCACGCCCGATGTGCCGACCACAATGCACAAGTCCGCTTTCTTCGCCATGTCGAAACTGGCTGTGAGGGCGGCTTCGGGAATGCCTTCGCCAAAGAAGACGAAGTCCGGTTTGAGGATTCCCCCGCACTCGTGGCACCGCGGCGGCTCTTCGGCCAAGTTCACTTCGCCGCTGCCATATCGCCTCCCGCACTTGGTGCAGGTCACTGTGGCCGTGGTGCCGTGGAACTCTATCACGTCGCGGGAGCCAGCTTTCTGGTGCAGGCCGTCAATATTTTGGGTCACAATGGCTTCCAGCCTACCGGCTTTTTCCAGCTCGGCCAATACGATGTGCGCTTTGTTGGGTCTTATGTCTTTCTCGCGCATAAAGTCATAGAAGCAGGCCTTTATCGTCTTCCACGATTTTTTCGGGTTCGACGTGAAGTTCTCTATGTCAATGTCGTTGGGGTCGTATTTGCTCCATATGCTGTTCCCGTCTCCCCTGAACGTCGGCACCCCGCTCTCTAGCGATATGCCTGCGCCCGTAAACGCCATGGCGCGCTTGGCGTTTGCTATGAGGCGCGCGGCTTCACGGACTTCTTTGCTTGGTGTGTTCATTGCCATCTTCGGGGTTAAGTCTCGGTCAGGCGAAAGAGTATGTCTCCTGCGCCGTTTTACGGCTCTTGGGTTTTGTTGGCTCATCGGCCGCCGCGTAGCCTATGGGCAGCAGAGCCACGGGTTCCTCGTCTGCCGTCAGGTTGAGGGCTTTGCGGGCAGCTGCGGGGTCGAAGTTGCACACCCAGCACGTCCCCAGCCCCAGCTCCGTGGCGCGCAGCGTCATGTGATCCGTGGCAATGGCCACGTCAATGTCGGCGTGATCTTTGCCGTCATACCCTCTGTGCCAGCTCTTTGCGTGGTTGGCCACGACCACGATTATGGCGGGCGCCGTCTTGAACCACTCCCTGTCATACGAGGCTTGGAGCTGGCTCATCAGGTGCGGCGTGGTGGCGCATATCAGTCTGAATGGCTGCTTGTTCACGGCCGTAGGGGCCAGCCGCGCGGCCTCCATCACCTTTATCAGGTCTTTTTTGTCCGGCATCTTGTCGCAATATTTGCGCACGGAGTGCCTCTTCTCAATGGCTTCCAGAACGTCCATCTTTTCCTTGTCTTGTTTGGCGTGGCCGGCGCGCGGCTGTCGCCCACCTTTCTTTGTGGCGAGCCGCATAGGGGCCGGTGGCAAATCTAAGAAACTGTCTCGTCAAATGCAAAAATCACCAAAAGGAGGCGAATATGGGGGCCCCGATGACGGTGAGTATGCCGCTGACAACAATGGAGAGGCTGCTCATCGCCCCCTCAACGGGCCCCATCTCCATGGCTTTGGCCGTGCCCACGGCATGTGACGCGCTGCCTATGGCGATGCCTTTCGCGATAGGTTCCGTAATCCTCATTATCTTGAGGGCCTGTTCGGCAAAGATGTTGCCCAGCACGCCGGTGATGACTATCACAACGACGGTGACGGAGACGTAGCCGCCCAACTCTTCCGACACGCCAATGCCTATGGCCGTGGTGATGGACTTGGGCAGGAACGTGACGTAAGACTCGTGGCCGAAGTGCAGCAGCGCGGAGAGTGCGAGTATCGACGTCATGCTAGACAGCACTCCCGCCACGATGCCCGCCACCACGGCCCTATAGTTCCGTTTCAGAAGCTCCCACTGCTGATAGAGCGGAAGGGCCAGGCATATGGTGGCGGGGGTCAGGAGATATGATATATATTGTGAGCCAACGGCATAGCTGTCATAGCTCACGCCCGTGATGAGCAGAAATCCTATTATGATGACAATCGACACCAGCAGCGGGTTGAGCAGCGCGCTTTTGAATCTCTTCTTCAGGGT
Source organism: uncultured Bacteroidales bacterium (assembly GCA_934717675.1). Taxonomy (GTDB): domain Bacteria; phylum Bacteroidota; class Bacteroidia; order Bacteroidales; family Marinilabiliaceae; genus W3P20-009. Next base: position 7,283 of record CAKUYZ010000083.1, read on the forward strand.
CATGCCCAGTCCGTATGACAAGAAGGTCACCATGACGCCAAAGAATACGGAGCTTTCTATGAACTCTTTCATTGTCTGTCAGTCGTTTCGTTGTTTGCCTGTGCGTTCTTTCTCTTTTTGTCTTTGCGTATTATGGCTTGCGTCACGGCCCCCGCGGCATACATCACCACAAAGGTGCTGACCACCGTCACGCCTGCATACTGCAGCAGCGAGCCGCTCACCACGTCCCACGACTTCAGCAGCCCCACGGCGGCCGGGATGAACATTATCGGCATAATCTCTATGAGGAAGAAACACGTCTTGTCAATGTCCGACACTTTGACCCACTTGGCCTCCAATGCGCCGAACAGTAAAGCTATGCCGTAGATGCTGGCCGGGATGGGCAGCGGGAGCAGCGCGTGAAGGCCCTCGCCAGCGAAGGAGAAGACCAGTATGGTCAGGAATTGCTTTATGAGTTGCATCTT
>CAKUYZ010000084.1 GCA_934717675.1 uncultured Bacteroidales bacterium
AGTATCAGCGGATAGCCGACCACATTGGGCTGCTGCCCCTGGTGATAATATCGCCATCTGACGAAGTCCTCATAGCTGACGGCGCGGAGGCGCGGCGCAAATATGCAGACAGCGTGATCTCGCAATGCGACAAGACGTATATGGAGCGGCTGATGGCATATAACAAGCTGCTGACGCAGCGCAACATATTGCTGAAACAGATGGCCGAGGCCGCAGCGCCAGACATGGGCCTGCTAGACGTGTATGACCAGCAGCTGGCGCACCACGGGCAAGAGATATGCTCCAAGCGGCGCGAGTTCGTGTCTTGGCTGCAACCCGTGGTGACCAGGCTCTACAACGAGATCTCCGACGGGCGCGAGGAGGTCGGGATGGACTACGTGACGGGCCTGGACCGCTACGACCTCTACGAAGGGCTGCGCGAGACTCACAGCCGCGACCTGGCCCTAGGCTACACCTCTCGCGGAATCCACAAAGACGACATCGGCATCAGCATGGGGGAGCATCCCATAAAGAGGGTCGGCTCGCAAGGGCAGAGAAAAAGTTTCGTGATAGCACTGAAGCTGGCGCAATACCACTACCTGGCCCAACGCAAGGGCACGGCCCCCACCCTGCTGCTAGACGACGTGTTTGACAAGCTCGACGCCAAGCGCGGCGACAACCTTATTGGCATGATGGCGAGCGGCGGCTTCGGGCAGATCTTCATAAGCGACACCAACATGGGCCGGCTGCAAAACGTGTTGGACAAGGCCGGCAAAGACTTTAAGATATTCACCGTGGAAGACGGCAAGGCCCAACCCGCCGAGAGCCGCCAACACACAGAAAGCGACGCGCGATGAAACTGGACACATCTAAAAAGCTGTCAGACATCATGACAGAGATGATGCGCGAAGACGGCACGGCAAAGATGCTGCTGGAGCGCAAGGCCGAGGGGCTGTGGAGGCAGATTATGGGACCCACGGTGATGAACGCCACAAGCTCCGTGAGGGTGGACAGGGGCGTGATGTACGTGGGCCTGACGAGCAGCGTGGTGCGCAATGAGCTTTTCCATATGAAAGGTATGATTTTGAACGCGATAAACAAGGCCGTGGGTGAAGAGGCGGTGAAAGACATCCGCTTCATGTAGGTCACGGCGACGTATCACAAGAAAAGGAAGATGAGCGAGACTATAAGTCAAATTTTGGCGGAGAGCCACATCACGGCCGGCACGGTGGCCTTGCGCCTGCTGCTGGGCCTGGTGCTGGGCCTGTGCATAGGCGCGGAGAGGCAAGTGAGGCGGCACGACGCGGGGCTGAGGACGTTCACACTGATATGCCTGGGCTCGACGTGCGCCGTCATCATATCCATCTGGATTCCACAGACCTACCCCGACATGCTCAATGGCGACCCTGGCCGCATTGCCGCCCAGGTGCTGGCAGGCGTGGGTTTCATCGGCGCCGGCGCCATTGTGAAGAGCAAGGGCGGCGTGCAAGGCCTGACCTCGGCGGCGTGCATCTGGCAGACGTCTATCGTGGGCATGACGGCGGGCGCGGGGCTATATCTGGGCGCGGTGTTGATGACCTTGATGACGCTCTTCGTTCTCATCACAATGGAGCGCATTGAGAGGCTGCTGCGCATTGACGGCGAGAACCTGATCCTGACCATAACGCTAGACGGGCTGGAGGCCGACACCAAGAGGCTCTCGGCGGCCGTGGCCGCCACGGGGGCCAAGCTGCGCGAGCAGTCTATGTCGATGGACACCGAAACGGGCAACTCCGTGGTGACGTTTCGTCTCACTCTGAGCAGCCACGTGAGCCAGGCCGACGTCTTGCGCTCACTTGCTAGCCAAAAAGATGTGAGACGGGTGAACATAACGGCGTAAGCAGTCCACTGAATTAAAAGAGGCGGGGTCCGCATCTGTCAGATGCGGACCCCGCCACTGTTTATACCTCAACCGCCTACCAAGGGTAGACTCCGGCCTCGGCGCCCTTCATTATGCCGTCAATGGCATATTGGTTTTTGGCCGTGCCGTCTGTGCGATTAATCTCGCCGCCCGTCTCCCAATAGAACGGGGCGCAGCCATTGTTCTTGGCCACGCGCGTCACGACTTCGTTGAAGTATGCGCGGCTCTGCTTATGAAGCTCCTCGTCAAACTCCTCCGTCTTGTCGTCTCTCGTGGCGGCAGTCTGAACCCTGGTGGAGAACTCACCCACAATGACGGGGATGCCATTGTCTACAAACCTCTTCTTCATCTTGGCGAACTGGGACTCAACCCACGTCTCCTCGCCCCAATCGGCATTGTGCGCAGAGCCGTCTTTATGATTCTCCTTACCCCAATACCAGAAGACTTTTCCCCAGCCGGCGTCCTTTTCCATAAGGGCCCACTGGTATGGTTCGTAATAGTGAATCTCCGCGATGAGGCGATCGACCGCCTCGTCGGTCGGAAGATTTGTCATAAAGTCGCTAGTGTTGCTGATGTCAGTGCCAAGACCCTGGAAAACCAGGCAACGCTTGGCGTTATTGCCGCCAGTGGCGCGCACGGCGTCAATAAACGTCTGCTCATATTTCACCAGGCGCGACAATGCGGACGGAGTCTTTTCCCATGACTTGCCACCCGAGCTGGTCTCGTTCATGCCAGGCTCATTGCAACCCGCAAGGAGCAGATGGGCGTCAAAATCCTTGAAAGCCTTGGCGACCTGGGTCCATATGGCCTTCTGCTCGGCAACGATGGCAGACTCCTTGCTGGCGTCGAAGATGTTGTCTTCAAGCCAGCCTGTGTCCCAGTGGCTGTTGAGAACCACATACATGTCGTTGTCAACACAGTAGCCCACAACCTCCTTCACGCGCTCCATCCACTCCTTGTCTATTGTGTAGGTCTCGGCGTTGGAGAAGTGCGAATGCCAAGCGCAAGGAATGCGCACGGCGTTGAACCCCAGTTTTTTGAGGCCGGCAATGTAGGTGGCGTTCACCTTGGGGTTTCCCCAGCCCGTCTCGCCGGACGGGACTTCCATGGTGTTGCCGATGTTGACACCGGCCTTCATCCGGCCAATTATTTCCTTGGCACTGAGTGACATATCGGCCTTGCCGTTCTGACGGACAACGATTTTCACCGTTGTGCCATCGGCAGCCGTGAACGAGACCTCCGCCTCACGGTTCTCAATGGAGGTGTTCTCCGCACACGCGATGAAGAACTTCAACACACCTTTTGTATAAGAAGTCGCTGGGGTCACCGTAACCCAACCGGCAGAGGTCTCTGGAGTGAGATCCACATTGCTGTTTATGATGATGGATTTCTGCCCTCCTTGGTCAGTCCACTGGAGGCTCTGATATTCGTCGGGCAGGGTGACGACAGCCGCTGGGACATCGTTCTTACCGCCGCCATTGTCATCAGAACACTGTGAGAAGGCCATTGGCGCAAGAGCCAGCAGGGACATGCAGATAAATCTACTGAGCTGTGACATAGTCTTCTATATTTTTGTTGTAGACACTCTCGAGGGTGTAGGTCGCGTCATTGTTCTCCATGGCGTTGACCATGATGGCGGCAATCTCAGCCCCATTGTTTATTGGCTTACCTGTGCCGTGGTCAAAGAGTCCCGAGCTCTCGCGGCCCGTGTTAGCGGAGCCGTTATCCCAAAATATGGGGGACATGCCGTAGGTCTTGGCAGCCTTGCAGACATACTCCAGGTAATATTTGCGGAAGGCCTCGGCGCGTTCGTTATCGCGGTGGACGTTGCCTATCTCGCCGATGTAGACGGGTATGCCAGCGGCCACATATTTCTGCTGCAGGCTAGAGAATACGCTGCGGACATTGTCCTCATCGCCATAGTTCAGCTTTTTGCCTTGTGCGGCATTGTGGCCCCACTCTTCACATTTGGCCTCAAGCGTATAGTCCGAAGGGTCGTAGAAGTGAACCGCAACTATGAGCCTGCCGGCCGCGTCGGTTGGGAGAACCAAGTTCTCAATGGTGAGTTGCGGGTTGGTGCAGTAGCCAGGCACGCCAATCCAACGCGAAGAGTTGTTGCCGCCAGTGGCGCGAATGGCGTCTACGCACACCTGCAGCCACTCGTTGAGCGTCTTGTATTGCTTGCCACCATCGCTCGTGTTTGCGCCATATCCCCACTTGCCGTCATGAATCTCATTCATCGCCTCGAAGATGAGGAAGTTGCCCTTATCCTTGAACTTGTTGGCAATTTGCGTCCACATAGCCTTCAGTTGCGCCTTGACGGCGTCGTTCTTGATGTTGTTGACGGCCGCGTTCTTGATGTCGAGCCAAAAATTACTCTCTGCCCCATCATGGTGTATGTTGATGATGGCGTTGAGCCCCGCGTTCTCGGCATAGCCGACAACCTCCGCCACACGGTTCATCCAAGCCTCCTCAATTTTATAGTTCGGAGCGTCGCCAATGTGACCAAGCCAAGTTACAGGGATTCGGACCGTGCGGAAGCCTGCGGCGCGAATGGCATCCATCGTGGCTTGCGTACAGGCCTTATTGCCCCACAGTGTCTCGCCCGAAACCCCATTATTTTGAGAGTCGAGACTATTGCCGAGATTCCAGCCCATACCCATAAATGTCGGGACGAGGGCCGGGTCGTCCGGCATACCGGATATTTCTGCCCCGGAGCCTGCGGCCTGCTTGACGGTGAGGATAACGGACGAGCTGCCATTGACCACCGTCAGCACGCCCTCGCGGGCACTGAAATAGTTGCGTGCCACCTTGACATCGACAGAGTAGGTGCCATCCCCGTTATTGCGCACGTCGCCGACAAAGGAGAGCCACGAGGCTTCGGACTTGAACGTCGGCACGTCATTCGCCTTGACCGTGACGGTCAGCTGCGAGCCGTCGCCGGCCGATGGCAAGACATCGTCTCCCACAATCGAGACCACCTTGCCAGCAGTCTGTTTGACAGCCAGGACATCGGCGAAGCCTGCGGCCTCAACGGCAATCTGGCAAGTGCGCTCCTCGCCAGACACGCAAGGCTGGCACACGACCTGATACCTGCGGATGGACTGCGACGTGGAGGACAGAGGCTCAACATCTATCCAGTTGGCCGACGGGGTCAGAACCAAATCAACATTCGTCTGGATGGCGATGGTCTGCTCACCGCCCGCGACGTCGAAGGTCAAATTTTTTACATTGCCGGGGATTTTGACCTCGGCGGATACGCCACCATCATCACTGTCTGAGCAGGAGGTGAGAGCGGCAGGGAGGAGGAGAGCCGCCACGGCCAACCGCCTCACCATCTTTATCAATCTATTCATACTTCAAGTCATTAAGTACTGTTGCAAAAATACAAATATGGCGCAAGATACGACTTTTGCAATGTTTTGGCATAGGGTATAAGATGTTTTGCGTAGTGGACAGCGATGCCTTCAAAGAAGAAAGCCCCCACTCCTTGTGGAGCGGGGGCTGAACCTATCGGTCATTCACCAGACACCTACTAATCAAAAGAGGGAGTGGCGAAGAGAGAGTGGAACGTGGCTGTAAGCTCCATCTTGTCGGTGAAGCCGAGTTCTTTGATGACGTCGCCATCGGCCTCGCCAAAGGCGCAATTGCCCTTGGTGGCGCCGTAGCAGTTCCAAAGCTCTAGACGATATTTAGGAGACTCGTTGGAGTCGAGCACCTTGGTGGCATCGAACGTGATGTCCTTGCCATCGATGACAAGTTTGTCGAGCGTGGCGTGCAGTCCGGGGAAGTAGCCATAGATATCGGCAACCTCAAGGAACGTCATGATGGAGCCGGCACTGTAGTCTGTGGATGCATCGGAGTAGGAGAAAGAGAGCTCGGTTGGCTCAAAGACAAACTTGTGAGTCTCCTCGTCATATTTCACCTCGATCTGCTGACCATCATTGTAGCCCCAAGTGCCACCCCAAGACGGGTTTACGGTGATGAGGTTGACATCGTACTTGCGAGCCACATTGGCATCGGCAAAGACTGTGTAGGTGATCTCTACCTTATCAGAGAAAGAGACCGCCATCTCGTCCTCAATGGCTTCGGCCGTGTTGGAGAATGGGCTTGCCTTTGCGGTCAGGCCCCAAGCGTTGAAGAACTCAACACGATAGTTGTTTCCAGCATTCTCCCCCTCGATATTGCCATAGCAGAACTTGGAGGCATCGTACTTAACGTCTTTGCCATCAGCCTTGATGCCATCTATGCGTACGAAGCTGTTCGGCAACTTGCCGCAGAGACCGCCGAAGTCGAGGAGGAACACCTTGGCACCATTCATTGCGCCCTCATAAGTCACGGTTTCAGTGATGCTGCCTTGGGCAACAAGGTCGAGGGGTGAAAACTTGGAGACCTCAGTTCCCCAAGTGCCGGCTCCGTCGGAACCTGCGGCAATGAGTTTCACTTTCACAGCCTCCTCAGCTTCCTTGACCTCATTGGTGATGTAGTTGTAAACGAGGCTCGCAGCCCCCTCGCCAGAGAGACCGGGATCGCGCAAGATGGCGATCTGCATTGTCTCATCGGTCAGCGAGAAGATTTTTAGCTTGGTCTTGGCATCGAGAGTGAGCTTGTTGAACGTGCCGAAACCGAGGACGTCGATTGAGAGGGTGATGGTCTTGTTAACCTCATCCACCTCATAGGTGCCCGTCTCATCGGTGTAGGTCATATTCTTGAAGTTATTGTCCTCATCGAACACAGGAGTGCCACGATGGATGCTGACAGAGCCATCCTCATTGAACTCCATGTAGCCATAGTCGGCTTTCGGGCCGAGCCATTCGTTCCCGCTATATTTCGGAATCCAGTTCCAAGAATCTATGGAGCCGAGATAAGCACCCTCATTGTTGGTTACTGTGGCCCAGCTGTCATCCGTTCCGTAGTAGTAGAGAGGGCCGTCAAAACGGAAGCTCTCGCCATCGGCGTTGAGATCAATCACCCATTTCTTGTTGAGGAGAGCCTTGTTGAAGGGGATGTTCTTAGCCACGGTGACAGGACGCACGGAGAGAGCCTGGTAACGCGGCGTGGTGGTCTTGTCATTCTGGCCGTTGGAGAAGGCATAGCTGATGGCGAAGTCGGGAGCCGACTTATTGACAGAGCCAGTGAGATAGAGACCCTTCTCGCCCTCGCCAGAGACCGTGTTGCCAGTGCGGCTGCCAGCCGCCGGCATAAAGATGGAGTTGCCATTGGGGCCGGTGAACTTGTAGCCGGCCGCGCCATCCTCCTCCGCCCACTCGACCTTACACTTCGTGAAGAGCTCCTCAAACTCGTCCGCCGTAGGCATAGTGGCCTTGGAGAGAGACTTGAAGGCGATGTCGCTGTCGGTCTTGTAAATGTCGGCCGCAGGAGTGTAGTCAGAGCAAGAGGTGGAGTTGTTGAGACCCGTGAGGTCGCCAAAGGCGAAGAGGCCACCGAGCTCAGATGCCTTTGTGGCACCGATGTTGAACTTGCACCACTTGGTGGAAAGGCCAAGGTCTACGAAGTCGCGCTCTGGATCGATGGTGAACTCATTAGTCTCAAACTCCTTGACGTCGCCATAGACGACACCTGAGCCGAGGTCGAGGTAGGCCGCATAGTAGTAGGTTGCAGAGGGCAGGAGACCCTTCTTCTCGATGGAGAACGCGCCAACCTCGCCAGCCGCAACTTTAAGACCCGCGCGAACCTTCTCCACGTCGGAGCTTGCGGCGAAGACAACGCCACAGGTAGCACCCGTCGGATAGTCGACAGCGGTGCCGCCGACAACTACGGAGTTGACGCCAATCTCCTTGGCATCGGCCGTGGAGACCTTGGCATTTGTTGTGACGAGGCTCTTTACCTCACCCTTGTATGTGAC
>CAKUYZ010000085.1 GCA_934717675.1 uncultured Bacteroidales bacterium
TGCTCCAGAAGAGTGCGCGGTCATCACCTGCCACCCTTACCATCTGCTGGGCATCGGTGTCTGTCGGCACCCTAGACTCTTCAACAAACTTCTCAACGAGCTGCGGACGAGCGCGGTTGCCACCCCATGTCTCAGAACATCCGTCACCATTGCCCCTGTCGGCCGTCACGTACATGCCACCGTCGAAGGTGGACGCGATGGCGAAGAGCGATGTGCAGTAGGCCGCGGAAATGGAGCCGTCTTGGAGGACAGGCAGAATGAACTCGTAGGCGGCGTCGGTCTCGCCATTGTCACCCATAAAGAGGGTCTGATAGGCAGAGAACTCATTGATGGGGGCCGTGGCCAGCTTATAGTCAGAGTCCATCACCTTCTTGGCATAGGTCTCGGCATCGGCAGAGCGATCAACGCCAATATAGGTCTCGGCGTTAAGGTAGAGGCGGGCGAGGAGGAGCCAAGCGGCAGCCTTGTCGGCTCGGCCGTAGCCCTCATCGGAACTCTTCTTGGCCTTGGGCTCCATCATCTCATTCTCACACTCAAGAAGCTCTTTCTCAACGAAATCGAAAATCTCGGTGCGAGAATACTGCGGGGCGGCATCGGTGGTGACGCTCACCTTGAAGGGAATGTTGCCCCAACCATCCATAAGGTAGTAATAGTGGAGTGCGCGGAGGAAGCGCATCTCGGCGGTCATGGTGGCATCGCCGGAGTAGTTCTCCAAGAAGTGGTTGCACATGGTGACGCCGTTGTAGAGGCGATAGTAGAAGCCTCTGAGCATCGGGTGGTCAGCACCCCACTGGTTATAGTTGTAGGCTGGGATGCCGGGGTCTCCCCACACGCAAATCATCTCATCTGTCGGGAGGCACTGTGAGTTGATGAGCTGGCGCACATAGCCCGCCGTGCCGCCATCAAGGCCGTCAACGTCGCAGTCGCCGTCTGGTCCGCTCTGGCCTGCGAGGCCAAGCACGGCGTAGCACTTGTTGAAAATGGCGGCCGCGGAAGGATTGGTGACAACGTTGGGATCGATATTGCTCACGTCAAGATCGTCCACACACGCAGTTGCCGAGAAAAGCATAGCCGCCGCGGCAAGGGAATATATAGATTTCATCGTGTTTGCTTTTTAGATATTGCTTGCAAATTAGAAGTTGAGCGTCAGACCCACCAAGCCAGTGAACGGGCGCGGGTAGATGTTGTTGTCAATGCCACCGTCAACCTCGGGGTCGATACCCTTGTAGTCCGTGATGGTGAAGACGTTAGACGCAGTGGCGTAGACGCGGCCGGAGAGCTTGGTGCCGAAGAGGTCTGAGAAGCTATAGCCGAGCGTGATGTTGTCACACTTGAGGAAAGAAGCGTTCTGCACGAAGTAGTCTGAGAGGACGCAATCCCAAGTCTGCCAAGCCTTTCCTAGCACGTTCTTCGGGCGGTTGGCGATATATTCGTTGGTATATACACCAGCCTTGGAGATGTTGCTTGCGCCGGCCTCAAAGTCGTTGAAAACGTAGTTGCCCAAGTTGGCGCGGAGCGAGAAGCTGAAGTCCACGTTGCGCCACTGGAGGCGGCTAGAGAGGCCGAAAGTCCAAGGAGCGGCCGGGCTCTTGTAGTAGTAACGGTCGGCGTCGTTGATTACGCCATCGGCGTTGCGGTCCACAAACATGCCCTCAATGGGGGTGCCGTCCTCGGCATAGACCTGCTGATAGACGTAGAAGCTCTTGGCGGCATGACCCACGGTGTGAGCCTGGCAGTTGTTACCTGTGCCGGACGAGATTCCGCCAACCTCAACCTTATAGCCCTCTTCGCCAATAAGCTCGGTGATCTCATTCTTGTTATACGCGGCATTGGCGGTCAGCTCCCAGTGCCAATCCTCCGTCTGGATGGGGCGGACGGTGAGCGCGAGCTCCACGCCCTTGTTCTCAAGCGAACCGATGTTGCCAGTCACCTGGTTGCGGAAGTTTGAGCCCGCGGCCACATAGACCGTGTTGAGCAGGTCGGTGGTCTTGCGGAAGTAATAGTCGCCGCTAAAAGTGACGCGGTCGCGGAGGAAGCTAAGGTCGAGACCCACGTTATACGTCTCCGTGGTCTCCCAAGTGATGTCTTGGTTGTAGGCATCGGGACGCGCCAGAGAGCCGTCGCCAATGATTGGGTACCTGTTGTTAGTGCCTGTGTTGAGGGTGTAGGTGGGCAGGTAGCCGTAGTCGCCGATGCCCTCCTGCTGGCCGGTCTGGCCGTAGCCGAGGCGGATCTTGGCGTCGCTGAGCCAATCGACGTCGGCAAGGAAGGCCTCGTCTTTAACCCTCCAACCGAGAGCGAATGAGGGGAAGAGGGCCCAATGGTCGGAGAAGCGGCTGGAGCCATCATAACGGACTGTGGCCGTGAGCATATAACGGTCGAACAGGCTGTAGTTGGCGCGGCCGAAGAAAGAGACGATGTAGTTCTCGCCCTTAGACAATTTCTTGTCGTAGTTATAAGGCATGCCAGCAAGCGAGGCGTCATTGTTGGTCGGCTGATAGAGACCGCCGCCAGCAGTCTCCTGCTCGTGATGGAACTTCTGATACTCGTATCCCGCCATAATGTCGAAGTGGTTGGCATCGTTGAAGTCTTTGAGATACTGGGCGTAGGCGTTGAAAGAGAGGTTGTATTTGTCAATCTTGTCGTAGCCAGAGTAGCCGTAGTAGGGGTTGGTGGAAGAGCCTGCTTCAATGTCGGTAGACTCCTTACCAGTAGAGACGTCGAAACCGAAGTTGGCGTGCAGCTGGAGATCCTCGAAACCATGAATCTTGTAAGTGCCCTCAATATTGCCAATCACGCTCTTTGAGGTGGCGCGCTTGTCTTGCTGATTGAGCAGTGCGACAGGGTTCTTGGTGGCGTTGGTGTTGATGATGTAGGGCCAACTGCTGTCGTTGTAGCTGTTGTCCTTCTTCAGCCACTGATAGTAGCCGCCGAAGTTCTTGAACTTCTCATCGTCAGAGCGCACGGGCTGCGACGGGTCGAACCATACGGCCGCGCCCACGGCGTCGGTGTTGGCATAGGTGGTCTTGGCAATCATGCCCTTGCCATTGATATTGAACGTCAGGTGCTTGTCCAAGAAGTTGGGAGAGAGGTTGAAAGACACCGTGGTACGCTTGAAGTCAGAAGTCTTCAGGATACCCTCCTGACCCGTGTAACCAACAGACGCACGATAGGTCAGACGATCGTTGCCACCCGATACCGTAAGGTTGTGATCGGTGCCGAGAGCCACGCGATAAATCTCGTCTTGCCAGTCGGTGTTGGCCGTGCCGAGGAGCTTGGCGGGGTCAGAGTCCTCACCAAAAAGATTCTTTACGAAAGAGCGATACTCGTCACCGTTCATCACGTCGATGGTCTTCTTTTTTGTCGAGACGCTCATGTTGCCAGAGTAGGCTATCTGCGGACGCTTGCCCTTGACGCCTTTCTTGGTGGTGATGATGATGACGCCATTGGAGCCGCGGGAACCGTAAATGGCCGTGGCGGAGGCGTCTTTCAGCACGGTGAACGTCTCAATATCTGAGGGGTTGACCATGGAGAGGGGGTTGGAGAGACCCTTGACTCCAGAATTGTCCATGGCGAGACCGTCAATGACAATGAGAGGGTCGTTGGAAGCGTTGAGGGAGGAGCCGCCTCGGATGCGGATGGTGGCGCCGCCACCGGGGGTGCCGCTCTGGCTGGTCACGCTCACGCCGGCAATCTTGCCAGCAATCATGTCTTGGGCATTGGTCACGAGGCCCTTGTTCTTCTCATCGGGCTTAATGGCCGTGACGGAACCCGTCATATCGTGCTTACGCGCGACGCCGTAACCGATGACGACCACATCATCAAGTTCCTTAGAGTCCGAGACCATGGCAATGTTCATGCCACGGGCGGCGGCCACCTCTTGCGACGTGTAGCCTATGAAAGAGAAGACGAGCGTGGAACCTTGGTCCGCGCTCAGTGTGAAGTTGCCGTCAAAATCTGTCACGGTTCCCTGCGTGGTGCCTTTCACCATCACGGCCACGCCTGGGATTGGCTGCTGGTCGGCGCCATCGACCACCGTACCCGTCGCCTCGAAGCTCTGCGCATTCGCTGTGATGGTGGTGATGAGGCATGCAACCAATAGCCAGAACTTAGATCTGATTGATTTGCTGTTCATACTCCTTTAGTTGTTTAGTTTGTTTATCCTTTTGCCGCAGGGTGTCTCTCCCTCAGCTCCTCGCCTCCGCTCAGTCTTTGACGAACAGCGCGGTTCGGCTCTTTTAATTTTCTTACCATATTATCCTTCGGCCAGCCTGGGTCAATTCCGCATTTCGCTCCGGCATAACCAAATGAAAAAGAAGAAAGTCGGCAATCTGGCAATTCTATAATCAGCCCCCCAAAAAATGCCTTTCAAACAGCCGTTGCCGACTTTCCACATCAGCAAAGTTAATGCGAACACTTGATATTTTACACTCTTTAAGAAAGTCGCGAAACACAAATCATCGCAAACGTTTGCGACTTCGTTTGCGAATACGTTTGCACTAAATTTATATGCTGCACAGCATAAAGTGAGACAAACACTTTTTGTGTCAGACAGTGTGAATTTTAGATGTAGAGCCACTTGCGGCAAGCGACAAGTGTAACACATTCGCACAAAACAACCTCCGCACCATACTGCGCCACACCCGCCAGCCCGCCAAGCGCAGTGGCAGCCGCAAGAAAAGCCGAGTTCGGCCTCCGTCTTCGCCCGATATGAAATGTTTTGTGTAACTTTGTTAAGTGCCCCTTCCCCCAGAAAAGGCGTCAAAACTTTCAAGCAGGAACATTATGAAGTTGCACCAGATGACAATTAAGGACATTGCCAAGATCCTAGGCATTTCGGCCAGCACAGTGAGCCGGGCGCTGAAGGACCATCCCGACATCAGTGCGGAGACGAAAGAGGCAGTGCGACGGGTGGCCACGAGCGTAAACTACCGCCCCAACGCGCTAGCTCTCAGCCTGCGGAAAGCCAAGACCAACATTATAGGTGTGGTGGTGCCAGAGATGACGCACTACTTCTTCTCATCCGTACTCAGCGGAATGGACGAGACGGCCTTCAGGCACGGCTACACCACTATGATATGCCAAAGCGGCGAGAATGCCGACAGGGAGAAAGCGTCACTGCAAAGCCTCATTGACAGCCGCGTGGACGGGATCCTGCTCTCGACAAGCAAAAACACCACAGACAACACATTTCTCAAGGGCGTGGTGGCGGACGGGATGCCGCTGGTGATGTTTGACCGCGCGCTGGAGGGCGTCGAGGTGAGCAGCGTCACGACAGACGACCACATGGGAGCCTACTGCGCGGTGAAACTCATGACGAGCCACGGGTGCCGACGCATAGCACTCCTTTGTGGAGACCGCGGCCTGCAAGTGAGTGACCACAGGCGCGAGGGATATGAGGCCGCACTGCGCGACGCCGGGTTGGAACTGGACGACAAGCTGGTCATCGACTCCGACACCCCCGAGAAACTGAACGAGCAAAAAGAGAGGCTGACTGGCATTGCGGCATCAATTGACGGCCTCTTCGCCATTAATGACAACACCGCCATAGCCGCTATGAAGATTTTGAAAGCCAACGGCTACAGCATTCCGAAAGACATTGAGGTGGTTGGGTTTGGAGACGACCCCTCGGCCGAGATTGTGGAACCGACGCTGACGAGCGTGGAGCAAAACGGCTATGAAATGGGCTGCCAAGCCATGAAACTCCTGATTGACCAGATTGAGAGCGGACTGGTGGTAAGCCGCCCCATTATAAAAGTCTTGACGCCCAAGATAAGAGAGAGGGAAAGCACTGCTCACAATTGACCCCGCAGGAGTAAGGACAATGAAATTAGAGGATGCCCGCGCCTATTGCCTCGCGCTTCCCAAGGCGACGGAGGGCATGCCCTTTGGAGACGACACGCTCGTCTTCAAGATTGGCGGCAAGATGTTCGCCTGCCTGTCTCTTGACGAGCCGGACAAGCTGGTGGTCAAGTGCGATGCCGAGCGAGCCGCATCGCTCCGCGAACAATACCCAGAGGCCATAGAGCCGGCATTCCACTTCAACAAACGATATTGGAATCAGATGTGGATGAGCCAACTGACAGACAGTTTCATCCGTCAGGAGATCGACTCGTCATACTCGCTCGTTGTCAGCAAACTGACGGGCAAGGAGCGAGCCGCGTTAGGGCTCTGACACCGCCGCGTTTCCGAAATCGTTTGCACCGAGAGACGAAATAAATTTTTAAAATTTTCCCGGTGTCCAAGGCATCGTCCGCAAACGTTTGAAATGAGGGGCGCGGCGCTCCATGCGGCAATGCGCCTAGGCTTGGACGAACCGGCCCATTTTGCCGCACGACCTTTTAGATTTAGATTTGTAAACGTAAATTTACGCTGAACATAAGGCGAGGGGCCAAGCCGTCAGCAGAAAGAGCCATCGCCCCTCACTACTGCTAAAAAAGCAAATTATGGATAACAAGCGAGATTTATCATTCCGCCAACTGACCGACCTCAGTTTTGGATTTTTCGGAGTGCAGATAGCCTACGCTCTTCAGAGCGCGAACATCAGCAGAATCTTCTCAACGCTTGGGGCCGACCCCCATAACTTGAGCTACTTCTGGATTTTGCCGCCCCTCATGGGCATGGTGGTGCAGCCTCTTGTTGGCGCGGCATCGGACCGGACGTGGTGCCGTCTTGGCCGCCGAGTCCCCTACCTCATTCTGGGTGCCGTGGTGGCAGTCATTGTGCTGTGCCTGCTGCCAAACTCCGGCAGCCTGGGCCTGACGACAAGCGCGGCGATGACGTTCGGCCTCGTCACGCTCATGATGCTGGACACCTCCATCAACATGGCCATGCAGCCGTTCAAGATGCTGGTGGGGGACATGGTGACAGAGCGGCAGAAGACGAAGGCATATAGCATACAGAGCTTTCTCTGCAACGCCGGCAGCCTGGTGGGCTTCGTGTTCCCGTTTGTGCTGGCGTTTCTTGGCATAGCCAACGTTGCGGAAGAGGGCGTGGTGCCGCCCACCGTTGTATACTCGTTCTACATTGGTGCCATAATATTGATACTCTGCGTACTATACACAGTCTCGCGGGTCAAGGAGATGCCACCTGCTGAATATAGGGCGTTTCACGGCATCAAGGCGGCAGACGGGCAGGCACCTAAGGCCAGCCTCAACATTGTGGGGCTGTTGGCCCATGCGCCAAGGACTTTTTGGACCGTGGGGCTAGTGCAATTCTTCTGCTGGGCCGCATTTATGTATATGTGGACGTACATCAACGGCGCAGTGGCGGAAAACGGATGGGGGGTGACCGACCCGAAATCTGCAGAATATCAAGAGGCCGGCAACTGGGTGGGCATCCTCTACGCCGTCCAGGCCATAGGCTCCGTGCTGTGGGCCACCATAATACCCAAGTTCCGCAGCGCCAAGACGGCCTACGTGGTCAGCCTCCTCATTGGCGCGGCGGGGTTCACTTCGCTCTACTTCGTCCACAACCACTACCTGATGATGGTGTGCCTCTTGCTGGTGGGCCCGGCGTGGGCGGCCATGTTGGCACTGCCCTTCACCCTGCTGACCAACGCTCTTGAAGGGTCTCCGAGCATGGGGACGTACCTGGGCCTGTTCAACTGCACCATCTGCCTGCCGCAGATTGTGGCCGCGCTGCTTGGCGGCACCATCCTCCACCTGGTGGGAGACAGCCAAC
>CAKUYZ010000086.1 GCA_934717675.1 uncultured Bacteroidales bacterium
CGACATAAGTGACCGCTTGCAGCCCACGTCCCATGAAAAAGCAATCCACCCCCAACCCTCCAGTAAGGTCCAGCAAGCCGTCTCCACAGACAAGCGAGGCGCGCCATCTAGCCACAGCCTCAGACGAGCATTGCTGAATGGCCAATGGGAAGGGGAAGTACAACCCATCGGCCTCACACCACGATGGGACTTTGACCGCCAACCGATTCCATCCGTCAACTTGCTCCGCCACAACAGAAGGCCTGACCGAGGGTGACGCTTTGACTGACAATGCCACCCAATGAGCGTCTTTGCCGCGCAACGACGCCACGAGCCCGCTCTCCTCTGGGGTCAAGAGTTGCGTCATGCCTTGGTTTCTTGCTGCATGTTTGAGAGGAAGAGCAGCAGACGGTTGGCTATGTTGGCCTCAGACACACCGCCGTCAAAATCCAGGGCCAGCATGTTGAGTTGCGGGTAGGCGTCTTTAAGTTTTTTCTCTATTCCTCTGACCACAATGTGGTTAGCAATGCATCCGAAAGGCTGCATAGACACCACGTTTGTGCAGCCTTGCTTGATGTAGGCGATAACCTCGGCCGGCAGCAGCCACCCCTCGCCGAACTGCGCCGAGAGGCAAATAATCTTTGACGCAAGCTCACTCTGGGTCTTTATGTCAATCTCGGGCTGATAGAAACGGAACGCCTCAGCCTCCTTGTCAAATTTATGCTGAACTTTGGTGATGAGCGAATAGGCCATGTCAATCACCAACGCAGGCACTTTGAAGCGTTTTACGAAGTTCTCCTTGTTGAACTTAAAGTTGACAAACGCCCTCAAGAAGAAGTTATGAATGATGGGAGGAACGACCTCCACACCATGATCCATAAGCCAATCGGGCACATAGCGATGAGAATAGGGGTTGAATTTTAGGAATATCTCACCCGCTATGCCCGCCTTGGGGTAAACTCTGTCAGTGTATATGTCAACGGCGTTAAACTCCTCGGCCGCCTGTCGCGTGAGCCGAAGCAATCCTTTGAGGTCTTTATGCTCAACAAGGGGATTGGCCCTGCGTAAAAAGTCATCTCGCAAGGCGCGTGACGTCCCTTTCACCTTCTCGCGCACGGCCGTAGCATGATAAAACACAGAGAGCCAGTCGCCAAAGAAGACGGAATACAATACGATGGGAGCCGCTTTGAAAAGGTTGAGCTTGAAGCCTGGCTGGTCTTCCTTATCAGTTCCCGCGATGCCAATGACCGGAACCTGCTGGAAGCCAGCGTCAACAATGGCCTTGCGGATGAGCGACGGGTAGTTGGTGGCGCGGCACTGCCCTAGCTGGGTCACGGCCACGGCCGTCTTGTCCAAATCGTATTTCCCACTCTGCAACGCTTTTATGAAGTCGCCCACAATGAGCGTAGCAGGATAGCAGACTTCGTTGTTTGAATATTTGAGGCCAAGATCATTAGACTCGGCATCGGATATGGGCAGTGAGACAACATCGTAGCCCTCTGTCTTGAATGCCGCGCCGAGTAATGGCGATATGTATTCAGTAAAGAATGGAGCCAAGATGGTGCGCCTCTTCTTGTCCTCATTCTCAAACTTTCTAGGTCGGACAAATGGCTTCACGTCACTCTGAATCTCGGAGCCGAACTTTAGGCTTTCAATAAGTGAGCGCACGCGAAGCTTCATGGAGCCGACATTGTTTATGTCGTCTATCTTCAACAGCGTCAAGCTCTTATTATGTCTGTTGAGGATGCTCCGAGCCTCGTCAGTGAAGAATGCGTCGGGGCCGCAGCCGAACGATGTCGTCTCAACAAACTGCACGTCATAACCTTGGCGCGCCGCCCATTGGGCCGAGTTGAGAATCCTGTTGACAAACGTCCACTGCTTCAAAATGAATGTCTCCCTTTCGCCAACGTTCTCACCTCTCACAATGTCTTCTGTAATCACGTCAACGCCAAGTTTTGCAATCATTTCGGACACCTTGTGCTGTATCAGCGGGTCGGTATGGTAAGGTCTTCCAGCCAATAGGATGACGCCACGTTTCGCCCTGAGCGCCCCTTCAAAGGTCTTCCTGTTGGCTTGACGCAGCTCCCGGCCAAAGCGCTCGTATTCTTGCAAAGCCGCGGCATGAGCCGCTTTGACGGTCTTGGAGTCCACCCCGAGCGTCTCCATATATCGAAGCAACTGCTTGAGTAGTAGTTTGTCATCGTGAAACGACACAACGGGAGAGTCCACAGGAACTGACGTCTTGATGACTGACGCGACAACCTCGGGGTAGCCTATGATAATTGGGCAATTGAAACTTCCCGTCACGCTCTTGTCCTCCCTTCGCTCATACACCACTCTGGGGAAGAAGATGCGATCCACACCCGGTGTCGCGGCAAGCCCATATATGTGGCTGTGAACCAACTTAGCCGGGAAGCATATGTTGTCTGACATCACTGTGTGGACGCTCTTCTCGTAGTCTAAGAAGACAGAAGGCTTGGACAACACCACGCGAACTCCACATTTGGAGAAGAACGCATACCAGAACGGGAACTCCTCATACATGTTCAGCACACGCGGAATTCCGATCGTACACCTTGGAGCGGGCACGTCCCGTTCAGCATTGGCGGCACGATCAAACAGAGCGTGATATTTGAACACGCTCATGTCCTTACCGACCTTGTCTGACGGCTTGCCGTTAGTAAATATTTTCTCGCACTTATTGCCAGAGTAGTAGGTGCCGCCGTTCTTGAACTTGTACTGGGTTATCCTGCACTGATTTTCGCATCCATGGCAAGCCAGAGCCTTTTGCTCAAAACTTGCCGACGTGAGGAACTCGTCAACGTGCCTACCCTCACTCTTTTGCTCACCCACTTGCCTCTGTGAGTGGAGCGCGCAGCCGTATGCGCCCATAAGTTCTGGCACATTATTGCAGTATACAGAGCGACCTGTGAGGTTCTCAAACGCCTTTACGATGGCGTCATTTCGCATTGTGCCACCCTGAAGCACAATATTTTTGCCCAGTTCGTCATAATTCTTGAGTTTCAAGACCTTGAACAGGCAATTCTTTACCACGGAATATGCCAATCCGGCCGCAATGTCTGCGACAGACGCTCCCTCGCGCAACACTTGCTTCACCTTGGAGTTCATAAAGACCGTGCAGCGCGTGCCAAGGTCCGACGGACTTTGGCTTTGGCAGGCTTTTAGGACAAAATCTGCGATGTCGCAGCCGAGCGTCTGGGCAAAAGTCTCAATGAATGAGCCACAACCTGAGGAGCAAGCCTCATTGAGCTCCATACGGGTCAATGCCCCATGGTCTACGTACGTGGCCTTCATGTCTTGCCCGCCAATGTCAAGGATGAACGACACGTCTGGACACATGGCGTGCGCGGCCACATAGTGAGCCATGGTCTCCACCATGCCATAGTCCAATGAGAACGCGGCTTTGATGAGGTCTTCACCGTAGCCTGTGGAACACCCTGCGGTAATTCGCACGTCAACGCCCTCCTCCTTGGCACGCTGAGCCAATTTGCTCAAGCCGTGTTTTACAGCGTCAATCGGGTTTCCTCCATTGTGGGCGTAATATTTGAAGACGATCTCCCCGTTCTCATTAATCACGACAATCTTTGTGGTCGTGGAGCCAGAGTCTATACCCAAGAAATTGCGCCCGGTGGCCTTGCTGACGTCAACCACAGGCACGTAGTTCTTCGCCTTCTCTGCCTTCCAAGTGAGGTAGTCTTCTTCAGACTTGAATATTGGCTTAAGCTCAATGGTTGTTTTGTTATGATGAGTCTGATTCTCAGTCAATTTACGTTCTTCGACTGGCGACGTCATCAGTTTTCGGAGGGTCTCCATGGTGAATGTGGGACCCTCATTCGGGGCAAGAGCCGTACCCCATGCCGGTATCACATTCGCCCGCTCCTCTATGACAAAATCTCTGTCAAGGGAATACCCAAAATAGTCGGCCAAGGCCTTGCGCAATGAGGATATGAATGTGAGAGGGCCGCCGCAGAGCAAAATCTTGGGCAAAATCTCACACCCGTGGCTCAACGTGCTGGCAGTCTGGACGGCCACCGCGCGGAAAATGGAAGCGGCAATATCCGTCTTAGGGACATTTCGCGCTATAAGATTCTGAATATCGGTCTTGGAAAACACGCCACAGCGCGACGCTATGGGATATAAGGTAGTGCTTCTTTTCGCCAAGCCGTCCAAATCAGTCACTTCAACGCCCAGGCAAAGCGCCATCTGGTCAATGAACGCGCCAGTGCCACCGGCGCAGTTGCCATTCATGCGCAGGTCTGTGACCTTTCCGTCACGGATATAGACAATCTTGGCATCCTCACCGCCTATATCAATTATTGTCGATACCTCGGGATGGACGGTTCGCGTAAATTCTGTGGCTGCGACAACTTCCTGCACAAACGGGATGCCATAGCGCTCGGCAACGCCGAGACCCACAGAGCCCGTTATGGCCAAAGAAAATTCATCGGACGGCCCCATTGCGGAGCCCAGCTCTTCAAGAAACGCCCCTATGGCAGCGGGAACGTTGGCCTGATGACGGCGGTAGGAGGAGTACACAACACTGCCGAAGCTGTCTAGGACGACAATTTTGGCTGTTGTGGAGCCGACGTCCAAACCTATTTTGTGCATTATGGTTCGTTTGGTTTGTGAGTGGTAAATACTTTGCGAATTTAATGATTTATCCAATTACTCTGTGGAATTATTGCACAATGGAACGCCACCGCCCGCGCGACGGCCGCGTGTCGCCCCTTGAAATGTTTTTTTGCTTTTTTTGCATTCAAACAGACCGCAGTTTGAAATTCTTGTTATATTTGCGCAACGAACAGAACAGAACGGCGCAGCATGGACATTACAGACCTTAAAATAGACGACTCGTCTAATATGCCTAAATTCCGCCTGCTGGCGGATGCGGTGAGGAATGCGATTGCGGAGGGAAAGATGCATACAGGTGAGAGCCTGCCGTCTGTCAGCCTTATTTGCGAACAATTCGGGCTGTCTAGAGACACTGTGTTCAAGGCTTATAGCCTCTTACGAAGCCAAGGCACAGTGATGAGCCACCCGGGGAAGGGATATTATGTGACGGATCACATAACTAAGGTCTTTGTGTTCCTCGACACCTTCAAGGCCTACAAGGAGGTTCTGTACGATAGTTTCTTTCACAACTTGCCACGCGACGTCATAGCAGACGTCAACTTCCATCACTACAACCCCAAACTGTTCCGCAAGCTCATTGAGGACAGCATCGGTCGCTACAGCAAATACATAATCATGCCGTTCGTATCTGACGAGACGGAGAGGCTGTTGGCAAAAATCCCTCGCGAACGGCTGCTCATCATAGACTGGAACCAATTTACTCCCATGGGTGCGAGCGTCATTTACCAAGATTTCGGAATGTCGCTTACCAACGGGCTTGAAAGCGTAAATGACAAACTGACAAAGTATAAGTCATTTCACTTCTTGTATCCTGACTACACCTACCACCCCTACCAGTCGGTGCTTGGGTTTGAGCGATATTGCCGTCAGCATTCGATGCCATATACCGTTGAGCGCAACCCCGATGCTCTCGACGTGAAGAAAGGATGCGCCTACATAACGGTGTCTGACAGAATGCTTGGGCGGATATTGGAACAGTGCCAAAAGAGAGGATTGGCCGTTGGGCAGGATGTCGGCGTAATATCTTACAACGAGACGCCCATGAAGAAATTCATAGGTAGCGGCGTGACTGTGTTCTCTACTGATTTTGAGCGAATGGGTCTATTGGCCGCGAAATTCGTCTCACAAAACAGGCCTGTCAACGTCTGCGTGCCGTCGCGTATGATTTTGCGTTCTTCTTTTTAACATGCATAACAGATAACACTCAAAATATTAGATATGTACCTCTTAGGTGTTGACGTTGGAAGTTCTTCCGTGAAGGCCAGCTTGGTCTCTGTGGATTCTGGCAAATGCGTCTCGTCCGCATTTTTCCCCAAAAGTGAGGCTAAGATTTCAGCCATACATGCCGGTTGGGCGGAGCAAGACCCGCAGTCCTGGTGGGACTACATGAAGCAGTCAATCTCCGCGGTCATGTCCGAGGCTGGCGCTCAGGCCGCCGACGTCAAGGCCATAGGCATCTCATATCAGATGCACGGCTTGGTGTGCGTAGACCACAACCTGGAGGTGTTGCGTCCGGCCATCATTTGGTGCGATTCGCGCGCCGTGGAAATCGGTCAGAATGCGTTTGACGAAATCGGGCACGAGAGGTGCCTGGGACACCTGCTCAACTCGCCGGGTAACTTCACGGCCAGCAAATTGAAATGGGTCAAAGACAACGAGCCCAAGATATTTGAAAAGATATATAAGGTCATGCTGCCGGGAGATTACATCGGCATGAAGATGACCGGCGAGATTCACACCACCATCTCAGGCCTCTCGGAGGGTATGTTATGGGATTTCGCCGAAGGCAAGGTTGCGGACCTGCTCCTTGATTACTACGGCATTCCCAAGTCAATGATAGCGGATATTTGCCCGACATTCGGCAACCAAGGCTCGCTGACCGCCTCTGCGGCATCGGAGCTTGGCCTCAAGGCGGGTACGCCTGTGACGTATCGCGCCGGAGACCAGCCGAACAACGCGTTATCCCTCAACGTGTTTAACCCAGGTGAGATTGCCTCGACAGCAGGCACTTCGGGCGTGGTCTACGGCGTAAACGGCACGGTCAACTACGACCCCAAGTCGCGTGTCAACACCTTCGCCCACGTAAACCACTCCACCAAGGCGACACGCCTGGGCGTACTGCTTTGCGTCAATGGCACAGGCATACTGAATTCTTGGTTAAAGCGCAACGTGATGCCAGACGTGTCATATGCCGATATGAACGACATCGCGGCCAGGGCCCCCATTGGTGCCGACGGGCTGAGTGTTCTGCCTTTTGGCAACGGGGCCGAGCGAATGCTCCAGAACAAGGAGATCGGGTGTCAGTTCCTCGGACTCAACTTCAATCAGCATAACCGTTCCCACCTTGCAAGAGCCGTCCAAGAGGGCATAGTCTTCTCTTTCCAATATGGCATTGAGATAATGAAACAGATGGGTATGGAGGTGAACAAGATTCATGCGGGCAACGCCAATATGTTCCTCAGCCCACTCTTCCGCACTACCCTCGCATCCGTGTCTGGCGCAACAATTGAGCTTTACGACACAGACGGTTCTGTTGGCGCAGCCAAGGGCGCAGGCATCGGCGCAGGCATTTACAAGGATCACAACGAGGCCTTCGCCTCACTTGAGCGAGTGGGCGTGATTGAGCCGGATGTCAAGAACCGGCAACAGTATCAAGACGCATACTCAACATGGCGAGAGCGGTTGATGGCCAATATCTAGAGCATAATAATAACTTTTAAGAATAACGATCGGCGGATGCGGCCTCAGAACCGCAAATGCCTCATAAACAATTATCAAACGATGGCTAAAGAGTATTTCGCCAACATTGGCAAGATTAAGTACGAGGGTCCGGACAGCAAAAATCCCCTCGCATTCCGCTACTACGACGCAGAGCGCGTCGTTATGGGCAAGAAGATGAAGGATTGGCTCAAATTCGCCATGGCATGGTGGCACACCCTCTGCGCAGAGG
>CAKUYZ010000087.1 GCA_934717675.1 uncultured Bacteroidales bacterium
GCCTTGTAGGCTTGAATGCGCGTCATAATCCTGCGATTGTTGCTCGTACCGCCCACACGAACCAGATAGTGGTATAGGCAGTCGCCAATCCTCACAATCTTACTCGACCGCAGGAACAGCTTATATGTCGTCAACGTGTCCTCATAGATTCGCCCCTCGTCAAAGCGCACTGCGCCCACCACCTCTCTTCTGAAGAGTTTGTTCCACACGTGGCTCTTTATCTCCTTGTCTTGCAGCAGCAGCCACAGGGCGTCATGGGTCGAGAAGACTGCCGGACTTAAAGACCTGCGTACGGAGGACATGACGTCGCCGCCCTCCTCCCTCTCATCGACCCAACCGGAGATGACGATATCGGCCTCCGTGCCGACAGCCGTTTTGAGCAACGTCTCAAACATGTCCGGCTCCACCCAGTCATCGCTGTCCACAAAGCCAACATAGTCACCCTGGGCCACATCCAAGGCCACATTGCGCGCGCTAGAGATGCCGCCATTGGCCTTGCGGATATACTTGAAACGCGAATCTCCCTCGCAAAGCTCCTTGCAGATGGCGGAAGACCCGTCGGTGGAGCCATCATCCACCACAATGGCTTCCCAGTCATTAAACGTCTGGGCCTGCAAAGAACGGAGGCATCGACCCACATACTCCTCCACATTGTAGACTGGCACAACTATACTTACGCGTGGCATTCTTTGGCTGTTATAGACTTCACTAAAAGACTGATGTTAGCAGAAAAGGCACATTGGACCCCGCGAAGTTAGCTTTTTAATGGCGGGAACGCAACGAGAACCGCCCCTATGCGTTTTTTTAATACCTTTACCCCCGTGACCTGTGTGAGGACACGCCCCCACACACGACTTTCTGACCAAACACGACTCAATTAAAGATGAGAAGCCTCTGGAACATCACGCCATTCCTCATAGCCTTGACGGCCACAGCCACGTGCGCGGCGCAGCGGCAAGACAGCCTGACAGTGTCGGCCTCGGCATGGGCCTCCGCGGCCACAAACAGCAAGCTGCGCCCGCAGCTGAGCTACAGCAACGAGTGGGGACGGTATGCGCAATATGACCAAGCGGAAGTGGCCACGGGCTTCGACGCCGCCTACACCCACACGTTTCGCAACCCTGAAGTAAGGTTCAAGGCCGGCGTGGCGGCGCAGGTGAGCAGCGACAGGCTACGAACCATGCTACACGAGCTGTATGCCGACTTCGACTTGTGGATGTTCGGCATAAGGATGGGACTTGAGGACTACACGCCCGTGGAAAGCAACACGAGCCTCTCCGTGGGCTCATATCTCATGAGCAACAACGCCCGCCCGTTGCCGAGGGTATGGGCGGGGCTGCTGGACTACTGGTCATTGCCGCTGGGCAAACTGCCGGTCCCGTTTGCCAAATACATCAAAGACCTCATTCAGTTGCGCGGCGGCGCGTCTTTTGGCTGGATGAATGACGACGGCTGCGACAACTTCACCGACGACGCCCTGCTGCATGAGAAATTCGTCTACGCCCGCGTCGGGGCGTTGCCCGTCAAGCCATACGCCGGGCTGTATCACAGCGTCATAATGGGCGGCAGCATGCCCGACGGGGCCAAGATACCCGTTGACTTCTGGGCCTCGGTGCTGGGCAAGAACGGGAGCGTGGAAAAGTTCGGAGGCGGGGTGTTTCGCGGCGAGACGACAAACGCGGCGGGGGCGCACCAGGGGATGTGGGACTTCGGCCTTGACTTGGACTTCGAGCCTTTTTGCGGCAAGCTGTATTACCAGCGGCCTTTTGCCGACGCGCAGGCCAAGAACCCGACACAATATGGGATAAACGACTTCACCGCCGGCCTACTGCTGACACTGCGGCACTGCGAGGTGGTGAAAGAGGTCGCCTTGGAATATGCCAACACAAAGTGGGAGGGCGACGAGGGGTTCCCCGACCCATGCGTGCCGAACCAGCAGGGCGGGAAGACATACCTATTCCCAGGAGACTGGGACACTGATCGAATCCCGTATCTCAAAGAGCACGTCTTCTTGCCCGCCGACGTGGAGCGCTGGGAGGCCGCCAACGGCAAGATAGACAACTACCAGTCTCTCAAGAAGTTTTTGGAAGAGACGTATAACCACGGCCTCGTCTATGGCGGCCGCACTCTGTACCTGACCAACTACTGCGCCCCGCAAGGCTGGACCCGCGGAGGCCTCTCAATGGGCAACGCCATCATGCACACCCGCAAGACCGTGAGCCGCTACGCCCCCGAAGGCACCATGACGCTCAGCCAGACGTTTCCCAACATGAGGGTGAGAGCCGTCAACGTGGGCGTGAGCGGCGACATTGTCCCCCGCCGCCTTGCCTACTCGCTGCGCGTGACGGCATCGAGGAACTATGGCAACTTCCGCGAGAAATACACGGGCCCCGACCCCAGCAGCAGCTGGACGCTCAAAGAGAACTACTTCTTCTCGCGGCCCAAGAACGAGACATACACTAAACTAGATCTAGACATCACGCTCCGCCACGGCCTCACGCTCCGCACCTGCTGGGCCTACGACTTCGGCGACCTCTACCACAGCTTCGCCGCGCGCATGGGCGTGAGATATGCGCTCTGCCTGCCACACCGGGAGGCCGGGGCAGGGAGGTAGACAAGTTTTTCGCCCTCGCCTTTGCTTTTGCTTGGGCAAAAGCTTATCTTTGCTGGCGTTTTCAGGCCCCGTAGTTCAATGGATAGAATGTCAGATTCCGGTTCTGCTGATTGGAGTTCGAGTCTCCACGGGGTCACAAAAGCAAAACAGATTTTCTTTTGACGTTGGTCTGCGGATGAATGAACCCTCGGACTGGCGTCATTTTTTTTGTAATCATACACGAATGGCAATGGACTATAACTTCAGAGAGATTGAGAGCCGTTGGCAGAAGAGCTGGGCCGAGAACAACACTTACCGTGTCGAGATAAACCCCGACAAGCCTAAGTATTACGTCCTCGACATGTTCCCCTACCCGTCGGGCGCAGGCCTCCACGTGGGCCACCCGCTGGGCTACATAGCCTCCGACATCTACGCCCGCTTCAAGAGGCTGAAGGGCTTCAACGTCCTCCACCCCATGGGCTATGACGCCTACGGCCTCCCCGCTGAGCAATATGCCATTCAGACCGGCCAGCACCCTGCCGTCACGACGGAGAACAACATACGCCGCTACCGCGAGCAGCTTGACAAGATAGGCTTCAGCTTCGACTGGAGCCGCGAGGTGCGCACGTGCGACCCGTCATACTACAAGTGGACGCAGTGGGCCTTTGAGAAGATGTTCGGCTCGTTCTATGACACAAAGCTCAACAAGGCGAGGCCCATAGAGGTCCTCTCAGCCCACTTCGCGAAAAACGGCACCGAGGGCGTCAGCGCGGCGCAGAGCGAGGAACTCTCTTTCACGGCCGACGAGTGGAACGCAAAGACTAAGAACGAGCAGCTGGACATCTTGATGAACTATCGCCTGGCCTATCTGGGCGACATGATGGTGAACTGGTGCCCCAAGCTCGGCACAGTCTTGGCCAACGACGAGGTGGTGGAGGGCGTGTCGGTCCGCGGCGGCTACCCTGTGGTGCAGAAAGTCATGAAGCAGTGGTGCCTGCGCGTCTCGGCCTATGCCCAGAGACTCCTGGACGGGCTGGAGACGGTGGACTGGTCAGACTCCATAAAGGAGACGCAGCGCAACTGGATTGGCCGCTCGGAAGGCGCCGAGATGAAGTTTCACGTCAAAGGCTCGGATCAGGTCCTCACCATCTTCACCACCAGGGCGGACACCGTGTTTGGCGTCACGTTCATGGTCTTGGCTCCGGAGAGTGAATACACCGCCCTGTTGACCACGCCCGAGCAGAAGCAAGCCGTGGAGGACTACGTGAGCCAGACCAGCAAAAGGACGGAGCGCGAGCGCATAGCCGACCGCAAGGTGACCGGCGTCTTCACGGGTTCATACGCCATCAACCCCCTGACTCTTGAAGAGATACCCATCTGGGTGAGTGACTACGTCTTGGCCGGCTACGGCACCGGCGCCATCATGGCCGTGCCGGCGCACGACTCCCGCGACTATGCCTTCGCCAAGGCCTTTGGGCTTGAGATACGCACCGTGGTGGAGGGAGCCGACGTGTCTGAGCAGAGCTTCGACGCCAAAGAGGGCATTGTGTGCAACTCGCCCATGCCGGGTCGCGAGGCCGTTGGCGGGCTGAACCTCAACGGGCTGACCATCAAACAGTCCATTGCCACCACCAAGAAATTTATAGCCGAGCATAAGATTGGCCGCGTCAAGGTCAACTACCGCCTGCGCGACGCCATCTTCTCCCGCCAACGCTATTGGGGCGAGCCGTTCCCCGTGTATTACAAAGACGGCCAGCCGCACATGCTGCCCGTGGATCAGCTGCCACTGCGCCTGCCAGAGGTGGACAAATATCTGCCCACCGAGAGCGGCGAGCCGCCACTGGGCCGCGCCAAGAACTGGCGCACGGCCGAGGGCTACCCCTACGAGCTGTGCACCATGCCGGGCTTCGCAGGTTCCAGCGCATATTACCTGCGATATATGGACCCGCACAATGACAATGCGCTCGTCTCGCCCGAGGCCAACCATTATTGGCAAAACGTAGACCTCTACGTGGGCGGAGCGGAGCATGCGACGGGGCACCTCATCTACTCCAGGTTCTGGAACAAGTTCCTCTTCGACATCGGCATCTCCTCCACCGAGGAGCCATTCAAGAAACTCGTGAACCAGGGCATGATTCAGGGTCGGAGCAACTTCGTGTATCGAATCAAGGACACCAACACGTTCGTCTCGCTGGGGCTTAAAGACAGATATGACGTCACGCCCATCCACGTGGATGTGAACATTGTGTCTGGCGACGTTCTGGACGTTGAGGCGTTCAAGAAGTGGAGGCCAGAATATCACACGGCAGAGTTCATCTTGGAAGACGGCAAATACGTCTGCGGATGGGCCGTGGAGAAGATGTCCAAGTCGATGTATAACGTGGTGAACCCCGACATGATCGTGGAGCGTTTTGGCGCTGACACGCTGCGAATGTATGAGATGTTCCTCGGCCCCGTGGAGCTTTCTAAGCCCTGGGACACCAACGGCATTGACGGCGTGCACCGTTTCTTGCGCAAGCTGTGGAGGCATTACTACGGCGACGGCGACACCCTCCAACTCTCGACAGAGAAGCCAACAGCGGAGGAATATAAGGCTCTGCACACTTGCATCAAGAAAGTGACCGAGGCCATTGAGAGGTTCTCGTTCAACACGTGCGTGAGCCAGTTCATGATCACGCTCAGCGAGCTTCAGGCCCTGAAATGCCGCAAAGTGGCCGTCTTGGAGCCTCTGGCTGTCATGTTGGCGCCTTTCGCCCCGCACATTGCCGAGGAGATATGGCACGCGCTGGGTCATGACACCACAGTCTGCGACGCGCATTGGCCAGAGCTTGACGAGAGCCATCTGGTGGAGACGTCGGTGAAATATCCCGTAGCGTTCAACGGCAAGACGCGTTTCACAATGGAATTCCCAGCCGATGCCGACGCCAAGGCAATTGAGAACGCCGTGGTGGCTTCGGAGCAAGCCGCCAAATATATTGACGGCAAGGCAATCCGCAAAGTGATTGTGGTTCCGGGCAAGATGGTGAACATAGTCCTCTAGTCGGAGGAAAGACATAACTAGAACATGGCGGCGCGTGGGGAAGACCCTGACGCGCCGCTTTTCTTATTTCCGCGCAATATTTCTGGACTCAACATTGCGCGGATTCAAAAAATGACTATCTTTGCATCGTCTTACAAAAGGGACGGTCAAATCTTCGGGGTGTAGCTCAGCCCGGTTAGAGTACACGTCTGGGGGGCGTGTTGTCGCTGGTTCGAATCCAGTCACCCCGACCAACCAATTGCCGGACAGTTCTTATGGGAGCTGTCCGGTTTTTCTTTTTCCACCCATCCCCACCCCACACACCTAGCGCAAACAAGCCATTTTGAGACAATGAGAGACAGAAACCCGCGCCGCTCAGGCAACCTGCTGGTTGTGGATGACAACAAGGCCATCCTCCAAAGCGTCAGAATGCTCATGGAGCATGACTTTGCGCACATTTATCCCCAATCTACTTTGCGAAACATGAAGAGTTGTTGCCACGGGTTCATTATACTATCTGTCGTCTTTATGTTGGCAGAGGCATCTATGACCGCTCAATACAAATCTGATGCAACATACGGTGTCAAGGCTGGCGTAAGTCTCAGCAAAGTAACGGAGATTCCGAAGATGCTCGTCAGTGAAGGTTACTATTCGGGGTATAGTTTTACAGATGATTTTCAGCCTTCGATTTCAACAAGTGTTTTCCTCTCCTATCAAATTCCGCAATCACCAGTTGGCATAGAAGCACGCGTAGAATATGATGCTATAAAAGCCCGCACCACGTATAGCGACATCGAGAAGTTTACCTACACCATAGATACGAAGTTTCAAACCATCGGCGCGTCGGCACACGTCAAAGGGTACGCGTACAAAGGGTTGTATCTGTCGGCAGGCATAGGCTACGGTTGGAATCTGACATCGAATAGCTTTTCGTATTCCTCGAATTCATCCGAGATAGACTGGGGCGACTCGCACGTTCCCTCGGATGATGAGACGGTCGAGGAGTTAGCCGAAGCATTCAGTGGAAATGGCTTGGTGTACTTACCCTTAGCACTCGGATATGAATTGCCGTTAGGCTTGAACTTCGAGGCATTCTATCGCATAGGGCTGAACGATGTGATAACCACTCGCGCTAATCGTCACGACTTTGGCGAGGCTGACAACCGCATAGACTCCTTCGGATTGCTTGTGGGATGGGGCTTTCCGATGGATAATCCAGACAAACACAAGCGCAGATGAGATTTGGAGTTGTGAAATATGCAATGGCGCTATCGCTCTGCTGCTTGACAAACACAGAGACAGTTGCTCAGCATACGAATGGCGTATTCACAACAGGCTTGCGGGCAGGAGCAAACCACGTCAGCGCAGCCAACCTCAAACAGACATTCTGCTCCGATGAGAACCAACCAGCGTACGAACTGAGTGAGAAACAATATATAACGCCAACAGTAGCCGTCGTGGCTCAGTATCGTTTCCCAATGAGCCTTGTGGCAGTAGAAGGCAATATCAGCTATTGCCAAACGAGGAGCGAGATTGAGAAGAGGACCACTCGCGACACCGAGACCTACGACATCAAACTCAACCACATAATGCTCAGCGCAGGCGCAAAAGTATATCCCGTGAAAGGCGCTTTCGCAAAAGCATCGATAGGTGCGGGGCCATGCCTAAATAGCACCTCGTGCGTCAAATACGACGCTACGTGCATGACCAACGCCGCCAAGATGCAAGTAGAGGAGCATATAAGCCAGACAGTCAAAGGGCGGACACTCGTCAGAGCCGACCTTGCGCTAGGCTACGATTTCCCGTCAGGTCTCACACTGGAAGCGTTTTACGGCAAATGCTTAGTTGACATGATTGAAGTGGGCGTGAATAACTACGGCTTCACCGAGGGGCGCAACGACAGTCAGTACGTGG
>CAKUYZ010000088.1 GCA_934717675.1 uncultured Bacteroidales bacterium
CCAAAGTGCACAATACGGTGGCGTTGGCATTGTGAGCATCGCAGAATATTCCGGTTGCGGCATCGCTCGCAGAATCACGGACAAGTTCAACCTTGGCTGGCCAGTTGTTGCCGACCCGTCCTGCTCTTTGTGCAGGGAATATGGAGTAGCGTCATTGCCTTACTTCATTGTGATGGAAGATGGTAAAATTGCAGAGAGGGGCATAATGGAGAGTGCGCTAACCCAATGGGTGATTGCTAGTTTGGAAGAATGACGCCATTATGCGTGGTCTCCCAATTTTTTGTCCACGATGGCGCATACGCACGAGTCTGACCACACGTTTTCTGCGGTCTCTACCATATCTATGACGGTATAGATGGGTAATATCACGCCAAGAATCGCTACCGGCGCGCCAATTCCGGACATTAATGACAACGTGAGGAAGTAGCACCCCATCGGGACTCCGGCGTTGCCAACTGCCGAGACGACAGATATGAGCAGCCATGTCAATATTGTCGGCAACGTTATTGTCGTCCCTCCATTTTGCATAACGAATAGCGACGTCACAAGGATGAAGGCTGCGCAGCCGTTCATGTTGACCGTTGTGCATATGGGCAGAACGAAGCGTGAGATGCGTTTGCTCGCACCAAGACGCTCTTCGGCCGACTGCATGGTGACTGGCAACGTGGCCGCGCTGCTCTTGGTGAAAAGCGCCATCATAACGGCTGGCAGCATGCCGCCGAATATGCGGAGGGGGTTAAGCCTATGCAGCACAAGGAACAACGGCAACACAAGAAAGAATTGAATGACATTGCCTCCCAGAACCACCAAGACGTATTTCCCAATAGAACCTGCCACAGCTCCTGCTGACACCTGAGCGGACAGCTGAGCCGCAAATGCCACAATGCCAAGGGGCAAAGCCCAAACAAGGCCACGAATTAGCATGAACAGCAAATCTTGCAGGCCCAGCAGGCTCTTGACAAGTGCCGACTTGTTCTCTGATTCTGGCAACTTGGACAGGCCTATTCCCATGGCGAAGGCCAAAAGTATGAGAGACAATACGTTTCCGTCAAGAAACGGGCGCACAATGTTGTTGGGCACTATGCCAATTATGTGGTCAAGGTAAGACAAATGCGGCACGTCAACTTGCGCAGCTCCCGTTCTGATGGCATCGGCGGGCAGAATGTCCGGAGCTATGACAACGTAGAGGATCGCACCCACGGCAGCCGCAGATACGGTTGTCAGTAGGGTGTATATCAGCGTGTTTGCAAATATCTTGCCCGAGCCGTTTGAGCCAAACGTCGCAAAAGTAGATATTACGGACAACACAATTGTTGGAACTGCCAACAACTGAAACAGTCTTGTGTAGACTGTAGCTATAAAATTCACCGCCTCGTCTATCCGGCTGACACCAAGCAGGCCAAGAGCTGTGCCTAAGGCCAAGGCAAAAATCCAAATGATAGTTCTCTTCATAATCGTATGCTTCAAACTTGCGCCGCTCGCAATATACTACAGTTCGATTGATATGTTGACGTATACATTACGCCCTTTTTGTGGTATTCCGCACCAATCTGAGTAAGTGGTGTATCTTTTGTCTAGCAGGTTGTCAATTCCGGCCCTAAGTGTAATGGAATGTTTTGAGGCAATGCTCCATTCATATTGTCCGCCTATGCGGCATATGATGTAGGCCGGCGTTTGTGTTTCACCATATTTCTTGCCATATGACGTTTGCTTGGCGTTGCCCTGGACTTCGGCGTTGACGCTGAGTTTGTCATGGGCGTAGGAAATTATTGCTGAGTACGCCACTGGCGATATGAGCGGGAGCGGATCACCATCCTCATCACGCCCTATGCTGTAAGCGAGCCGCACCGTCGCGGAAAGGTGGCGAGCGAGCTTCCTGTCAATAGTCATCGACACATTGGATATTGTGGCAGAATTTTGGTTACAATACACTTTAACGCCTTCGGCATTTACGGTCATGGGGCTCAGTCGCTCCTCGAACTGCCCGATGATATAGTTTGAGAAAAAGAACGCATTAGCGTCTACCGCAATGGAGCATAGGCCACTCAACGGTTGCCATTGAAAGTTTGCATTGACCTCTATGGCACTCTCATTTTTCAGCCTAGGATTACCAATGTAGTCATACTGGTCGAATGTGTTGTTTAAGTAATAGCCATAAGCCTCTGTGACGGAAGGCGCGCGGCTGCCCCAGCCCGAGCCTGCCGAAATCATAAGGGTGGGGAGGCGCAGCTGATAATTAGCCGACACGCGCCCTGTGAGTTGGTTAAACGTGTTTTTGATGCCAGGGAAGAAGACAGACAGGGCTTTATAACCATTCTCATTTTTCAATCGTTGCCTTTGCGCTGCAAATTTGGCCGTTATTTGCAGGCTTTGACGGTTAGGCAGCGAAATGTCGTCCACCACGGCCAAGCCCGAATT
This sequence comes from uncultured Bacteroidales bacterium, assembly GCA_934717675.1. Taxonomy (GTDB): domain Bacteria; phylum Bacteroidota; class Bacteroidia; order Bacteroidales; family Marinilabiliaceae; genus W3P20-009. The sequence goes on from CAKUYZ010000088.1 coordinate 2,419, forward strand.
TAGCGTCCTGACATCTGGCCACGTGACCATATACATGGGGGCGGCCCCGCCAGGATACATGGTCATGTCCGCAAAGAGGCGGTTCACATACAGGTCAAAATTCAACAGTAAATCATGCCGAGACGCTGTCGCCTTTAGCAGACTGTACAAGCCAGATGTTCGGCTCTTTCCAGGCATGTCCATCCGAATGTCCACATCGGGCCTCTTGCTGTCATCCATAATGTGGGTGATGCGGTTGTGGTAAACCTTAGTCTCCAAAGACAAGAGTGGGCTTTCGGGCCATAGATGCTTATGTGCCAACGACATTATCAGAGCCTCAGCTTTGCTCACATCCATATTTAGGGCCGGGTAGCCAACGTTGGTGGCGCGATCGTATATGATTGTGGCTTCCACAATGTCTTCTGCCGTGACTTTCACGCCTATGTTGTCGAAAAGATTCAGTTTCTGGAATTGTGAATACAGAATCTCCTTGCCTCCTCCTTCTTCATAATTGCCGGCGTGACGTAATGTCACGCCTCCGTTAGTGTAAAATCGGCTAGAGGATACGGCCGCGTCGATGCCATAGACTTGCATATGCCCATTGAATTCGTGACCAATGTCGGCACCCAGTCGGAATGGCTTGCCACCAAAGTGCGCTCGGCGTAGCTTTAGGTCAAGACTTCCGCCAATGTTACCTGTTGATTGCGGGTTGCCGCTTAGGCCGGAGTTCAGCAATATGCTCTGCAAGTTGCTGCTTTCCACATAGCTGGTCACAGGATCCATCTTGTCTGTGCAGGCATAGAAAATCTTCATGCCGTCTATGGTCGTGGATATGCGTTCCGTCTGCATGTTGTTCACAACCGGCTCCATTGCGTATGAGCCGCGGCGCACTAGGGTCACATGCCTAAACTCGGACAGGTGTTCGTCAATTGTCGCCACTCGCCCTTTGACGGACCTGCGTTTCCCGTCATCGTTATCAGACACAACCACAACCTCGTCTAGGTTCTGCCGAGTGCCAAACTCAATCGTGTCGGTCAATGCGTAGACAAATAACAATGTACTCAACATGAGCGCGAAAAATCATATTGTAACGTCCCAAAACAGAGAACTGTATCCGCCGCTCAGGTTGTCTCCTCCTGCCACAATGTCGCCGACCGAGTTGCGCACGGTCAGGTGTATTCTCCACAACCCAGTCATTGTCAGGCTGATGCTGCCTGTGTAGCTTCCGTCAGCTTGGAGCGTGAGTGCGTTGTTGGAGGGAGACGTGTGGTTCCCCATGTCTGGCATGCGCGGGTCTATCTCTATGGTGAATGTTTCCGATGCCAAGGGGAATGGCTTCGTTTTGTCCGCTGTCGCCTTGGATACATACGCTCTTATCTCATTTTGGCCGGTCTGCCATTTGGTCGGGTCGGTAAGCGTGAGGTAATATGTGACATCCGCCAGTTTGAATGAAGTCAGCCACACTTGCCCGTCCGGAAGAGCCGAAACGTTTATCGCGGAAGTGGTTAATTCTTTTGCGGAAGACAGCACGTTGGCCGAATAAGACAACGTCCACGCGCCATTCGAGCTTGTAGGCATAGGCAAAGAAACCCAAGATCGTTTCAGCGCTGGGCGACTTTTGTCATATGTGGTGGCTTCGCCACCCGTGGGCGCTGAGTGCCTAGTTTCTGTCTCGCCCATGGCCATAATGGGTGTTATGTCAGTTATATTGAAGTCTTTCACATAGTTGCCAGACACTTTTTTTGTCGCCACGAAATATATGTCGTTGTAGCCAACGTGCAGGTCTCCGGTTGATGAATAGGCAAAAATGTTATACTTCCCGTCAATTTCTGCGGTAAGCTCCGGAATATTCCTCACTCCTTGCAGGAATTTGTAAACCTGAAAAGCCTCCTCCGCGGAGCAGCAATCAACATCGCCATTGATGGTTATGCCAGACCCTTCAAGCCCCGTGGCGGCATCATCATTGTCATTGCATGAGGCCAGTATGGCCATAGCGGAAAACACAGAAAGTGTGTAATTTATAAGTTTGTTCATAACCTTACGCTTTTTGTTTGCTGCAAATAAAGTCATAATGTGAGGCCCGCAAAATCCCCAATGCGTGGTATTTAGCATGCCAAGGGTCTGACCTCGCGCATCTTAAAAAAGGCAGCCTTCAGTGTTTAGGCTGAAGACTGCCACAAGTGTCATTTTTTTTTGCAATGCGTTTTAGTAGCCAGGGTTCTGAGTCAAGCCCAGGGCCTCTCCGTGAAGACCTGTCGGAATGGGCTGACGATAGTGCTTGCCGCGCACATTGTTATACTTGGCTTTCAGGTGGTTGTGAATCTTGGTGAAAAACGCCTCTTGGTCTGAAGTGTAAGTTTGTCCTAGGCTCGTTTTCCAGTCGTCGGGGAAATGCTTGTAACCAGACACTTTCTGCACAGACGCGATCAGGTCTTTCCACCTGTACGAGTTTAACAATGAGAATTGCTCATATGTGAACTCATAGTCCCACTCGCGCTTAATTTGGTCAAATGTTGGCGCGCTAACGGTTGATATGCCTGCGCGCTTACGCAACTCGTTAAATGGCTCTGCGGCCTCAGAGTTGCGCCCCAATTGTACTAGGGCCTCAGCTTTGGTCAGTAGCACCTCAGCATAGCGAATTTCAATGCGATCCACGGAGTTTTGGGTTATTTCCAGATTCTCTGCATCTTCATAGCTCTGATCAACACCCTTTCCGTTGATGGGAGTATAAACGGGAGAGTAGTATGTGTAGGTCTTTCCGTCTTCCGGGTTGACGAGGCTGGTGAAGTATGTCTTGGCCAGTCGTTTGTCATCGGGCTGCTCTGCAAACCAGTCATCGTAGAGGTCGTCATCAGAGACTTCGGTGTGGTTTTGACTATACCCGCGGCCATTTTCGCCATTTTGGAACGGGAACGTCCAAGAGCAGTGGGTCTGGTGGTTACCTTGCGCGTCTGAGGCGTCACCGTCATGGGCGATTGTGAAGATGTGCTCGTTAGTCCCGCGCTTGTTGCTTTCATATTCACGTCCCCACAACTTGTCATATTCTGGGTCTAGGTCCAAAAGCCAGCTTTTAATGACTTTGTCGGCATACTCGACAGACTTCTCCAAGCGGCTGTCCGTTTTGCTGAAGGCCGGGTCGGTCTGCGTCTCTGCGATGGCCGCCACCTCCGACTCTGACAGAGGATTGTCTCCCCACACCAGATAGGTGCGTGCCAACAGGGCCTGCGCAGCTTGTTTTGAGGGTACTCGCGGGTCGCCATTGTAGTCTTTCAAGAGAGCCTCGGCTTCAGAAAAGTCGCTGACAATTTGCCCAAAGACCGTGTTAATATCCTGACGCTCTGTGGCGCTGCCTCCATCTTCAGTAAACACGGGGACCTCACCCCAAAGCTGAACGAGCTTGAGATATGCCAGGCCGCGGAGAAATTTGGCCTTGCCGACAGCCGCGTCATAGCCGTCTTGAGTCACTTTGCCTTGATTGAGCGAATTGGAAATTGTCGTGATGGCCTCATTGTTCTGCGCCACGCTGAGCAGCAAGTGGTTAAATACCTTTATCTGATACCAGGTGTCGGGTTTCTGCTCAAAACGGCTGTTTAACGGGCCAGCCTCGCTTTCCTCGCCCTCAAAAGACGTGAGCTTGTTCGAGTTAAGCTCAATGATGAACGAGAACGATGACGACAGCGGTTGCCAGTGGCTATATACGCCGTTGACAAGGGATATGGCGCTAGCGTCGTCTGCCACAACATTTTCCCCATTCACTTGATTTTTGCTGGAGCCGGCATCATCGGAGCACGATGCCAGGCCAAGCGCGCCGGCCAGGAGAGCGGCGCTCAAGAAGAGATTGGTGTTCTTTTTCATTGTATAGAGTTTTGGTGTTTACGCGTTAGTGTGTCAATGTTAGAGAGAAAGGCTGACGCCAAAGGTGAAACTGCGTGATGAAGGGTAGACTCCATTGTCCGTCCCGCTGCTCACTTCGGGGTCGTAACCTTTGTAGTCTGTTATTGTCAAGAGATTGCTGCCCGTGACGTATATGCGGGCGCCCACGAGCGCCTCTTTGGGGATGGGCAGACGGTAGCCCACGGTCACGTTGCGCAGTTTCAAGTAGCTTGCGTCTTGGACGTAACGGCTATCAATGTATGAGAATGGGCGAGCGTTAGACGCTAATGGGAGTGTGTTTCCACCGCGCTCTGGCGTCCACGAGTTTTTCACCGTGGCCAATACGTTGTACGAGTCGCCAGTCTGTTCCAGTCTCCTGCCAAGCGCATTGTAGACCTCAGATCCATAACTGCCTGCGAAAGAGACTGATACGTCTATTCCTCGCCACGAGGCCTGGGTTGAGAAGCCGTAAAAGAAATCAGGCTGCGTGCTGCCGAGCACCTGGCGGTCATTGCCGTCAATGCGCCCATTGCCGTCCGTGTCATAATACTTCACGTCTCCAGGTTGTGGGGTGAGGCCGTTCACCGTAGGCAGTTTACTTACGTCTTCGCCCGTTTGCACAATCCCGATAAAACGCAACCCGTAGAACGAGCCCAAAGCCTCGCCTCGACGCAATATTTGCTGATTGTCAGAGCCTTGAATCACATTGTCGGTCTGTCCCATATCCGTAATCTCGTTGCGGTTGTGAGCAATGTTGGCCGAGGCCGTCCACACAAGCCCTCTTCGCTTAATGAGTGTAACGTTCACAGAGAGTTCCACTCCTTTATTCTCCACGTTGCCGACATTTTGTAATTGTGTCGTGACACCAGTGGAATAGCCCGATGGCACCACCAGCAGCAAGTCACTTGTTTTCTTATAGTAAGCATCGAACACAATGGCAAGCCTATTGCGCAGCAGACCAAGGTCGGCTCCCACATTGTAGCTTGCTGTGGTCTCCCATTTCAGATGGTCGTTTGCCTCGTTCTGTTTCGTGTAGCTGCTGCCGCCGCCATAAGACCCCGTGGAATAAGACGTAGCGAAGGCATAGTCGCTAATCTCTTGATTTCCAACGGTGCCTGCGGAGAGGCGTAGCTTCAAATAGTCCACAG
>CAKUYZ010000089.1 GCA_934717675.1 uncultured Bacteroidales bacterium
CCTCGCTACGGCACAGTCGCCGTGCTTGGCAACAACGACCTGGAACGGTGCACCGACACCATAAAGGCACTGATGCCATCCTACGGCATAACGCTAGTGGAAGACACATCGATCATGATAAGGAAAGGGATGTCTCACATTGTGGTGGCGGGCGTACACAACAGCTTTAAAGGTCCGGAAGAGGCCGTCAGCCCCACGCTAAGGCAAAAGGCCGGCGACTTTGTGATATTGCTGACACACACGCCAGACTATGCCGAGGATCAGGACATTACGAACGCAGATGTCACGCTGGCGGGCCACACTCACGGCGGGCAGGTCACACTGTTTGGCGCATTCGCGCCCATGACCGGGTCGCGATATGGACAAAGATTTCTCAAAGGCCTCAATTACAACACAGCTGGCCAACCCGTGATAACGACAACCGGGATAGGCACGTCACGACGCGCCATCCGCCTCTTCGCCCCAAGTGAAGTGATGGTGATAACACTACACAGCTGGAGCCACGGCAACAAACTGCCCGATCCGCATGGGGGCGAAAAAGTGGCCGCGCCTCTCTCCAAGCCCCTTGTCTTGAAACCGGCTCCACGGCCGCAAGAGACAATCGAGATGCCTAAGAAACTATGACACACATCAGCACCAAAAAGACAAATATGAAAAAGGTGATTTATGTCGCGGCACTGACCCTAAGCGCCGGCTTGAGCGTCTGCGCCCAACAGCAAGAGGTCTCCATTGCTGACCTATACGAAGACTGGTCCGTCTACCCCGCACTGCCAGAGGTGCTAGAGTCCACCCCTGACGGAGAAAGCTACACAGTGGTGTCAGAAGACGGGAAACGCATTGAGCAATACCAATATTCGACCGGGAAGAAAGAGGCCACCCTTGTGGACTTGAACACGGTGAAAGGCGAGAAGAAAATTGACGAGATAAGTGGTTATGAGCTGTCGTCATCGGGCGACTTCCTGTTGATTTGGGGAAATGAGACCCCGATATATAGGCATTCGTTCACAGCCGACTACTACGTCATAGACATTGCGCACAACACAATTTTCCCCTTGTCAGAGGAAGGCAGGGAACAAAAGGCATCTTTTGCGCCCAATGGTTTCATAATCAGCTATGTCAAAGACAACAACTTGTGCCTTTACAAGCTCAAATATCGCTCAACGAGCAAAGTGTCTGCAGATGGGGTCAGAAACAAGGTGATAAACGGGCTACCCGACTGGGTGTGCGAAGAAGAGTTCGCCCAAAGCAAAGCCTACGCATGGAGTCCTGACAGTCGCCAAATAGCATACATAAAATATGAGGAAGAGGGCGTAAGCGAATTCTCATTTCCTGTCTATGCGGCCAGCTATCCGCATCACGACGAGGCGGAACTATATCCGCGGCAATACACATATAAGTATCCCAAAGCCGGCGAGGCTAACTCCAAAGTGTCTGTCCACGTCTATGACCTGGACAGCCGCACCACGAAAGACATAGACTTAGGCAAGGGAGATTATTACATTCCCCGTATAGCGTGGACGGGACAGCCCGACCAACTGGCGGTGCTCAAACTCAACCGCCGCCAAGACAAGCTGGAGGTCATCAGCGTGAACTCCAGATCTACCGTCACGACCACCATACTGACAGAAAAGGACGACAGGTTCGTTGACGAGCCTGCCTACAACAAGCTCACGTTCATAAACGGCGGCACCGAATTCGTCATATTGAGCGAGCGCGACGGATGGAGCCATCTCTACCTGTATGAGTCTAACGGCACGCTCAAAAAGAAACTGACAGACGGAGACTATGACGTGACAGACTTCTACGGAGCAGACGAGCAGAGCGGCACGCTCTTCTATCAGGCCGCAAAGCGCACGCCCATGGAGCGCGAGGTGTATGCCATAAACCTGAAGAAAAACGTCACAACGGCCATTATGGCAGCCCGCGGCACCAACGAGGCCTCATTCTCGGCAAATTGCCACTTCTTCATCGGGAGTCACTCATCGTCAACATCAGTCCCGACATACACGGTGCGCAGTGGCAAGGGGACGATTCTCCGCACCATTGAGGACAATAAGGGCCTGACCAACTTCTTGATGAACCGATTTGTGGCACCCAAAGAGTTCATCACAGTGCCTGGAGCAGACGGCACCGCACTCAACGCATGGGTCATTAAACCCAAAGACTTCGACCCGGCCAAGAAATATCCGCTCCTGATGGTGCAATATAGCGGCCCGAACTCACAAGAGGTGCTTGACCGATGGGAGATAGGTTGGGAACAGACCCTGGCCGCAAGAGGCTATATGGTGGCTTGCGTAGACCCGCGAGGAACGGGAGCGCGGGGGGCGGACTTCCGCAAATGCACATATCTCAACCTCGGCAAGCTAGAGAGCGACGACCAGATTGCCGCGGCCAAGCACTTCGCCTCACTGCCCTACGTAGACGGCTCGCGAATTGGCATTTGGGGGTGGAGCTATGGCGGGTTCATGTCGTCGCTCTGCCTCTGCAAGAGCGACGTTTTCAAGGCGGGAATCGCCGTAGCCCCAGTCATGAACTGGAGGTTCTATGACACCATCTATACGGAGAGATATATGCGCACGCCCGCCGAAAACGCCAGTGGCTACGACGGCAACAGCCCGCTCGGCCTGGCCGCGTCGCTCTCCGGCTCCTACCTCATAATTGCCGGCACGGCAGATGACAACGTGCACTGTCAAAACCAAATGGAGATGGTGGACGCGCTGGTGCAGGCCGGCAAGCAGTTCCAAATGTTCACCTATCCCAACAGGAATCACAGCATCTACGGTGGCAACGTCCGCAGCCACCTTTATAACATGAAACTCAACTTCATTCTCAACAACCTCTAAAAAACAAGACGACCAATGCCCACGACCTACGCCATAATCACCACAGCCAAGGGCGTGATGAAAGCGGAACTTTTCGCAGACGACGCGCCACAGACTGTGGCCAATTTCATAAAACTGGCGAAAGAGGGATTCTATGACGGACTGACGTTTCATCGCGTCTTGCGCGGCTTCGTCATACAGACCGGATGCCCGTTCAGCCGCGAGATAGGCGACAGGCGCGCGGGCACTGGCGGCCCCGGCTACACAATAAAATGCGAGACAGACGGCAAGAGGCAGCACCACGACCGCGGAGTCTTGTCCATGGCTCACCACGGGAAAGACACGGGCGGCAGCCAGTTCTTCATATGCTACAACCGAGAGCAGACTCAGCACCTGGACGGCATCCATACCGTCTTCGGACAAGTGGTTGAGGGGCAGGACGTGATTGACAAGATCAAGAAATGGGACGCTTTGGATAAAATTGAAATTGTGGAAGAGTAACGAACCGTTTCGTTCATGAGATGTGTTTGAAGTTCTCTATTTTGTTGGCGGATTCAAGATCTGATGTGGCGATCGGGGACAGCATCGCGCACAATCATTTGGACACGGTCATAATATATAGGGACGGGGATGTGCCACGCATCTTTTGTCACAACTCAGATGATTCCAGATAAAGTCGCACAGCTGCCTTTAATTCAAGGGGGGGCAAAAGCCACGTCTCTTCCATCATGTATCAAGAGAAAAATGCGCCCGACAGCCTAAGGATATTGGACTGTCGGGCGCATTTTTTGCGTCATTTCAGCACGGATTTTACCTTCTGACTTTCATGCCCATATTGTACATAATGAAGCCATAGATGTCTGCATATTCCTCTATGACCTTCTCCACGGGCTTGCCACCCCCGTGACCCGCCTTGGAGTCTGTGCGGATGAGCACAGGAGCATCGCCAGACTGGCACTCTTGGAGCGTGGCGGCGAACTTGAACGAGTGAGCCGGCACGACACGGTCATCGTGATCTGCCGTGGTGACAAGCGTGGCGGGGTATTTGACACCTTTGCGCAGGTTGTGAAGCGGGGAATAACCCTTGAGATATTTAAACATCTCGGGGCTGTCTTCACTGGTCCCATAATCGGGTGCCCAGTTCCAACCTATGGTGAATTTATGGTAGCGGAGCATATCCATCACGCCCACCTGAGGAATGCAGACCTTGAAGAGATCCGGCCTCTGCGTCATGCAGGCTCCCACCAGCAGGCCTCCGTTGCTGCCCCCCATGATGGCCAGACGCTCGCTGCTGGTATACTTGTTGTCAATCAGCCATTCAGCCGCGGCTATGAAATCGTCAAACACGTTCTGCTTACGCATCTTTGTGCCAGCCTGATGCCACTCCTCGCCATATTCGCCGCCGCCGCGCAGGCACGCTTGCGCATACACACCGCCACTCTCAAGGAACGGGATGCGATATGCCGAGAAATAGGGGGGCATGGAGATGTTGAAACCGCCATAGCCGTAGAGGAGGAGCGGGTTTTTGCCATTTAGCTTGAGACCTTTCTTGTGTGTTATGAAAAGCGGCACCTTGGCCCCGTCTTTGCTGACAATGAAGACTTGCCTGCTCTCATAGGCCCCGGCATCAAACTTCACCTTAGGGCTGCTCCAAACAGCGCTCTCGCCAGAGGCAAGGTCATAGCTGTAGACGATACCAGGCATGGTGAAAGAAGAGAAGCTGTAGAAACACTCATTTCTGTCGCGACGGCCATAGATATTGGCGCTGCCCACGGTCGGGAAGGCAATCTCACGCCTCCCAGCGCCGTCCGTGCCACACACGTAGGCGTGGCTGCAAGCGTCTTTGGCATAAGAGAGAATCATTTTGCCACCCACGAACGAGACGTTCTCCAACAGGTCTTGCGTCTCTGGCACCACCTCTTTCCAATCTGTCACGGCAGGCTTCTGCAACGTGGCCACCATGAGGCGATTCTTTGGGGCGCCGTAATTTGTGAGCAGGTAGATGGAGTCTCCGATTGTCTCAACGGGAGAATATGTTTGCTCCATGTCTCGCGTCATCTGGACGAAGCGGGAGTCCGGCACACGCAGATCTCTCACAAACAGGTTATTGCCACTGCCTTCGCCACTTTCATAGAGCATCATGACGGTCTCCTCCTCATTTACCGACACGTCATAGAAACGCAATGGGAAACACGGATTTTGGAAAAAGAGGATGTCGTCAGACTGTGGTGTCCCCACCTTATGGTAGTACACTTTATGCACCTCATTTTTGCCTGAGAGGGCTTCGCCCTCAGTGGGAGCATCGTACGCACTGTAATAAAAACCGTCACCTCGCCATGCGGCGCCCGTAAACTTGGCCCACATGATGTGGTCATCGAGCAGCCGCCCTGTCGTCATGTCCCGCACATATATCTCCTCCCAGTCGCTGCCGCTGCGCGACACCGTGTAGGCCACATATTTGCCGTTGTTTGAGAAATAGACGCCTTTGAGGGCCACTGTGCCGTCATCGCTCAGTGTGTTGGGGTCTAAGAAGACGCGCTGCTTCCCATCGGGAGCGTCCATCTGATAAAGCACGCTCTGGTTTTGGAGGCCATTGTTTTTATAGACATACCATTTGCCGCCTTGAAAGAAAGGGGCGCCAACGCGCTCATAATTAACCACCTCGCGAAGTCTTTTCTCAATTTTGGGCCTCTGCGGAATCTTGGCCAAATAGGCATCCGTGACGGCATTTTCAGCCGCCACCCAAGCCTCGGTAGCCGGGCTGTTGTCATCCTCCAAGGGACGAAATGGGTCGGGCACGACCGTGCCGAAATACTCGTCGGCCGAGCCGTCTTTGGGAGCCACGGGGTAAGACAGCCCCTGCGCCGAGACGGCTGTTGAGGCCGCGAGCAAAGCTGCCGAAACAGACATTATTTTTTTCATTGTTGTGGTTGTTGTTTTTTCGTGTCGGCCACAAAAATAAGGAAATACGTCACAGGGGGCAAACGCACTCAAACCGTAACACGCCCGCGGCATATAACGACATGTGAAATTGCAAGACACAGAGAAGCTGGTGAACGCCCAATGGGGAATATTTTGGCTATATTTGTTGGTATGAAGCACATCATAGCCCTGGCTGCGTCGTTGCTCGTCTTCGCAGAAAGTTCCTTTGGGGGCAACGGCACATTCTCCTTCAAGCACATTTCCATGCAAGACGGCCTGTCTAACAACAAGGTCAACAGCGTCTATCGCGACGGCATGGGTTTCACATGGTTCTCCACGGCTTGCGGCCTCAACCGCTACGATGGCTACTCAATGACCGTGTTCCTCCACACCGATGGCGACTCCACATCGTTGGCAGACAACACCGTGCAATGGGTGGCAGACATTGCGGATGACAAGATGCTCGTCCGCACCGACCATGCCTACTCCATTTTCGACAAACGCAAAGAGGTCTTCTCTTCCGCCGACCATATTTTCTCATCCGCCCACGTCATGGCGCAATACGCCGTCACTTTCGCCGACAGCGAAGGCGACATCTGGCTCTCTGACGGGACTTCCTGCTCGGTATACTCCTCGCGCCGCGACGCTCTGACCCAAAGAGGCCTGTCTGGCGGCTCGCAGGCCAAGGTGTCGTCAATATGCGAAGCGGGCGGCTGCATATACATAGTCCACGCCGATGGCGCCATAGGCTCCTTTGTGAAAGACGCGGCCGGCTCTTGGCAGCGCAAGCAAGTGGAGGCTACTCCCCTCGGACTTGGCGACCACAGGATTTTCGTAGACAGCGGCGGAGACTACTGGGTGCACCAGCAAGACAGGTGCGGCCTTTGGCACAAGTCAGCGCAAACGGGCAAGTGGGAACATTTGACAGACAAGAACGCGGCGCCGTTTCGCATGCCGCCCTTCGTGACCCGCGGCGTGGTGGAGGATGCGTGCGGACGCATATGGGTGGCCACAGACCATGGCGGCATAAACGTCATCGATCGGCGCCAGGGCGCCATGACCGAGGTCCGAAGCCACAAGAGGCAACCACGAAGCCTGATGAGCAACGGCATAAGCTGCATATATGCCGACAAGCAAGGCTGCGTATGGGTGGGAGACGTGAGCATGGGCGTGTCACTCTTTGCCGAACCCATGTTCAAGTTCGACATTGACAACCTCAACATTGACGACATAGACCCCGACTTTGTGGCGCAAGTCAACGCCATTGCCGAAGATGGAGCGGGGGGGCTGTGGTTTGGCACAAACGAGAGCGGCCTGCTCCGCATCGATGTGGCCACGGGGCGCAAGCGGCTCTTCCGCTCATCGGCGTCAGACACGCGCTCCCTGCCCAGCGACATTGTGGTGACCTTGTGCGCCGATGGCCGCGGCGGGCTGTGGGTCGGCACTTTTCTG
>CAKUYZ010000090.1 GCA_934717675.1 uncultured Bacteroidales bacterium
GACATGGGGGCCACGTTTCACTTTGCCAACGGACGGTTCTGCACGGCTGTCACCATCCGTAACGCAGGCGCAGTGGTGAAAAAGTATACGGAAGACGATGCCACAAAGCCTCTGCCCATCGACGTCAAAGTTGGCATAGCCTACAAGGCCGAGCATGCGCCATTTCGTTTCCTACTGACCATTAAAGACCTGACGCAGTGGGATTTGTCCCCTCTCCAAGACAAGAGCCTCAATGCGGGCGACAACTTGTTGCGACATATGCTCATTGGCTTTGAGTTCATCCCCGTCCGGGCCTTTTACTTCTCTATGGGCTATGACCATCGGAAACGTCGCGAGCTGACGGACAGTGACGCGGGCGGAATGGCTGGCGTGTCTTGGGGCGCGGGCCTCCATGTCGCAAAAATTGATATTCAGTATGCGCACAGCCGCTACCATGTGGCGGGTTCGCTCAATAGCATAACATTGGCCACCAATTGGCGACGTTGGATGCGTTAATAATAAATCAGTAATGACCGGCACATTTGTCAAAGACCAAAAAGCTACGGTTTTCAATCTGTTAGCTTTTCTAATGTATTGGCTGTTCCTTTTCCTGACGCAGCGGCTGATATTCATGGCCGTCAACTCAATCAAGTCCATAGACCTCAGCGCGTCCGACGCCTTCGGCGCATTGGGGCACGGCATGCTGTTTGACGTGAGCATTTGGGGCTATACCGCCATCGCCACGTGCGCGGTCCTTGCTTTGGCAGGCCCATTCGCCGGCACTCGCCGAGTGCTTCGCGTCATGGCGACAATCATTGGCATCCTTGGTGGCATAATCATCTTCCTTATGCCCGCCGAGGCTATAACGTACAAGGCCTGGGCTCACCACGTGGATGCGGGGTCGCTCATGATGGTGGCGGAGAGACCCAGCCTCATCTTCGCGTCTGCCGAGACGTGGTTTGAGGTCGTCTACGTCATAGTATGCCTCATGCTCGGAGCAGTATTTTTCGGACTTGCCGTGCGTCTAAGCCGCATGGCCTGCCGCCTCGCGTACGGAAAGTCGGATGCGCCATCGCCAGAAAGACGCACTGTGACGGAGAGAGTCTTATCCTCAGTCATAGCCATTGTTCTCGGCGGACTTATGATCATACCCGTTCGAGGTGGCCTCGGGTTGGCTCCACTCAACACCGGCAACGCTTATTTCTGTCAAAACCAATTTGCAAACCACGTGGCGCTGAACCCCATGTGGAACTTCCTCTACTCAATAAAACGGGCAAAACAAGCCGATGCAAAATATGAGTTCTTGCCCGACGAGGAGATGGAAAGCCGCTTCGCGGCGCTGATGGCAAGCCAAGACACTTTTCCGAAGGTTCTCAAATGCGAACGCCCCAATGTGGTGCTCATTTTGCTAGAGAGCTTCTCGGCGCACGGAATCAAGTATCTCGGAGGCTACAACGCCACGCCAAACATAGATTCCCTTAGGCATACGGGTCTGTATTTCAATAATTTCTTCGCATCGGCAGACAGATCGGGCAAGGGCTTGCTATCTGTTATGAACGCCTACCCCAGCCTGCCGACAATCAGAGCAATCCAGTTCCCGCAGAAAACGCAAAACATCCCCTCCCTGCCACGCCGGCTGAGGGATAATGGCTATGCCAACCAGACGTTCCTTTATGGTGGAGACATCAACTTCAACAATTTCAACTCCCTAGTAAACCAGGCTGGCTTCGACCGCACCATTACGCAAGACGACTTCTCTGCCGAACAAATGAGTGATAAATGGGGCGCTCATGACGAGTACACTTTCGAACGCCTATTGTCCACCATCGACTCGCAGCCACAACCTTTTTTCGACTTCTTCTTCACGCTCAGCAGCCATGAGCCATATACGGTGCCTATGGAACGCCACATTGAGAATGACTATCTCAACTCCATGTTCTACACCGATATGTGCCTCGGAAATTTTATGAAAGAGGCGCGTCAGCGTGCGTGGTGGGAGAACACTTTGTTCATCCTCGTGGCCGACCATGGCCACGGCGGGCCTCAGAACGTGGGTGTGACTGACAGAAAAAAGTTCAACATCCCATTAATCCTCACGGGTGGGGCTTTGGCTGTGCGAGATTCGCTCGTAACGTCATACGGAAGCCAGACGGACATTGCGGCCACGCTGTTAAAGCAGTTGGGCATAAGCACCGAAGGGTTCATCTTTAGCAAAAACTTGCTAGACCCCACGGCAAAAGACTTCGCCTTCTTTGACTTCAGCGATGGCTTCGGGTTCGTCACGCCGTCAAATTACGAAGTGTATGACAATCCGATGGGAGCATACATCCGCTTAGACGACAACACACCAGCCGCCGACACCATAAGTGGCAAAGCATACCTGCAAAAGGTCGCAAAAGATTTCCACTCACGATGAAAAGGGAAGACCTAGAAATAATGGCCCCGGTGGGGTCCTATGAGTCGCTGATGGCAGCAATTCAAGGCCATGCCGACTCCGTCTATTTTGGCATCGAGAAAATGAACATGCGCTCCAGGTCGAGCAACAACTTCACATTCGATGACCTTCGCCAAATATCCGCCATTGCCAAAGAACATAACCTGAAGACCTACCTCACCGTCAACACTGTCATATATGACGACGAGATGGATCTCATGAGGCGCATTGTCTCGACCGCCAAGGATAACGGAATCTCCGCGATCATCGCGTCAGACATGGCCGTCATAACCTACGCGAACAGCATAGGCGTCGAGGTGCACATCTCCACGCAATGCAATGTCAGCAATTATGAGGCAGTCAAATTCTTCAGTCAATATGCCGACGTCATGGTACTGGCCAGGGAACTAAACCTGGGCCAAGTTAAAGCCATCAGCCGACGCATTGAGGCCGACGATTTGAAAGGCCCCAACGGGAAGAGGGTGCGCATAGAGATGTTCGCGCACGGCGCGCTGTGCATGGCCGTGTCCGGCAAATGCTACCTGAGCCTCGACAATATGGCGTCATCTGCCAATAGAGGCGCATGCCTTCAAGTCTGCCGGCGAAAATATACCGTCCGCGACACGGAGTCTGACATGGAACTGGAAGTGGATGGCAAATACATCATGTCTCCCAAAGACCTAAAGACCATAGGTTTTATGGATAAAATGATAGACGCCGGGGTGAAAGTATTCAAGATTGAGGGGCGCGCCAGGTCGGCGGACTATGTGAAGACCGTGTGCGAGTGCTACGATGCCGCGGCCCGAGCCGTGGCCGAGGGCTCGTATTCGAAGGAGCTGGTTGACACTCTCAACGCGAAATTGGCTCAAGTGTTCAATCGTGGCTTCTGGGACGGATATTATCTAGGACAGACTCTGGGGGAATGGAACGAGACCAACGGCAACGGCGCAAAAAAGAAGAAAGTATACATTGGAAAGGTGACAAACTATTTCAAGAAAATAGGTGTCATGGAAATGAGGCTAGAAACAGATGGGTTAGCCGTTGGCGACGACATCACAATCATGGGGCCGACTTCGGGTGTCGTGGAGCTTACGGTGAGCTCGATATGCGACAACGACAAACAATGCATCCAAAAGGCAGAGAAAGGGCAGACCATAGCCGTCGCCACACCTGAGAGAGTGAGGTTGAATGACAAAGTCTATAAAATAGTGAATTCAGAGCTAGTGAGGGACTAACAAGAAGAAAATTTGCTACCTTTACTATGTGCGCATTAGGCGACATTCACATCAATCATATAGCACAAAAGAAGATGGAGACTCCGAGTGGCGACAAGCCAACAATCTTGGTTGCGGAAGACACGGAAAGCAATTACTTGCTGGTTTCATACCTGCTTCGCAACGACTACAATCTGCTTTGGGCGCACGATGGCGTAGAGGCTCTGGAAATGTATCGGACCAAACGGATAGACCTTATTCTTATGGATATTCGTATGCCGCGCCTCGGTGGACTTGCCACCACGGAGCAGATTCGCAAGACTGACAAGAAGATCCCCATCATAGCCCTCACGGCTTTCGCTTTCGACAGCGACAGGGCGCAGACCATTGAGGCCGGTTGCACAGACTTCGTCCCAAAACCTATTAACGCGGAGCTGCTCAAGGCCAAGATTAAGAAATACTTGACAGAATAGACAACAAAACTACATAACATAAAAAATAAGATGGGTAAAGTATTACAGATAGGTGCCGGAGGTGTCGGCACCGTCGTTGCTCACAAGATGGCCGGCCTGCCGGACGTCTTCAGCGAGATTACTCTGGCCAGCCGCACCCAGTCTAAGTGCGACGCCGTGGCAAAAGCCATTGGCGGAGGCCGCATCAAGACAGCGCAGGTTGACGCTGACAACGTGGAGCAGCTGATCAAACTCATCGAGGCTGAGAAGCCAGACTTGGTCGTCAACGTGGCTCTGCCATACCAAGACCTCCCAATAATGGACGCTTGCCTGGCAACGGGCGTTTCATACCTAGACACAGCCAACTACGAACCCAAAGATGTCGCCAAGTTCGAGTATTCGTGGCAATGGGCCTACAAGGAGAAGTTCGAGAAAGCCGGCATCACGGCAATCTTGGGCTGCGGCTTCGACCCTGGCGTGACTTCTGTCTTCACGGCCTACGCGGCAAAGCACCATTTTGACGAGATAAACTACCTCGACATTGTAGACTGCAACGCAGGCAACCACCATAAAGCTTTCGCAACCAACTTCAACCCCGAAATCAACATCCGCGAGATCACGCAGAAGGGTCGGTACTATCAAGACGGCAAGTGGATTGAGACGGGCGCGCTAGAGATTCACAAGGGTCTGCATTACCCAGAAATTGGAGAGAAGGAGTCATACCTTATGTATCATGAGGAGTTGGAGAGTTTGGTGAAGAACTTCCCCACAATCAAGCGCGCGCGCTTCTGGATGACTTTCGGGCAAGAATACCTCACGCACCTCCGCGTCATTCAAGACATCGGCATGGCGCGGATTGACGAGGTGGACTACAATGGCGTAAAGATAGTCCCGCTCCAGTTCCTCAAGGCCGTATTGCCAAACCCTGGCGATCTCGGGGCGAACTACGAGGGCTGGACCTCCATCGGATGCCGCATCAGGGGCAAGAAAGATGGAAAGGAGCACACGTACTACATCTACAACAACTGTAGCCACGAGGCGGCCTACAAAGAGACCGGCACCCAAGCCGTCAGCTACACAACGGGCGTGCCTTGCGCACTTGGCGCAGAGATGTTTATGAAGGGCATCTGGAAGAAGCCGGGAGTCTGGAATGTCGAGGACTTCGACCCGGATCCGTTCTTGGCGCGCCTTGGCGAACAAGGACTGCCTTGGCACGAGAAGTTCGATATAGATCTTGAACTCTAAGGGGTTGGAGCCCTCTCTTTAGTATCTTTTCAGCATCCCTCGCCACAAGGTTTATGGCGGGGGATGCTTTTCTTTCCCCACACACTCAAATACGCAGTTTCATGTCAAGTATAAAAATATGGATTTCCGCATTTAGGCTCCGCACCCTGCCACTGTCTTTCGCCTTAGTCATCACAGGAGCCGCAGTTGCGGTGCAAGACGAATGCCTCAACACAAAAGTGCTGGCGTTGGAACTACTCACCGCCCTCTTTCTGCAAATTTTGTCCAACCTCAGCAACGACTATGGCGACACAGTTCATGGGGCGGACAATGCCGAACGCAAAGGGCCAAAGAGAGCCGTCCAAAGCGGAGCCATATCACTAGCGCAGATGCGCGGAGCAATGGCCATATTCGCCGCCTTGTCACTCATTTCTGGCATCATGTTGCTTTGTGCTTCCTTCGCCACCATTGGTGTTTGCGGCCTCATCACGTTGTTCGTCATAGGGCTGCTGTCAATCGTGGCGTCAATAACATACACGGCTGGCAAACACCCCTATGGAGACATAAGCGTATTTTTGTTCTTCGGCTTGGTCGGCGTGGCAGGCTGCTATTACCTCCATGCGGGGAGCGTACCAGCTCGCATTTGGCTCATGGCCTCGTCTGTCGGTTTGCTATCCGTCGGGGTGTTGAACATGAACAATATACGAGATATGGACAGCGACAGGGAGGCAGGCAAGACAACCATTCCGATTTTATTAGGACGGAGGGGAGCCAAAACATATCATTTCTGCGTCATGACAACTGCCATCGCCTTGCTTATCATCTACATTGTCCTTTTCGGCACAAAATGGCAGTTTTGCGGCCTGGCCGTCATCCCGCCCCTAATGGCTAACGCCTTTCGCACATTGCACGAAGACAGCCACGCATTCTTCGATTCGCAGCTTAAACTCATTAGCGTCTCCACGTTCATCCTTTCCGTCTTGCTCCTCATTGGCAGTGCCATATGACCAAACCGCAATTTGGCACAAACGCCCCATCATGGGCAGGAAAGTCAATATTAATCCATAACTTTGCTAGCGGCGTATGTTCGCATCCCTTACATTAACTAGCAAAAGTTCCGATGAACATTAACAAATGGCGATTGGTGGCGTTGACGGCTTGCACCGTCTTGGTGCTGGCCATGACATCTTGCATCCCTCAAAAGCAGATTATTCTTGTGCGCGACGCCGTCCCGGAAGAATCATCGTTCCCCACCACGCCACAAGTGACGGAGCGTTATGTCTTGAAGCCTAATGACTACTTGTTTATAAACGTCTCGTCGCCCAACCCCGAGTTGTCTGCGTTTTACAATCCCCAGAGCAACCAGCGCAACTCCTCGTCAAACATGAGGCCGGAGTTGTTCTACTACGGGTTGGACGACAACTGCTGCATAGACTTCCCAGTCGCCGGCAAAATTGACCTCAAAGGGTGCAACTTGACCGAGGCAAAACAAAGAATCTCAGACGCCATATCAAAGACGCTCACTGGCTTCACGCTCACTGTCCGCCTGGCCACAAACACTTTCTCCATCATAGGTGAGGTGTCTCGCCAGGGCAACTACACCATGTCGCGAGACCAAATGACCGTTTTCGACGCCGTGTCTATGGCCGGCGGCTTTACGTCTTACGC
>CAKUYZ010000091.1 GCA_934717675.1 uncultured Bacteroidales bacterium
GGTAAAGGATCAGCCCTTTCGCGTAGACGACGTCAAGAGTAAGCAAGGCAAAGAGACCCCGCCGCCCCTTTTTGACCTTACCTCGCTCCAGGTGGAGTGCAACAACAAGCTAGGCCTCTCGGCCGATGAGACCCTACGCATAGCCCAGTCTCTCTATGAGGGCAAGTTCACCACCTATCCTCGAGTAGACACCAAATTCCTCACTGACGACATCTATGCCAAGGTGCCGTCCATCCTCCGCGGGCTTACGCCATATGCACAGCTCACGGCCCCTCTCCTGGCTCAAAAGAAACTACCGAAATCCAAAAAGGTCTTCAACAACCTCAAGGTGACCGACCACCACGCCATAATCCCCACCGGCGTCACGCCGCCGCCATCGCTCTCATATAATGAGAAGCGAGTCTTCGATATGGTGGCCAGGAGGTTTATGGCCAATTTCTATCCCGACAGCACCGTCTCGCTCACCACCGTGTTGGGCAGTGCGGGCATGGTGGCGTTCAAGGTCAACGGCAAGAGAATTGTGGAACCGGGCTGGCGCGTTGTCTATGGCAATCAGAAGATTGACGATGACAAGGACGATTCGCATGGCGGTGTTTTGCCAGAGTTTAAAGTAGGAGAACAAGGCCCCCACGAGCCCGCGCTGCAAGAGAAGCAGACGCAGCCGCCAAAGCCATATACCGAGGCCACGCTCCTGAGAGCCATGGAAACGGCCGGCAAGCAGGTGGAGGATGGCGAGTTGAGAGACCTGATGAAGGAAAATGGCATTGGCCGCCCCTCCACCCGCGCGGCCATCATAGAGACTCTTTTCCGGAGGAAGTATATCACAAAGGAGCGTAAAAACCTTCAGCCCACCGTCAATGGCATACGGCTGATAGACACCATCAGCATTCCCATATTGAAGTCTGTCGAGCTGACGGGCCAATGGGAGAAAAAGTTGCGACAGATTGAGGCAGGGCAGTTCACCACTCAGCAGTTCATTGGCGATATGCGCGCCATGGTCACGGATGTTGTGTCTCACGTCATGAGTGACAGCAGTTCCGGTCGCTTCATGTCGCATGAGGAGACCCGCCCGTCGGCCAAGTCTGTTCGACCTAAGTCATCCGCTGATAAGTCTGGCGCTAAGCCCAATGCCGACGCCCCGATGCCACCTTGCCCCAAATGTGGCCGTCCCATTCTCAAGGGCAAGGCCGCGTGGGGCTGTTCGGGCTATAAAGAAGGTTGCCGTTTTGTAGTGCCATTTATGGTATTTAGCAAGCGGCTGACGGACAAGCAACTGACCACTCTCCTCACAAAAGGCGAGGTGGCTGTGAAGGGTGTCAGTGAGGGCGATGGGAAAGCTGACGGCAAATTCGCCTTTGATCAAGACTTTAACGTGGTGTTCCGCAAGGCGGATGCCCCCAAAACACTTGACGTCTCAGCGTTGCGTTGCCCGCTGTGCGGGGGCCGAGTCTTGGAGGGGCGTCAGGCGTGGGGGTGTGAGGGCTACAAGACGGGCTGCTCGTTCAAGGTCCCATATGTCTTCATGTGCAAAAAACTCACTCCGACACATTTAGGCGTTTTAATCAATAAGGGCAAGACTGGTGTGATCCGAGATTTTGTCGATGTCAACGGGGTGAAGAGGGATGGCCGTCTGGTGCTGACGGAACGCGGAGAGGTGGCCTTGCAAGAGGTTGCCAACTGAGGCGACCAGTTAGCATTTTATGCCGTCGCGGTTGTCAAGTTGTCATTTTGCATACCTTTTCACTTGGCCGCTTAGCATTTTCGCCCCAATAATATAACGACACGATGAGCGGATATAACAAATTGTCCGTTCTCATTTTACGCTTTTATGTTCGGTTCGTCGTTAAAGAGGTTAACTTTGCGTAACGATTTGAGATTGCAAACAAGTTAATTTCTGTAAACATGATATTAAAGTCCATTTTCGAGAGGGCTGCGCGTTGGCAGGCTGGTGCGTTGGCTTTCTCTGCCCTGGCTCTCCTAGCGGCTTGCCAGGGTGGGCCATCCGCCAAAGACGGTGTCGTGCTGACGCTCGATGGTGGCCAAAAGGTGCGCCTTCAGGTTGTCAATGACAACATTGTCCGCGTGTCCGCGACCCTCGGCGGCGAGTTCGACCGCGACTCCAGCCTCATGGTTGTGCCGCAGGCCAAGTTCACAGCCTACACCACTTCCGAGACCGACACCACTTTCACCGTCCAGACCAAGGCTCTGAAAGCGGTAGTGTGCAAGAAGTGCGGTGAGGTCTCGTTCCTCAATCCTGATGGCACGCCCATCTTGCGAGAAGACGGCCGCGTGCTACGCGACACCGTCATTGAGGGAACTCATGGCCTCGTCTTCCGCCAGAAGTGGATTCCTGGTGACAGCGACGCCATCTACGGCCTCGGTCAGCACCAGGCTGAGGAGTTCAACTACCGCGGCAAGAACGAGGAACTTTTCCAGTACAACACAAAGGTCTCCATACCTTTCTTCGTCTCCAACGCCGGCTATGGCATCCTTTGGGACAATAACTCACTAACCCGTTTCGGCGATTGCCGAGACTATCTCCAGCTCAACGAGGCTTTCAAGGTCTATGACAAGGACGGCAAAGAGGGCGGGCTCACGTCAACATGGACTCCCGCGCCTGGTTCCGGCGTCAAACCTCTCGTTCGCATCGAGCCTAAGCTCTATTTTGACAACATCCTTGTCAACAAGGAGTTGATGCCCGCGGGCTACCCGCAGCTCGGAGCCGATGTCGATTTCGACGGCTACCTTGAGCCTGCCGAGACCGGCACCTACCGCTTCCTCATCTACTACGCCGGCTACACCCGCGTCTTTGTAGACGACAAGGAGCTCTTCCCCGAGATCTGGCGTACGGCTTGGAACCCCAACAGCCGCAAGTTCCAGCTCAACCTTGAGAAAGGCAAGAAAATAAAGCTCCACATTGACTGGAAGCCAGATGGCGGCGAGAGCTATTGCGCCCTCCGCGCCCTCACGCCAGTGCCTGACGAGGAGCAGATGAAGTTGGCCCTTTGGAGCGAGATGGGCGACCAGGAGGACTACTATTTCATCAAGGGTGACAATATGGACGAGGTCATCAGCGGCTATCGCACCCTCACCGGCAAGAGCCAAGTGATGGCCAAGTGGGCCATGGGCTTCTGGCAGAGCCGCGAGAGGTATAAGACGCAAGACGAGATCCTCTCCGTCGTCAAATATTTCCGCGACCACCACATCCCCATGGACAACATCGTCCAGGACTGGTCTTACTGGCCCGAGGACGGGTGGGGCAGCCATGAGTTCGACTCCGCAAGGTTCGAGAACCCAAAGGCAATGCTTGACTCCATCCACGCCATGCACACTCACTACATGATCTCAGTATGGCCCAAGTTCTATCCCGAGACCGAGAACTACAAGGAGCTCGACCGCAACGGCTGGATGTACCATCGCTCCATCCAGGACAGCCTCGTCGACTGGATCGGCAAGGGACACCACTACTCTTTCTACGACGCCTACGCCCCTGGCGCGCGCAAGCTCTTCTGGGAGCAGATGAACAAGAGCCTCTACTGCCTCGGTGTGGACGCTTGGTGGATGGATGCCTCCGAGCCAAACGTCCGCGACTGCACCCCAATCCAGTATCGTAAAGACCTCTGTGGCCCCACGGCCCTCGGTCCCTCTGCCAAATATTTCAACGCCTATTCCATCGTCAACGCCGATGCCATCTACACTGGCCAGCGCTCGGTCAATGACACTAGCCGTGTCTTCCTCCTCACCCGTTCTGGCTTCGCCGGCCTCCAAAGGTACAGCACAGCCACTTGGAGCGGCGACATCGCCTCGCGTTGGGAGGATATGAGGGCTCAGATCTCAGCGGGTCTCAACTTTGCGGTCTCTGGTGTCCCCTACTGGACCATGGATATTGGCGGCTTCTGCGTTGAGAAGCGTCACGAGCGCGCGCAAGATGAGTTCAACAAGACCGGCAAGGTCAATGAGGATCTCAAGGATTGGCGCGAGCTTCAGACCCGCTGGTATCAGTTCGGCGCTTTCTGCCCGCTCTACCGCGCCCACGGTCAATACCCGCTCCGCGAGCCTTGGAACATTGCCCCGGAGGGCGACCCCGCCTTCCTGTCGATCCTCTACTACACCAAGCTCCGTTATCGCCTTATGCCCTACGTGTATAGCCTCGCCGGCATGACGCACTATGACGACTACACCATCATGCGCCCGCTGGTCATGGACTTCACGGCCGACACCAAGGTCAACAACGTGGCCGACCAGTTCCTCTTTGGCCCAGCCATCATGGTCAACCCCGTTACGCAATACCTCGCCCGCATGCGTGAGGTCTACCTCCCCGCAGGTGCCAAGTGGTATGATTTCTACACTGGCAAGGCTTATGACGGCGGTCAGACCATCACGGCCAGCGCCCCCTATGAGCGCATCCCGCTCTTCGTGCCAGCCGGCTCCATCATCCTCACGGGTCCCGATATGGAATGGGCCGACCAGAAGAAGGCGGATAACATCACGGTCTACGTCTTCGCCGGTCGCGATGGCAAGTTCTCGCTCTACGAGGACGAGGGTACCAACTACAATTATGAGAAAGGCCAGGCCGCGTTCATAGACTTCAGCTATGACGATGCCTCCAAGACCCTTACCATCGGCCAGAGGCGCGGCTCTTTCAAGGGCATGCTTGAGAAGCGCAACTTCAATGTAGTCCTCGTCTCGCCCCAGTCTCCCGCGGCTGTCGATGCCGACGTGCAGGGCAAGGCCGTGGCCTATGACGGTGCCGAGGTCAAGGTGACCCTCTAGCCCGGAGTTTCGCCAGATAGCATAATTCAAACATTCCGCCCGGGAGGGAGGCCTTGCGCCAAGTCCCGGGCGGTTTTAATAAGATTAGCCTTCCATATGATGAGATACTCTCTGATTTCCCTCACTGCTCTCGCCGCAGTGGCCTGCTGCCCTCAGGGGCAGTCCGACCCAGTGGCCGATCAGTGGACCGACGCCGAGATAGAGGCCAAGATAAACGAGGTGCTGCCGCAGCTAACCCTAGAGGAGAAGGTGGCGCTCTGCCATGCGCAGTCTAAGTTCAGCACACCTGGCGTGGCGCGCCTCGGCATCCCTGAGTTCTGGTATTCCGATGGCCCTCACGGCGTGCGCGCCGAGGTCAATTGGGATGACTGGGGCTATGCCGGCTGGACCAACGACTCCTGCACGGCTTTCCCGGCCCTCACGGCTCTCGCCGCCTCTTTCAACCCCTCCCTCTCTGAGGCCTATGGCAAAGCTGTGGCCGAGGAGGCTCTCTACCGTCGCAAAGACATGATGTTGGGCCCTGGCGTGGAGATCTACCGCACGCCGCTCGGAGGCCGCAACTTTGAGTATATGGGAGAGGACCCGTTCTTGGCATCCAAGATGGTCGTCCCCTACGTCAAGGGCATGCAGTCGCAGACAGTGGCGGTGTGCGTCAAGCACTTTGCGCTCAATAACCAGGAGCAGTGGCGCACTCTTGTTGACGTCCATGTCTCCGACCGCGCCTTGCGCGAGATCTACCTCCCGGCCTACGAGGCCGCCGTCAAGGAGGGTGGGGCGTGGGCCGTCATGGGCTCATACAACCTCTATGATGGTCAGCATTGCTGCCACAATAAGAAACTGAATGACATCCTCCGTGGCGAATGGGGCTTCGACGGGTGCGTCGTCACCGACTGGGGCGGCGCCACAGACACCAAGGAGGCCGCCGAGAATGGCCTCGACATCGAGATGGGCACCTACACCAACGGCTTCACCGAGAGCGCCAAGTTCGCCTATGACGACTACTATCTCGCCAAGCCCTACCTCAAAGCCTTGAAAGACGGCTCCATCCCCATGTCCACGCTCGACGCCAAGGTGCGCAACATCCTCCGCCTCATGTATCGCACCACTATGGCCAAACACCGCCCGCGCGGCTGCAAAGGCAACGTGGAGCATTTCCAAACGGCCCTAAATGTGGCCGAGGAGGGCATAACGCTCCTGAAAAACGAGAGCTCCATTCTCCCCATCGACCCGCAGACCACCAAGACCATCGCTGTCATTGGCGAGAACGCCACACGCTCCATGCTCGGTGGCGGCAGCTCCGAGCTGAAGGGTCTGTTCGAGATCTCGCCGCTTGAGGGCGTCCGCAAGGCGTTCCCCAACGCCAACGTCATCTGGGCCATGGGCTACGGCAGCGGCCCTGAGGCCTACGGCCGTGTGGCCCCGTCGCCCTATAATGCTGATAGTCTTGCTGCCGCCGCTGTGGCCGCCGCGGCCAAGGCCGATGTGGTTCTCTATTTCGGCGGCTTGGCCAAAGCCTATGAGCAGGATATGGAGGGCGGTGACCGCGTACAGTTCGGCCTGCCTTTCGGACAAGATGAACTCATTGGCAAACTTCTGGATGTCAACAAGAACCTTGTCGCCGTCATGATCAGCGGCAATGCCGTGGCCATGCCTTGGGTGGATCGCGTCCCGGCCATTGTCCAGGGGTGGTATCTGGGTTCCGAGGCGGGCGAGGCTCTCGCCAACGTCATCTCCGGCAAGGTCAACCCGTCTGGCAAACTGCCGTTCACCTTCCCGGTGCGCCTGGAAGACAATGCGGCTCACAGCTTCGGCGAGGCCGTGGTATATCCTGGCGTAGAGAGCGACTCTTACCGCGAGGAGTATAAAGAGGGCATCTTCGTTGGCTATCGTTGGCACGAGGCCAAGGGCATCAAGCCGCTCTTCCCGTTCGGTTTCGGCCTAAGCTACACCACGTTCGAGGTGGCCGATGTCAAGGTCTCTGCTGATAATCTCACTGCGGACGGCACGCTCACCGTCACCGCCACGGTCAAAAATTCTGGCTCCCGCGATGGCAAAGAGGTTGTGCAGCTCTATGTCGGCAAGGTCGATTCTCGAGTTGAGCGTGCGCCCAAGGAACTCAAGGGCTTCGCCAAAGTTGAGGTCCCCGCCGGCCAGTCTAAGC
>CAKUYZ010000092.1 GCA_934717675.1 uncultured Bacteroidales bacterium
ACCATGTCTAGTGAGTTCTGTATGTTGCCAATCTCGATGAAGACGCCCACGGGGTTTGTCTCGCGAAGCACGTAGAGGTCTCGCTCCTTCACCTCGCCGCTGAAGCCGCGGTTGGGCTGGTGCTTGGCATATTTTTGGTCCATCTTGGCCTGCAGGCGCAGTGCCAGTCGCTGCCCGCGCTCGCTCTTCATGTAGTGGTAGAAGAATATGTCTATGCGCGTGTCTTTACTGCGGCTGTCCACATGGATGAAGACGGAGCGGCAATATCTGCCGCGCACCTTGTCATATAGTGAGTTTATGGAGTCGGACCTCTGTCGCAACCTCTTGACCTGGTCTAGCGGGATGGCCGCGCCCATACACGTCTCGTCCTCGTCACATTTGAGGGCTGCGTCGTCGCGGATTCCGTCGTCCGGGTCTTGGATTATTATGTGCGTCGTCGCGCCGTGGCTCATCAGTTGCCGCGCCAGTCGGAGGATCACGTCGTAGGCATACTCGTCTTCACATATCGTCTGACCGGCATATTTGCTCATGGCGCCAGGGTCTGGCCCGCCGTGGCCGCTCACGAGGTAATATGTGGCCCCCTCGAGGCGATAGTCCACAATGTCCACTGTCTCGTTGCCCTTCCCAAACAGTGGCTCTTTTTTTGTCTTGGGGCGTTGCTCTTTTTGCGTTTTGGCCGCCTCTCTCTGTCTCTTGCGCTCTTGCCTGGCCTTTGTCTCGCGGTCTATTATTTTGTCGGCGTCGGCTATGTCCGCTTTCGTGGGCAGCTCATATTTATAGCCCATCATGAGGCCGTCATCGGCTGTGAGCTTGGCCCAGTTGAGCGCTATGAACAGCTTTCTTTGAGCCTCGTCAACGCCGTTGCGTTGCAGCAGTTGGTCAATGCGCTCGCCACTCAGCGGCTCCGCCGTCTTTCGCCGCGCCTGCCCCGCCGAGGCGGACGGCAGGAGAGCCATGAGCAGCAGGAGTGTGAGAAAAGAACTTTTGAACATATCAGCCGCAAAATTAGCGCGTTTGCAGTTATTCTGAAAATATATGTGTGCCGTGTGGCGGCACGCTCGGCTGCGGCCATATGCCAACGCCCCCGCGCCTGGCTCCTAAGAACCCGACGCGGGGGCGTGGCACGGCATCGCGTGTGCCTACTGGCCTATGCCGTATGACAGATATTTGTGTTTGCCATCTGTGGTCGTGACAAGTGCGCCCATCTCTACTGATGACACGCGCTGTGTGGCCAAGATGTCTGCAATGCCTTCGGCCACAATGGTCTTCTCGCCCACTGTGCCGTCTGCTGCCACGTCCAGTACCGCCAACTCGCCGTTTGGCGTGATGCCCGTCACTGCGAATCCACCCGCCGTCACGCTCACTTGCGCGGCTTTGGCCATGCCGCTCAGTGCGGTTGTCCAACTCTTGTCTGTCGCGCCCTCGGCCGCCATGCTGAGCGTGGGCAGGCCCTGGTCGTTGCCTGAGGTCCAAAATATGGAGCCAGAGACGCCGTCGCGGTCCATAAAGTCCACAATCTCAGTCTCCGAGGCCAGTGAGGCGACTTCGTTGCCCAGCCCGTCAACGAATATGATGGCCGGCTTGAGCCGTCTGATTGCAGCCACCAGCACGCCGTCTGTCGTGGCCGTCAGTTTGTTCACTGAGTTCACGCCTTTGGGGCGGAGCATCCATTGCGTGGAGCCCTCGGCCGATATGCCGGCCACGAACCAACTCTGCGCGTTGCCTTTGGCATAGCCTGCCGCGGCGGCTATCTGTCCGCGGGTGTTGCGGGCAATGTGGGTCGAGACGAATCTTGCAGTCACGGATTTCGGGTCTATGGCCACCCACAGGGGGACGGAGGGCGCGGCCTGGCCGTTGGGGGTGCTGTATGCGTCGGTCTCTGAAGATTGCGACTGCGCGGCCTGGCTCATGTAGGCGGCCGTGGCCTCGCTCATCTGGTCAATTATGGACTGGCAATATTGGGCGTCTCGCTCCATAAAGTCCTTCATCCCCGTCATGCCGCCATATTGCCCCGTGAAGAGGTCGGCGAAACGGGCCAGCTTGCCCTCCGTGACGTTGTCGGCCAGCGTTTGCCTTTTCTGAGCGGCAGCCTTGGCTTGCAGGGTCAGGCGGCTGAGCCTGCGCATCTTGCGGCTTTCAAGCCCGGGGGCGTAAGACAGGTTGCGGCCTAGGGAGTCTCCCGCCATCACAATCATTTCTCTTGTGGCCTCCAGGTAGTCGAAGAGGGCGTCTACGGCAGAACCCACGTCGAAATGGCCGAGGCGGAACAGGAAATACTCGTCATATGGCTTCTTCGTGGCCTCCGCCACAATGCCGCCAGCCTCAAACTCTGAGCGTGCGGCCATATAGGCTTTGTTGATGGTCGCCACGTCGTTTCGCAATGGCACAATTTGGCTGTTGAACGTCCGCTCAAAGTCCGCCACCCATGCGGAGTAGTCCCACATGTTGAAGCGGTTTGAGAAGAAGTCGCTGTTGGTGAGGCCGTCTAGCCTATATGTCTCTATGGGCACTTTCTCATAGAGCTGCGTGTAGTTGGCCACGGGGAAAAGCTTCGTGAGCCTCTTATATTCTGCAAACTGCTTCTCGCACTCCTCGGAGTGCTTCTTGAGTTCGCCCAGCCTTGCGGCAAGTTTTGAGTCGTAGCGGAGCAGCATCTCGTTGCGGTCCAGGTAGTCGTCACATATGCCTTTGAACGTTTCGATGCTCTGGTTATAGTGTGAGCGCGAGCTCTCTATGGCGGCATATATGAGCGATGTGGAGTCCGCTATGTTCTTGCATTTTTGCTTGTGCTGCTCCACATATCGCCATAGGTCGTCATCTGTTATTCTCTTGCCGGAGAATGGGATGTGGAGGTTCTCGTAAAACTCTGAGCGTACGTCGCCATCGGTGTAGTAGACATTGAGGTTGCCGTAGAAAAGTTCCGCGTTTTTGCCCCAGAATATTATGGACTCGGTCTCGCGGAGCGGGTCATACATAACCATTTTTTTCTCGCTCACGGAGCCGAGCTGGATATATACGCAGGAGAGATATGGGTTCGCCTTCTGGTAGTTGATTAGCGCGCTGTATGTCTGGTCGAGCGTCATGTCCGGCATGGCGTCATACACTTTGCTGAAGTTTTGCGCCGTGGCTGTTTGCGCGGCCATGGCGCAAAAGGTCGCCATCGCTGTCGCGCCCCATACGCGCCCCTTGGCCTTTATGATGTTTTTCATTGTCTTTGCGTGGTTTGTTTAGTCAATGATCAGGAGCTCCACTCGCCTGTTGAGCTGTCGTCCCTCCTCGGTGTCGTTGTCCGCCACGGGCCTTGTGGCCCCAAAGCCGATAGATTTCATTCGGCTCGGAGCGATGCCGTTCTCAATGAGATATTGCAGGGCGGACTCAGCCCTCCTGTCGCTCAGCTTCTTGTTGTGCGCCGCGCTGGCCTTGCTGTCGGTGTGGGCCTGAATCTCTATTCGCAGCTCGGGGTTCTCGTTCATGAGCCGCACCACGCGGTCGAGCTCGGCGTATGATTCGGGGCGCAAGAACGCCTGGTCTACATCGAAAAGAATGTCGTGCAGAAGCAGTTTGGCTCCGGAGCGCAGTGCCGTGAGCGGGATGTCTATCTGGCTGCGCTGGTCTGTGGCCAGATTCACGGTCAAGTTGGCGAACATGTAGCCTTTGGGATGCGTAGTTATGGTGTACCTGTCTCCATCGCGGAGCGACACATTGCCCTTGCCAGGCGCGAGCGTGAGTTTTTCGTTGCGGTCTTGGCTGTTAAATGTCGCCTCGGCTGCCACGGGCTCGCCCGTCTCTTCATCAAATATCCTTATTGTAACGTCTCTTCGTTTCGGAGACATTGGCACCTCGCGCTCGTAGTGGTTAAACGTTATGTCTCCAGTCTCTTTGAAGAGAAAGCTGCTCTCCGCGAAGCCTTTGGCTGTGGCAATTACGTTGTAGTCGCAACCCAGTGGCAGCTTGAGCATATACCACCCGTTGCGCCCTTTCTGAGACCGGAATATGGCTTTGTCGGTCTGGCGCACGGCTATCACCTTGCCGTCGATTGGCTGGAATATGTCGTTGTCAAAAAGCGTGATGCCCACAGAGGCCGTGTCGAACAACTCTATGGCGGAGGGCAGCAGTGGCGTGCCGTCGGCATCATAGCGCAGCAGTTGTGAGAAGTAGGAGTAACCTTCGGCTCTGATCTCCAATATGTGGTCGGCCCCGGCCTTGCTCACAATGTGATATGAGCCGTCCGCCGGGTCTGTGACAAAGCGTCCTTGCAGGTCGTTTGTCGTGGGGTTGCGCACCTCTATCGTGGCGTTCACGGGGCTTTGGTTCTGCTTGTTCAGAACTTTCCCGTGTTCTGTGGCCATGATGGCGTTTGCATATTTGGCGTCGGGAATGTTGGTGCGGAATATCGCCATCCCGTTTTTGCGGGACTCTTGCGTAATGAGGTATAGGTGTTCGCCTGCGTTTTGGAGGCATAGGAAGTCGCGCTCATCGTCATCGTTCATAAACTCGGGCAGCAGCCATTGGTCGCCATATGCCACGCGCGAGAATGTGGGCTTGGCGTTGTCTCTGCGTTCGGGTCGGGTGGAGTAGAGTAGCGTGACACCGTCGCGCATGATGCGCGCATCTTGGACGTAGCCAAAAGATATGGCTGGGTTAATGGGCAAGATGCGCGACCATTTGCCATTTTTGCCCAGTTTGGCGTGATAGATTGAGAGTTTGTCCGCCTCCTTGCGGTCGGCCTTCGCGTCAGACTTTACTTGGTGACGCAAGAAGTATATCTCTTGCCCGCCCTCGGTCGCGGATGGGAACATGTCGTCCGCCGCCGTGCACAGGTCGCTCAGCCGTGCGGGTTTTCCCCACTCGCCTCCGGTGCGGACGCTCACGAAGATGTCGTAGCCATTTGCCTCGTTGGCCTTGGCGTGGAAGTAGAGGTGTCGGCAGTCGTCGCTCAAGAACAGGCCGCCAGGGTTGCCAATGGCGTTGACTGCGCCAATGGGTTTGGCCTCTGACCACACTCCGCCTTTGAGCGTGGTCTCAAAAGCCAATTCGCCACCGTCTGGTTGAGTCTGGCTGAAAACCATATATTTCTCATCTTGGCTAACGCTCACGCTGGCAACGTTTGTCCATGGGCCCACCTTGGTCATGGTCCATTCTCCGCTAGCCGTGGCTGTCGTTGTTGCGCATAGAAGTCCCACGGTGGCTAGGAGTGCGCTGCGGGTGTGGCGTGAGGCTGCGCTTAGTGCTGTGTGTATGTGGCGCAATGCCCGTGGCCACAACACATCATGCCTCAAAATAATAGCAGTCGAGTTTTTCACTGGGTGTTTTTCTGTAAAGTTAATGTTTGTCGGTTGTTATCTTTGACCCTTCCCCAAAATATAAATGGGTTTCAGCCTGCTTGTCATCTCTTATGGTCTTTCGTGATTATGTTAGCTGCATTGACTTGGAGGTCACATTGTGGTCTCGGATCGGTCTTGCGGGTTCTGTCTGTCCAGGAGGTCCATTCGGCCGATTGACGGGCGTAAAAGTATAAAATTTGTGTGACAAACAAAAAAGAGTGGGCGGCAAACTCTGCCGCCCACTCTTGTGGTTTTTAGCCTTAGCCTTGGCCTAAGCCATTAGCTTACTCAACGATAGTCTTGAAGTTAGAGTCGTTGAAGTATGCGCCGAACTCCATGTCGGTCTTGGCGTACTCCTTCCACTTAGCGTCGAGTTTAGCAGCCTTGTTGAGGTTCTCAAGGGCGTTGTCCTTGTCCTTCTTGTTGGCGTAAGCGACAGCCTTGAGGTAATACTTGAGGCCGATCTCATCTTTGTTGGCGTTGAGGGTTGCGATGGCGGCATCGAACTTGTCAAGGAGAATCTTGACGAGGGCAGCGTTGCAGCTGGTGCTGTTGCCCATGTAGGTCTCAGCCTTCTCGTAGTCACCCTCAAGGAGGGCTGCTATGCCGAGGTTCTCGTCAAGCTCCGCGCCAGTGCCGGCAGCCTTGCCGAAGTACTCCTTAGCGGCGTTGATGTCGTTCTTTGCGAGAGCGATTACGCCGAGGTTGTTCTCAACCTCAGGAGCTGCCTTGATGGCCTCAGCCTTGTCGAACTGAGCCTTTGCGCCGTCAACGTCGCCCTTCTTGTAGAGGACTACGCCCTTGTTGTTGAAGCCGCGGTAGTCGTTGGGGAAGTTCTTGATGGCGGCGTCATAATACTCGGCCTGCTTGTCAAGGTCGTTCTCAAGAGTTGCGGCGAAGAGGAGCTCCTCAACGGTGAGCTCGTCCTTGCTTGCAGCCTTGAGCTCCTCGTCGGTCTTGCCTGTGAGCTCGCCAGTCACGGTGATGGTGGAGCGACGGAGTGCCGGGAGGATCTCCTTGGCCAGGGTCTTGTATACAGAGGAGAGGTTCTTGATCTCCTTCTCGCGGACATCGGGGTCGGTGTAGAGAGAGAGGATGCGGATGATGAGATCCTTGTCCTGGATGTCGCTAGCCTCTACGGCCTTCTTGAAGCCGTCCCAGTCCTCCGGGGTGGCCTTGCCCTCAACGTTAGCCTCGATCTTGGCCTTCTTGAGGGTCTTGTTCACGTAGTTGCTGGCAGAGGTCTCGCGCTTGCCAGAGAGCTTGGTGTTGAGGTCGGTGGAGCCATCAGGAGAAGCGTAGGCAGAGATTGCGATGCTCTTGATGCTCTTCTTCTCGTCGGCATTGAGGACCTTGATGTAGTCGTTGATGGCCACGACATCCTCTTTCTTGAGCTGGCCGTTGCGGATCTCAGCCTGGTTTATGAGGTAAACGATCTCTGCCACCTTGTCCTCAGTGGTGTTGCGGACGAAGTTGTCCTTAGAGGCTGCGCTCACGCCGGGCTCCTTGCCAACGAGGGTGGAGGTCGCGATTACGCCCTTTGCCAAAGCGGGCATCTGGAGTTCGGTAGAGGTGACCTCGAAGCTCT
>CAKUYZ010000093.1 GCA_934717675.1 uncultured Bacteroidales bacterium
CCTATGGTATACGGCAGGTCGTCTTGCGCCGCGAAGTCGTCTTCCGGCAGGTTGCTCCAAGAGCAATACTCGGTGTCGTAGCTGGAGCATTGCCCATCTTCATGAGTTATGTCCGCGCCAATTTTTACAGGGAAATGGTACACGTCGCGGCTACTGACGGTCGACGCCGTCTCCGAACCCAAGATAATCCCTTGTGGCAGTTTGCCGATGTTCGGCTCGTAGAGATGCACGCGATAGTTCATGCCCACCACGTCTTGCAGTTGGGCGAAGTTGTTTTTTATGGCCCATTCTATACGGTCCATGCCCTGTGTCACGGGGCGAGTTTCATCCAGGCTATGGCACAGATCTTGAAGTCTCTTGAGGTTTTCGGGGCCTTCTGCCATGCCTTGTTCCGGAATCTCATTGCCAATGCTCCACATCACTATTGACGGGTGATTGCGGTGGCGGCGTATGAGGTTTGCAATGTCGCGGTCACTCCACTCTTTGAAAAAACGAGCGTAGCCGTTTTTGCACTTGGGGTAAATCCACATGTCGAAGCTCTCCGCCATGACCATCATACCTATTGAGTCGCACACCTCCATTTGCATTTTGCTCGGCATGTTGTGTGCCGTCCTGATGGCGTCTGCGCCCATGTCTTTCATTATCCTGATTTGGCGTTCAAAGGCGGCGCGATTTTCAGCGGCTCCAAGGGGACCCTGGTCATGGTGGAGGCATACGCCTTTTATTTTGCGGGTCTGTCCGTTAAGGGCGAAGCCAGATTCTTTTGTCACGGAGACGGTGCGTACGCCTGTCTTGAACGTCTGGCAGTCCACCTCTTTCCCGTCCACTCGCAGTCCGACACGTGCCGTGTAGAGGTATGGGCGCTCTGGAGTCCATGTCTGCGGGTTGTCAAGCACCATTTCACCATGAGCTGCGCCGCCGTCACCAATGCGCAAGTTGGCCAAGGCCGCCACGTGTCCCTTTGCATCGCGAAGCTCCACTGTCATTATGGCATTCGTCAGGTCTGTTTTTTCCGATGTGACTTTAGCGTCAAACGCCAACACGGCCTCAGCGTCAGAGAGACGCCGAGTGCGGAGGAAAGTGTGCCAGTCGTCAATATGTGCGTCTCCGGTTGTTATGAGCGTTACGGGGCGGTATAGGCCTGCGCCAGGATACCAACGGCTGCTCTCCTCAACGTTTTTAAGGCTCACCTCAATCTCGTTTTGCCCATCGGAAGAGAGAAAAGGCGTTATGTCTACCTCGAACGCATTGTAGCCGTAGGCCCACCTGCCGGCCTCATGGCCATTCACATAAACAATAGGCTCACTCATGGCCCCGTCAAATATGAGGCGGGCGCAGCCTGTGCCGGGGGCGATGGTGGCCGTTGTGCGATAATATCCTTTGCCAATCCAGGGCAAAGAGCCTGAGCGCCCGCTTTTTTCTGTGGCCTCAGTCTCGCCGTTCTGTTCGATGGCCACGGTCTGAAGATCCCATTTTTTGTCAAAAGGACCGGCTATAGCCCAGTCGTGTGGCACTGTCACGCTTTGCCAACTTGCGCTGTCTTGGCAAAACTCCCAGTCGCGCAGGATCTGCTCGTGCCTCTGTGGGCTTTGAGAGCAACCTGCCAATAGGGCCAGGGCGACTGGCCCGAATGTCATGATGCGTCTGCTGCTAGTCATGTTTATAGTAGGTTATATGTTGTTTGTGTGGGCTTCGTTTTCAGTCTGACAGTTAATGGCAGCATCCGCCCACAACTTTGTGGCAGTGGTTGGCGGAGCAGGTGTCTTTCATTGGGCAGCCTGCGCACTTTTCACTGCGTTTGGTGCGGCGGATTGTCTTGACGGCTGAGGTTATGGTGTAGGCCACAGCTGCCAAAACGACTAGTGAGACAATTACGTATTGCGTCATTGCTTTCCCATTTATGACCCTATTTTATGTCTTCCACGCTCACTCCGTCCGTGTCTTTCAGTTTGGTTGTCACGGAGTCGCGTTCAGACAGCCTTATGCTTATGTCAATCTGGCAGTCGGAGTCAAAGCTCTGCCTCCTTATCTTGGCTGAGCTGTCTTTCAAAGCTTTCATCACGTTGTTCATGGCCATATACGGAAACCGTATTGCCAAGTTGGCGTCGAATGTGCGGGTCTCAATCTCCGCATTGGCCAAGGCGTCGGCAGTAGCCGTCTTATATGCCACAATCAGTCCTCCTGTCCCAAGTTTTATGCCACCAAAATACCGTACTACAATGACAACAACGTTGGTCAGCCCGGCGGACAAGATCTGGCCGAGGATAGGACGCCCTGCGGTGCCGGATGGCTCGCCGTCGTCACCAACTTTTGTCTCGCCGTCGCCAGCTCCGAGTCTCCACGCGTAGCAGTGGTGGCGCGCGTCGTGAAACTCTTTCTGCTTCTCTCGAACCAATGCCTTGGCATCGTCGGCAGTGGAGACGTTGTAGGCAAAAGCCAAAAAGCGGCTGCCTTTCTCTTTGTAGATTCCGGTGGCCTCGTGCGCCACAGTCCTATATTCGTCACTGCATAGTGTCATGTCGCTAAGGTACGAAATAAGTGGTGGTTTGCGGAAAAATAAATCCATGCGTACGACTGCGCCCGTTTTGGGGTTATGAAATACCAACTGTAACTTAGCGCGAATTATTAAAGAAACTAAGCGATGAAAGAAGAGATTAACGACACGCAAGCGGAGGAAGGTGGCTTCTCTCCGCATTGTAAGGACAGTTTGAGGAGATTTTTCGGGATTCTCGCAAGGTTGCGCAAAGAGTGTCCTTGGGATAGGAGACAGACCTGGAAGACGCTGCGCACGCTCACGGTTGAGGAAGTCTACGAGCTTGCCGATGCCCTGAGTCGTGAAGATGTGCCCAATGTGCGCAAAGAGCTAGGCGACGTGTTTTTGCACGTGGCGTTCTATTCCCTCATAGCCAAAGAAATGGGGCATTTCGAATTTGCTGATGTTGTTGATTCTCTTTCTGACAAACTGGTTTACCGCCATCCTCACGTCTTTGGCGGGGCTGAGGCTGGCTCCGCCGACGCCGTGTTGAGCAATTGGGAAAAACTTAAGCTAAAGGAGAAGGACGGCAATAAGTCGGTTTTGGGCGGTGTGCCAGATGCGTTGCCTGCGCTCATCAAGGCGTTCAGAATTCAGGGTAAGGCCCGTGGGGTAGGGTTTGATTGGCCTGAGCCTGCCGATGCTTGGAAGAAGGTGGACGAGGAGACGGCTGAATTCAAGAGGGAGGTGGAAAATGGAGACCGGGACAAGATGGAGGCTGAGATGGGCGACTTGCTCTTTTCTGTTGTAAATATGGCCAGGTTATACGACATAAATCCTGAAGACGCCTTGGAGAGGACAAACAGGAAGTTCATAAAACGGTTTGCTCATATAGAGCAGGGCGCAAAAGCGAAGGGCATCAACGTAAGCGAGTTGTCTCTAGACGAAATGGAAGCCTTGTGGCAGGAAGCTAAAAAGCTATAACAAAAAAAAAGGCCAGACCCACATTGCCTGGGGTTAGGCCTTTTTCTTGAGTGTGCGTCTGGGACCTACTTCTTAATGAGAGAGAGTACGGTGGCGCCGGAGTCGTCTGCCACCGACGCCTTGTCTCCGTCTATTGCCACTGTGGCGGCTGTCTCCAAGGCTTTGAGTACGGCTTGCTCAGTCTCCCTATATGGGCCTGCCCCCATTCGCGATGTGGCAATCTCGCCAAAAGAGAGCGCGTTGCCGTTGGCGTTGTAATTGCCGTTCAGAGTGTTGGCGCCCGTGCATCCGTTCACTTTGCCATTTGCGAACTCCAAGAATGCGGTGTCGGCCGCGTTTTCTGTGGATTTGCCAAGGGCCGAGACAATGAGCCACTCGCCCTCAATGGAGGCTGCGGAAACTGCCTTGGGTTGCGCCTCGGCCTCGCGGGTCATGGTCATGACGGCCTCGCCTTGAGCATCTTTGACCACTGCGCTGTCGCCATTTACCGAGATGGTGCTCATGTTGTTGAGGGCCTTCACCACTGCGTCTTCAATCTCAACGTGCGCGCCCATCATCTGCGTGAGGCCTATGTTGGAGAGCTTCACATTTTCGCCATCTTGGCTATAAGAGCCGAAGAAATGGTTGATAGAGGCGCTACCGCTCACCTTCCCAGAGTCGTCAAAAGCTATGTAGGCGGTCTCCATTCCACCCTCCGTGCTTACGCCGTAAGCGTTGCTGATTATCCACCTGCCTGTGATGGACGGGGCGGCCGTTTTGTTGGTTACGCAACCGGTCATGACGACGCCAATAGTCGCCATTGTCGCAAAGATTGCTTTCATCTCTTCAATTTAATGGTTAGTGTTACTGTTCCTTCGCTCGCAAAAATAGCCCTTTTGCCAAACATTAGGTAGCCAAGCCAGGTTAATTGGTTCTTCAAACAATCAAAATTGAGACATTGACGTATGATTAATTGGATGATGACTATAAGGTGTAAATATTTGACATTCAAGGAATAAATGTGCGCCTCGAAAGTTTGTGAGGACTATCTGGCTGTTATATGGCAATAAAAAATGCGATGCGCTGTTGCGCAGTGGAATCTTTTTACTAAATTTGCAATCGCAAAAGGGAGGTTTCCAGAGTGGTCAAATGGGACAGACTGTAAATCTGCTGCTTCGGCTTCGTAGGTTCGAATCCTTCACCTCCCACTTTGTCATGCGGGAATAGCTCAGTCGATAGAGCATCTGCCTTCCAAGCAGAGGGTCGCGGGTTTGAGTCCCGTTTCCCGCTCTTGTATAAGCCTTTGGCACCTTTGGTTGCCAAAGGCTTTTTTGTTGTCTGTCGCCGTGTGCGGCGAAGATGGTTGACTTGGTTGGTTTGCGACTTGGTAGCGTTGCCCGTTCACCATTATCTTTGGTTATCCAAAGTCTAAAGTTCCAAAATGTTGAAGATTCTTCATACTAGCGATTGGCATCTCGGCCACGTCTTGTTCGGCTACGAAAGGGTAGACGAGCAAGACCATATGTTGCGCCAAATTGCTGATGTCGTGGCGCAAGAGCGACCGGACGTGATGCTTGTGTGTGGCGACATATTCCATGTGGCCATGCCGTCAAACGCGGCCTTGAAAATGTTTACAGATCGCCTCCTTGACATTTGTGACAAAGCTCCAGATATGGAGGTGTTTGTCACGGCTGGCAATCATGACAGCGCGTCGCGGCTGGAGGCCGACCGCAGCCTGTGGCGTGGGCATAAGGTGAGCGTGGTTGGCGTGCCAACATTGGAAGTTGAAAAGATGGTGACGGTGGTGCCGGGCAAATGTGTTGTCGCTTCCGTGCCATATTTTAGTGTACGCCAATGTGGTGTGAAGGATATGTTCGACCGCGTCTCCGAAGAGGTTCGGCAAGTCAATGTGTCAGGCTTGCCTGTTATTTTTATGGCTCACGCTGCCATTGTCGGGTCCAACACCAGTGGTCATGACGATGGCATAGGAGGAATGGATTGTGTCCCACTTTCTGATTTTGGCGATGCATATGACTACTTGGCTCTGGGGCACATACATCGCCCGCAGTGCATAAATGGCAGCCATGGGCGCGCCAGGTATTGTGGCACGCCGCTCCAAGTGTCGTTTGACGAGAACTATCCCCACGGGGTGGACGTGGTCACAATTGACGATTCTAGGCAGGTTGAAGTAAAGTCTGTGACTTTTCCTCCGTTACGTCGGTTGGTCACACTGCCTAAGGAACCGGAGTCTTTTGATTCCGCATTGGGGGCTCTGGGAGAGCTCTCGCCCGAAGACGAGTGCTATGTGCGCCTCAACGTGCTTGTTGATGATTATTTGCCAACCAATGCGCAGACCCAGGCTTCGGAAAAAGCCAGCGGAAAAAAATGCAGGCTTTGTCAAGTGATGTCCCAAAGACGTGCGAGGGAGTCTACGGAGTCCACCACTGACTGGGATGTGCAAGTGAGTGATTTCAAACGGCTTAATCCGGTGTCTGTGGCGCAAATGGCGTACAGAGAGCAAATGGGGGCGGAAATGCCTGATGATATGGTCGACGCCCTAAAAATGGCAGTCGAAGATATTTGTAGAGAAGATTGATTTGAGAATTCACAAACTGACAATTAAGAATCTGGCCTCCATAGAGGAGGCTGAGATTGATTTTGCGTCCGGCATCCTTGCCAATCAACCTTTGTTTCTGATTTGTGGTCCCACGGGAGCCGGCAAGACTACAATATTGGATGCTATAACCGTGGCATTGTTCAATAAGACTTCGCGGCTAGAGGCGGCTGTGAACGCTAAGTATGATGATGACAAACGTGGGGACCTGCCAGAGGGTGTGTCGTCATCCAGCCCGCTTCGTCTCGTCAGACGAGGTGCGGCATTCGCTCTCTCCGAACTCATTTTTGAGGGAATGGATGGCGTTGTGTATAAAGCTTCGTGGCGGGTTGACAAGAAAAGAAGTGGGACGTTCAAATCTCCCCAATGGACGCTTCAGAGGGTTGACACTGGTGCCGTGTGCGCCGATAAGTATAGGCTTGTTGAAAATGCCATTGAGGAGAAATTGGGGCTGGACTTCACTCAGTTTTGCCGAACCACACTATTGGCCCAAGGTGAGTTTACCAACTTCTTGAAATGCAGCGGAGACAAGAAGTCTGAAATATTGGAGAAAATTTTGGGTGATGACATATACACCCGTGTGGGAAAAGATGTCCAACGAAGGCAAAGTCTGTGCAATCAGGCAGTAATTGAGCTTAATAATAAGATTGGGGACGTGTCATTGGCCACAGAAGATGAACTAGTGGAGTGGAAGAGGCTCTTGGAGGAGGCAAAGGATAATGCGCGAAAACTAAATGAGGCCAACAATCAAGAAGCGAAACATCGCCTATGGCTTGTACAGGAG
>CAKUYZ010000094.1 GCA_934717675.1 uncultured Bacteroidales bacterium
CTGCGCGGCGTCATTGAGTGCTGCGTCGGTCTCGGAGTTGAAAACGATCTGAGTGATTCCGTAGCGGTCACGTATATCGACGAACGTCATGCCGCCCATCTTGCGCGAGCGCTGTACCCAACCGGCCAAGGTGGTCTCCTTGCCGGCATCTGCGATGCGGAGCTCTCCGCACGTGTGAGTCCTGTACATACTGTGTGTTTCTATAACTCTATTACTCGGCTAAAATATAAAAACAAACGATACTAAGCAAAAAGGGGTGGCGCAATTTAAGAGGCAAAGAGCCGAAGCCGCCAGAGGAGACGCCACCGGCGGCCCAAACTCGCGTTTTGACCATGGAATGTCGGACGGGGGGGGGATGACATACGCCATCTGGCGGCGGGCAGCCTGGGGTGGCAGGAATGCGAAAAGCGGGCTTGCCAGCCTCTGCCGACAAGCCCGCCTCGCTATAAGGGGCCGCACCTTATTGGATGTTT
This sequence comes from uncultured Bacteroidales bacterium, assembly GCA_934717675.1. Lineage (GTDB taxonomy): Bacteria > Bacteroidota > Bacteroidia > Bacteroidales > Marinilabiliaceae > W3P20-009. Next base: position 474 of record CAKUYZ010000094.1, read on the forward strand.
AAACTCCTAAAAATAGGATTTGGGTGCCTCGTTGCTCAGTAATCTTCCTGTCGCACTTGGCGAAACCACCTTGCAGTGGCGAAGCCCGCCTTCACAACGATTAAGCGTCGCCCAGTTGGATTTTTTAATGTTGAGTTTAACGATCAAAAATCCGATGCGGCTTTTCCTCTAACCTTGTATTGCAAATATAGCAACATTTCTTTACGATTGCGCGTCCCTGCGGTCTTTTTTGTTCACTCTTCTTGCAAAACTGGCCACCCCTTGTCGTCCCAGTCTATTTTTCTGAGAATTAGCTCCGGGTGCCCATCGACCCGTCGGTAAGCGTGCATGGCCATATAGTCAGACCCTCGGAGCGAGACGACAGCGCAATGGCCTGCCGCCACATATCTCTGTTTGTCAGCCTGAGGGATGTCCACCCTGGTGCCACCGCCAAAGGCCATATCTTGGCCCGACCGATCCTCGTATGGCCCTCGGATGTCGCGGCTTCGCCCGCACACCACGTGATAAGTGCTCTCCTCGCCGCGGCAGCAGTAGTCGAACGACACGAAGAGGAAAAACCAGCCATCACGCTTAAAGATAAAAGGGGCTTCAATGGCAGCGTCTCCTGGTTTGTCGGCCGTCTCCGCCTTCTCGGCGCGGCGCGACGCCAGCGTGCGCCACTCTTGTGGCTCTGAGAGCCCTCCGAGGTCGTCACGGAGCCTGACGAGCTTTATGCCGCCCCAGAAAGAGCCGAACGACATCCAGGCGGAGCCATCGGCGCACACGGCCACGTTGGGGTCTATGGCGTTCCAATTGTCGCGATGCGGGACGGACTGGAGAACCAGCCCCATATCTTTCCACCCATAGGCTTTGCTTTGGCGATTCAGCGTCTTGCTGACCAAGTGGCCAATGACGGACTTGTTGGTGGCGAACACCGAAGAGCAATAGAAAAGATGCCACACACCGCCAGAATATATGACGTCTGGGGCCCAAAGGTGCATTGTGGCCTCAGGGTTCTTCTCCTTCACCCACGATGGCAAGGAGTCTAGGCAAGGGCCGTCTACCTCCCACGTCTTCATGTCCACGGTGCGCATCTGATTGATGCCATGGCCAGTGGAGAAGGCGTATATGGTATCGCCCTCGACGGCGATGACGGGGTCTTGGGCCCAGGGCCTTGACGGGTCGAACTGAGGGTTGGCCGCAGAGGCCGTGTCGGCTGTGCCGCCGGCGGCCTGCCCGTCGGCGGCAGGAGGGTGGCCTTGGCCGCAAGAGGCAATGGAGAGGGCCACGGCCACCCCGAGGATGGAGAGATTGATTTTGCGTGTCATCTTTGTGGTGTGGGTCTGTGGGGGGCGATGGGCTCGCGGCCCGTCTTCTCACCTCCCGCATTTCATGCCACGAAGATGCCTAAAAAAGCCTCGGCGACGGTGGATATAAATTTTGTTTTGGTGGACTAGCCACGCATATCCGCCCATTAGCCGGTCTCCGTCTACCCTTTAGCCTCCGTCTCTCCGTCATCCGCCAGAGGCGCGGCGGGCGGCGGCGGGCCGACTTTGCGCACATCGGTGCCGAGCCACTCGTCAGTCAGCCTTCGTCCGCTCACGAAGAAGTGCCACACATCCACCAAATTGAACAGAGGCACGAGGAGCAGCAGGTTTCGCAGTATGGCCATGCTCCAACTGGCGCGCCTACCATCGGCCGCACGCACAGCCTCCAACCCATAGAGCCGCTTGCCCATGCCGTTGCCGCGGCCGTCGCGGAGCAAGAAATAAGCCACGCCGGCCACGCTGCCCGCAATGCCAGGCAGAGTGGCCAGCGTGAAGCTGAATATCAAATCGACAAGAGCCGCCGCCTCGCGCTCTACGCGAGGCTTTGTTATTAGGCCCATGAATATCTGGCCAGGAGTCGCCATACCTGCTTTGCCCCGCTACTTCTTTCGCATCACAATGTTGACCGGCACGCCACAGAAGTCCCACTCCTTCCTTATCTTGTTTTCGAGGAAGCGCTTGTAGGGATCGTGGACATACTGCGGCAGATTGCAGAAGAACGCGAACGTGGGCGATGGCGTCGGGAGCTGCGTGACATACTTGATTTTCACCACCTTGCCCTTGGTCTCTGGCGGCGGGAAGGCCGTGATGGCTGGCAGCAGCAACTCATTGAGTTGCGAGGTGCCTACTTTCCGCTTGAGATTGTCGAACACGCGGCAGGCCTCCTCCACCACCTTGTGGATGCGCTGCTTATTGGGTACGGAAGTGAAGATGATGGGAATGTCAGTATATGGCGCAAACTCCGCCCGCACGGCCTCCTCCCACCTTTTCATGGTGTTATTCTCCTTCTCGATGAGATCCCACTTGTTCACGACGACGACCACGCCCTTGTGGTTTCGCTCAATGAGGCCAAATATCTTCTTGTCTTGCGCCTCAAGGCCACGCGTGGCGTCTAGCATGAGGATGCAGACATCTGAACTCTCAATGGCTCTGACGCTTCTCATGGTGGAATAGAACTCCACATCGTCTTTCTCCTTGTTTCGCTTGCGGAGTCCGGCGGTGTCAATCAGGTAGAAGTCTTTGCCGAACTTGTTATATCGCGTGAAGATTGAGTCTCGCGTGGTGCCAGCTATGTCTGTGACTATGTTGCGATCTTCGCCGATGAAGGCGTTGATTATGGAGCTCTTGCCCGCATTGGGGCGACCCACCACGGTGAACTTCGGGAGCGAGTCGTCAATGTCGCTCGTCACATTGTCTGGCAGGAGGGAGAGCAGGTGGTCGAGCAAGTCTCCCGTGCCGCTGCCGCTGGCGGAGCTGATGGCGTATATGTCTCCAAGGCCGAAGCGATAGAACTCGTGCATATCAGCCAGTCGGTCTCCCGTGTCGGCCTTGTTGGCGACCACAATGACCGGCTTGCGGCTGCGTCGGAGCATATCGGCCACCATGTCGTCATAGTCCGTCACACCCGTGAGGATGTCCACGACGAAAAGTATGACCGAGGCCTCGTCTATGGCGAGCATCACCTGCTTACGGATCTCGTCTTCAAAAATGTCGTCAGAATTGCTGGAATAGCCGCCAGTGTCGATGACGGAGAACTCTTTGCCGTTCCAATGCACCTTGCCATACTGACGGTCGCGGGTCACGCCCGCCACCTCGTCCACTATGGCCTGTCGGGTGCCCACAAGGCGGTTGAAAAGAGTGGACTTGCCCACGTTAGGGCGGCCCACAATTGCCACAAGGTTTGCCATTTTTTCCTTATTGTCTCTGTTATTATTAGTTTACTTCCCGACGCACTATCGGCTTCACAGCCGACGGGGCCAGGCGGTTTCCTGAAGAGGGCCGCACAATGAGCGCCGCACCCGCCTCAAGCCGCATCTATATTGATTGGCAGGCTCAAAGTTAAGCTAAAAATTTGAGAATGGCCGCATTGCTATCCCCTCTTCACCACAAGGACGCTGGCCTCGTAGAGCAGCCACACGGGCAGGCTGACGAGCGCGAGGGTGAGGGCATCGGTCGTTGGGGTTATGATGGCCGTGAGAGTCACGATGACCAGCAGGGCGTGCCTGCGGTAGCGGCGCATGAGCGGAGCAGTGACCAGTCCAAGGTTGCTTAATATCCGAGCCACGACCGGCAGCTCGAAAAGCACCCCCATGAGCAGGCAGAGCAGCAGCAGATTGTCTACATACGAATCCAGCGTTATCATATTGGTCACCAAAGGAGACACCTCATAGGTGGCCAAGAATCTGAAAGCCAAAGGGAAGACCAGCACATAGGCCATTGCCGCACCCACAGCGAAAAGCACGCCGCCCCACACGAAAGCCCCGCCCATGGCTCGCCTCTCATTGGGATAGAGGGCGGGAGCGAGATAGCGCGCCACCATCCACGCCACGATGGGGGCCGCCAGGCACAAGCCGGCACCGAGAGCCACCTTGAAGTGCATCATGAGCTGGCCAGACAGGCGAGTGTTGATGAGCCCGCCGCCAAGGTCGGGCGGCTCAAGCCCGCTGAGCAGGCGGTAGAGAACGAAGTCGGGGCGCGACGGGGCCATGACGAAATTAAAAATCTCGTCTTTGAGGCAGAAGCAAGCCACCGTGGCCACAGCCACCACCATGAGAGCGCGGACGAGCAGAGCCCGCAAGTCGTCAAGATGCTCCCAGAAGGTCTTATCGGCAGACGCCCCCATATGCCGCGGCGTCAGCCCTTGGTGGCGGGAGCATCTGAGGCGGGAGCGTCACCGCCCTTGCCGTCACCGCCCTCTTTCTTCTCCTTCTCCTTGTCCTCTTCGGGCAGGTTGCCCGCCATGGCGTCGCGGAAATTCTTGACACCTCGCCCGACGCCGCTCATGAGCTCAGGAATCTTCTTACCGCCGAAGAGCAGGAGAGCAAGCAGCGCGACGACTAGCACCTCCTGGCCGCCGAGGCCCAGAATCAGCAACTTCATACTCGCTTATGTTATATGGTTTCAACTTTTGCGGGCAAAGGTAGCTAATTGCCAGACAAGAGGAGACGCGCGCCACCGAAAGCGCACATTTTTTCAACAAGCGTGACAATTTGGCGCATCTGGCCCTTCGCCGATGATTTTGGCGCAAATGTTGAAAATGTTTCGCGATGCCGACGAGGCGGCGCATATTTGCGCCAGAAACAAAAAGACAGATCATATGGAGATTCGCAAATACGTGGCGGCCGTGGCCGCCAGCATGGCGTGCGCAGCCTTTGGCGCATACCTATATTCACGTTATGAGGCTGCAAACGTCGCGGCACGTGACAGCATGGACACGGAGACGACGCCTGTCCGCAACGTGGCCCTGGCGCCAGCCGCCCCCACCGACTTCACCGAGGCGGCCGAGCTGACCGTAAACGGCGTGGTGCACGTCAAGGTGACGCAGCAAAGCCAACAGCCATCCTACGGCGGCGCCGACCTGTTCGATTTCTTCTTCGGCCCCGGTATGGGGAGGCAGCAGCGGGCCGAGCCCATCCAGGGCGCAGGCTCGGGCGTCATTATCAGCGCAGACGGCTACATTGTCACCAACAACCACGTTGTGAATGGGGCTGACAAGATAGACGTGGTCTTGAATGACAAGCGGAGCTTCCCCGCCACGCTTGTGGGGACAGACCCGACGACGGACATCGCCCTCATCAAAATTGACGCCGACGGGCTGATGCCGCTGACGTTTGGCAACTCAGACAACGTGCGAGTGGGCGAGTGGGTGCTGGCCGTGGGCAACCCGTTCAACCTCACCAGCACGGTGACGGCAGGAATTGTCTCGGCCAAAGGCCGTCACGTGGGCATCAACACATCGAGCATGGCCATAGAGTCGTTCATCCAGACCGACGCCGCCGTCAACCCCGGCAACAGTGGCGGCGCGCTTGTGAACACTCGTGGCGAGGTCATTGGCATAAACACCGCCATAGCCTCACCCACGGGGTCGTTCTCAGGCTACTCGTTCGCAGTGCCTGCCAACATTGCGCAAAAGGTGGCTCAAGACCTGATGACGTATGGAGAGGTGCAGCGCGCCCTTCTGGGCGTCTCGATACGCGAGATTGACGCATCGATGGTTGACGACCTGAACCTGCCGAAGCCGGAGGGCGTACTAGTCTCTGCCGTGTCGGACGGCGGCGCGGCGAAAGAGGCCGGAGTGCGCGAGCGCGACGTGATAGCCAAACTTGACGACGAAACCATCAACTCGGTGCCAGAGCTACAGTCTCGCGTGGCGCAGCACAGGCCTGGCGACTCTGTGAAACTGACCGTGATCCGCGATGGCAAAGAGAAAGAGCTCGTGGCCACGCTGCGCAACGTCCGCGGCACGACGGGCATTGTGAAAGGCGAAGACAACCAGACCCTCGGGGCGGAGCTGAGCCCCGTGTCGGAAAAAGAGCAGCGTTCGCTCGGTTTGCGCTACGGACTCAAAGTGGTGAGCCTGGGGAATGGCAAGCTCAAAGACGCCGGAGTGCGCGAAGGCTTCATTATAACCAAAGCCAACAGGATGCCACTCACGTCGGTCAAAGACTTCCGCCAAGTCATGGCCTCGGCCTCGGATGGCCTCTTCATAGCCGGCGTTTATCCTGACGGGCGCGTGCGCTACTTCGCCATAGACCTGCAATAAAAAAATCACGGGTCAGGCTCATGCACATAGG
>CAKUYZ010000095.1 GCA_934717675.1 uncultured Bacteroidales bacterium
ATCTGCCACCAGCGTCATACTCCATGGTGGCGCAAGTTGAGGGGCGTGGCGTGTACTCCTTCTGTATGTGTCCTGGGGGCTTCATTGTCCCGGCCATGACAGGACCGGAGCAGCAAGTGGTTAACGGGATGTCTCCTTCGCACCGAGGCTCCCCATTCGCCAATAGTGGCATCGTTGTGGAGGTGAGGCCGGAAGACATTGGCGAATATGCCAATGACGGCGTCTTGGGAGGAATTCGTTATCAGGCCGAATTGGAGAGGTTGGCCTATGTCAATGGCGGGCGAGGTGTCATTGCTCCCGCTCAGGCTTTGGCCGATTTTGTCAGAGGCCGTCTTTCGTTTGAGCTGCCTGAGTGTTCCTATGTGCCGGGTCTCGTCTCCTCGCCACTTCACTTTTGGTTGCCCGATAACATCGGCCAGCGCCTGCGAAAAGGCTTTGAAGAATTTGACAAGCATGCTCACGGCTTTGTGACCAATGAGGCGCTTGTGGTGGGTGTGGAGAGCAGAACGTCATCTCCAGTGAGAATATCCCGTAACGTGGAGACTCTAGAGAGCCTCTCCACGCCTGGTCTCTACCCCTGCGGCGAGGGAGCCGGCTATGCCGGAGGCATTGTCTCATCGGCCATAGATGGCGAACTTTGCGCCGAGATGGTGGCCCAGGCCTGCAACTAGAAGTTTGAGCGAAAGATGGACGAGCCTCGGCTAAAGGTGGCCAATGAGCCAGACTATCTCGCAATACTCAAAAAATATTGGGGCTATGACTCATTTCGCTCCATACAGCTGGACATAATTCGCTCCATAGGCTCGGGGCAAGATACGCTCGGCCTCATGCCCACGGGTGGCGGCAAGTCAATAACCTTTCAAGTGCCGGCATTGGCGCAAGAAGGCGTTTGCCTTGTCATCACTCCGCTTCTGGCCCTTATGAAAGATCAGGTGGAGAGTCTGCGCCGCAAAGGCATCTTGGCTCATGCCGTGAACTCCACCATGACGCACGATCAGATGCTGGCGGCCTATGACAACTGCATCTTCAAGGCTTGCAAGTTCCTATACGTCTCGCCAGAGAGGCTCAAATCTGACCTCTTTCTCAGTAAATTGGCGCAGATGGACATCTCGATGCTTGTGGTCGACGAGGCCCACTGCATATCGCAATGGGGTTACGACTTTCGTCCGTCATATCTCTCCATCGCAGACATCCGAGACTCGCTGCCTGGCGTGCCGGTGCTCGCCCTGACGGCGACTGCCACGCCGCAGGTGGCTGATGACATCATGACCCGCCTCCGGTTCCGTGGCCGCGCTCTTTTCAAGATGAGTTTTGAGAGGGCGAACATTGCCTACGTCGTGCGCCGCACGGAGGCTAAGGAGAGGCAGATGGTGGACATCTTGAATGCCGTCTTTGGTTCCGCAATCGTCTATGTCCGCAATCGCAGGCGTACGAGGGAGTATGCCGATATGCTTCGAGCAAATGGCTTCTCGGCAGACTTTTTCCATGCGGGGCTCACCGTGAAAGAGAAGGACAAAAAGCAGGAGGATTGGACACGCGGCAACACCCGTATAATTGTTTGCACAAACGCCTTCGGCATGGGCATTGACAAACCCGATGTCAGAGTTGTAATACATATCGACCCGCCCGAGTCTCTTGAGGCCTATTTTCAAGAAGCTGGCCGCGCCGGTCGTGACGGCCAGAAGTCTTTCGCCGTCATGCTATGGTCTGATGCCGATGCCCCTAAGCTCCGCAAGGCACTTACAAACAGCTACCCTTCCAAAGAGTTTGTCTTGGGGGTATATAACAGCGTTTGTAATCTGCGGCAGATTGGTGTCGGGTCTGGCGGCGGGCATACCGAGGAGTTCAACATTGAGAGGTTTTGCCGTGAGACAGGTAGGCAAATAGCGCAGACAGCTGGAGCCTTGGCCATATTGGAACGGGCTGGATATATGCAATATACGCCAAACGCGGAGTTCGCCTCGCGCCTTATGCTGCTGATTGATCGCAGGCGGCTATATGGCGTCACGGAGGCCTATCCACATCTAGCGCCAGTGCTGACAGCAGTCTTGAGGCTCTATACGGGGCTTTTTATGGAGTTCGCTGTCATAAGTGAAGACAGGGTGGGCAAGATGTGCGGACTTTCGCGACAAGAGGTGTACGAACGGTTGTTGGAACTAGATCGCGTCGGTGTCGTCACATATAATCCGCAGAAAAAGTCGCAGTTGATAACGTGGCTGCAAGATCGTGAGCATGAGAGATATATGGTTCTTCCTCCTGAGGTATATGAGCAACGCAAGGCTGACGCCTCATACCGTGTCGAGAGCGTCATTGCGTATTGCACGAGGGCCGATGAGTGTCGCAGCAGGATGCTGTTGGAATATTTTGGTGACACTTCAGCCCATGATTGCGGGCATTGTGACGTATGTCTGGCCAAGAAAAAGACCCGCAAAATGGCCTTGGAACAACGCGACATCATTGAACGCGCAATCCATGAGAGGCTCAGCCATGGCTCACTAGACTATGACACACTACGCTGCATTGACGGTGTGGATTCCAATGCCGTGACGGAAATAATCAGAGAGATGGAAGACGAGGGGCTTCTGAGCATTGATGACAGAAACGTCTGCTCCGCCTCTCGTGCCAACGCGCATTAGATCCCCAAGCCCCTTACTTGTAAAAATTTTTCTGGAAAACTACGCAGTCTTTGCGTCCCAAGACGAGCCTCTCCCACGCATTATAGAAGAACCCAAGCCCGTAGCCGCATATTTGGATGGCGCTGGCCCATAAGCTCAGCATCGCCACGCGCAGGCTGTGGAACTTGCGCCACGAGTCCACCATCAGCAAGATAGCGTAGGCCACCACAGGCAGCAGGAACAATTTGCTCCATGCGACACTAAGCGCAATAAGGACAATGAGGACGGTCACGGCGATAGACGGCAACATATGGACGAGCTTCAAAGCGCCATTATGCCTAATGGCCAGGTCTATGCGCGCCGTTCCGGAACAAAATGTTTGCTTGAAAAACGAGCGGAACGTAGAGCGTCGTTTGTGATATACAAAAGTGTCGTCAACAAGGCCCAACTTATAACCGGCTTCTTTCAGCCTCATGCTCAAGTCGATGTCTTCACCATATCGCATGGAGGCAAAACCTCCGACGGCCTCGAATGCGGAGCGGCGTACGCCCATGCTGTAGCTACGTGGGTAAAAACTGTCCATTTTGCTTTTGCTGCCGCCACGGATTCCGCCTGTTGTCAATACCGACGTCATTGAGTAAGATATGGCTTTCTGTATGGGTGAGAAGAAAGAGTGTGCCGTATCTTTTGTGCCGAAGCAGTCTAATTGTCCTTGTCTGACGCTGCGGCTTATTTTGTCAAAAAAGTCAGACGGGAGTGCGCAGTCGGAGTCGAAAAAGAAAAGGTATTCACCTTCTGCCTCCTTAGCCCCCATGTTGCGCGCTGCCGCTGGCCCCGCGTTTTCTTGACTTATATACTTTATTCTCAGTTGGTTGGTAAACTGACTTACGGCCTCTTCGCTGGTAAGGGAGGATCCGTCTTCCACCACAATTACTTCTGTGGATTCTTTGAAGTGTTGTATGGTGAGCGAGTCCAACAGCTCTTTCAGCTCTTCGGGCCTGTTGTAGACAGGGATTATGACAGAAATCTTGATCATTTTAAGGCTTTCGGCTGTCAAAGGTAGATATTTTCCACATAAAAGCATCAAGAAAGCGGCATACACTCAAACCTCCTGACAAGGCTTGGCGTATGCCGCTCTTATGCTGCAATTGAAGCGTTTAGGCCTGCTCAGCCTCTTTTTTCTCTTCCTCATCCTCTTTGTCGCTCACGAGTCCGTGCGCAAGGAGGAGGTTATACCACGCCGCAAGTTTCTTAATGTCGGATACGTAGATGCGCTCAGAGTCCCACTCTGGGAGCGCCTTGCTCATGAACTCTTTGAGTTCTTCATTAGACGCCTTGGGGCTTACGCACTCTTTGCCGCCAGTCAACTTGAAGATGTTGGCCATCACGTGGCTCAGCTTGACGTCGCCCTCGACCGTATACATCGAAATCTCCTGGAGCGCGCTTACGCGAGCGTTGCCGCTTACGGGCATGCGCTTGCCATCGGTGAGAGACTCCACGATTATGGCGTTTTTGCCCTGAGAGACAAGTTTGAAGAGGCCGCCTTTGCCTGCTATGGATAAGATTCCTTCCAGCATTTTTCTGTGTCTTTATTTTTAGTCTTGGGGCGCAAAGTCTCAAACGTTGAGTTGCCGTGAGGCTTGCGCCGCATAAAATTACGGACGCGAAGATAACCGCTTACTTCCACACTTGCAAGACATTCACCTGTGCCAAGCGGCAGCTTGGCGCAGGCGTTACACGTGTAGTTTTGGGGTGGGGCCGTGATGGTCGCATGGCCCGAAGAGAAGACGGATGTTGGAGAAAATATTTTTGCGCTGCCTCTTGCTTGAGGCTTAAAAATACCTAACTTAGCGGTCGCAACAAAGCAGCGTCATGAGCATTAGCAATGGCTTGTCAATGGGTTCATTGTTAGATGCGTTAGAGTGTAAAGAGCTATATATTATACCAATATAAGCAAAAACGCCAGTTTCTCACCGAAATCGGCATCGTTCGTAATTCTATTCCCTTTTTAATTTTTTATCTTCCAAAGAATGAACATCTTTGTCGCTAAACTGAACTTCAACACCAAGGAGGAGGAGCTCAATGACCTTTTCAGCCAGTATGGCGAGGTCTCGTCGGCCCGTATCATCATGGATCGCATGACGCACAAGAGCAAGGGCTTCGGCTTCGTTGAGATGCCAGATGACGAGGCGGCCCGCAAGGCCATCGCCGAGCTTGACGGTTACGAGTTCAAGGGTCGCACCATTGCCGTGTCTGAGGCTCATTCTCGCGAGGATCGCTCCGCCTATCATCGCGAGCCTCGTCAGTAAGTATAATTGATCATGCTCGTCATGCGTTTTGCGCATGGGCGTCTGAGAGATATACCTTCAAATAGGTAAGTGATTAGCCCCGTCAGATATTCTCTGGCGGGGCTTTCTTCTTGAAAAAGATTCACAATCCTGTGCGGAAGTAGCGGGATTTGTATAACTTCGCTTCGGTGAGACAGCTTTTGGCAAAGCTGCCACGCTCTTACTACTATCTAACTAACACAATACGCAATGAAGAAAATTTTCTTGGCAGCATTGGCCGCTGTGGCTATGCTGGGCGTGAATGAGGCGCAAGCCCAGAGCCAGTTCCGCAAAGGGGACAAGGCCATCAACATTGATTTCGCCCTCGGTTCTGAGGGATGGGGAGACGGCTCGGCCACGGCTGGCTTCAGCTTCATGGGTGAGTACGGCTTCATGAACGTGATCAACGAGAAGGGTACCATTTCGGCTGGCCTGCTCTTGGGTGCTGGGTTCGGCGGCGATGATTACTATGATTTCAGCCGTATCCGCATCGGTACGCGCGGGGCTCTTCACTACTCGTTCATCCCAAAGTTGGACACTTATGGTGGCCTCAACTTCCTTTTCGTTGATATCGAGAAAGTCAAGGTCGAGTATGACGATTTTGACATTGAGACGGAAAAGAGGATTAAGAGGGAGAGCAAGGAGACTGACTGCAAGTTCGTGGCCCCGGCTCTTGTGGCTGGTTGCCGCTATATGTTCAATGAGCATCTTGGCGCTAATGTCGAGCTCTCTTGGGATCGTTTCCAGCATGTTGGCGTAGGTCTCACCTACAAGCTCTAGGCTGATTTCCTCGCAAAAAGTAAAGGCGCGCCCCGCATTGCGGGGCGCGCCTTTACTTTTGCGCTGTAAGCTGTTATCGTACGGATTTCAGCTTAATCTCTTTAGATATGTTCGTTCCGTCTACTGTGGCTCGCACGGTCACGTCTCCGGCCTTGCGTGAGGAGCGGACAATGGCCACAAGTTTGCCTCCAAACAGCTCCATCTTGTTGCTCACGAAAGGCGTGAGCGACGTGGCGTCTCCATTGCAGGCGGCTTGGAAAGTGGCTGCGCCATCCACGTTTATTGTGACAGAGTTTGTCGCCGTGGGCACTGTGGTGCCGCGGCTGTCTGTGAGTTCTATGGTCACGAAAGCCATGTCGTCTCCGTTAGCCAAGATTGTGTCCTTATCTGCCAAGATAGAGAGGTTGGCTGGCTCGCCAGCTGTGCGAACTGTGTCTCTGCCAGTCTCGTTACCTTTGGCGTCATATGCCACAGCCACAATTTCGCCAGGCTCGTATGTTACGTCATTCCACCGTAACCTGTAACGGTCCATTTTGTTGGCTTTGTCTTTCGTGCGTCGCCCTTGGCTCTTGCCGTTTACAAAGAGCTCTGCCGTCGGGGCGTCTGTGTAGCAGAATATGGGTGTCTGCTGTCCCTCGCGGCCTGGCCATGTCCAGTGGGGAAGCAGGTGTGTGGTGTGTTGCTTTGTGTTCCAGACGCTGCGGTAGAGGTAATAACGATCCTTGGGCAGGCCTGCGAGGTCGCATATTCCGAAATAGCTGCTTCGGCTAGGCCAATAAGTGTCATATGGGGTTGGCTCGCCCAGATAGTCGAACCCGGTC
>CAKUYZ010000096.1 GCA_934717675.1 uncultured Bacteroidales bacterium
CTACAAAGCCTGCTGGATTGAAAGTGACGACGAGGCCGAGCTGGCCGAATTCAAGAAGCGCAAAGTGCAGTATCTGGCAAAAGACAAAGACGGGCGCGACGTCTTCTTGGCCGAGAGCAACTTCATGCTTCAGATGGCGCAGCAAGACTTCAAAAACATCCGCTTCCACTTCTCTAGCGAGTTTTAACCAACGACCACTCCCCCCACCTCCATGACCCGCAACGCAGCCACACGAATGGCACTGGCCATCTCCCTGGCCACAGCACCGGCTCCGCAGACAGCCCTCGGGGCCGTTGGCGGCAACACCGTGGACAGTTTGCTGGCCATAATAGACACCACCGAGACGCACGACGCCGCAGCCACAGCCAACGAGTTTTTCGCCGAACTGAGCCGCGAGAAAGTGACGGACAGCCAAATGGTGTTTTCATCCACCACCCCCGCAAATAATTTGCGGGGACTTGTATGGTTCTGGGCGGCGGAATATTACTTTGCCAGAGGTGAATATGCCGCCACGCTGGACTATTGCGACCGCGCCCTGCCGATGCTAGCGCAAGGGCATGACCGACAGACAGAAGGGGACTGCCTGACGCTACAGACCGTGAGTCACTCCATAAGGCAGGAGTGGGACGACGCCATACTGACAGCCACACGCGCCGTGGCCTTGGCTCGCGAGGAGCAAGACAGCTGCATGCTGTGCTCCGCACTGAGTTCCATGGCATCAATAATGGTGGCGCAAGGCGACCTGAAAAAGGCCGAGACATATTTGGACGAGGCTCTCGGGTGTGAGAAATTCCTGACCGATGCCATGAAACGTTGCCGTTTTTTCGGCATTGCCAACACCGTGAATTGCGCACTTCGTCGCGACGCCCTGGCGTTGAGCTTTGCTGAAGACGGAATAGCAGAGGCGGAGAAGAGCGGCAACGAGTGCCTCAAAGGCATGGCGCTGATACGCAAAGGGGCGGCACTCACAAACATGCGCCAATATGAGCGCGCGAAAGAGTGCCTGCGCAAGGCCGCAGAGATATTCCGCAACGATGGTAACAGTTATCAGCTAGGCGTGTGCAGCAACGCAATGGGAGACATATTGCTGAGGCAAGGAGACGCCGAGGCTGCCTCTGGCTGTTTTTGCGAGGCCGCGGCGGTCTTCAGAAGACACGGCGACACTCTCAACCAGTGCCGCGCACTGATGGGCCTATACAAATCGACACCGGCGGACAAAGAGCAGGCCAAGGCGGAAATCGCAGCCCAATATGACCAACTGGCCGAGAAATATAACGGCGGCCTTGACGCCGGACGACGCCAAGGCCCCAGACTTCGCTCTGTGGAGGAGACAGAGACTAAGGAACGCCACCGGACTCTGGTGAGCGTGGCCGAGTTGCTGGGCGTGTTGCTGCTCGTTGGCCTGGGCATAGCCACAGCGGTGCACTTCTTGCGCAAGAAGAGACGAAACGCGGGACTGCGCCACGCCATTCGGCGCACAACGATAATCTTGGCCAGATGGCTGATGCCACGCTCATCATCCGCTAGCGCGCTGACTGAGTCTGACCGCACATTCCTCACCAGACTGACAAGGGAAGTGCGCCTCGCCATGAAAAACAATCAGAAGGTTGAAGAAAAAGCCATTGCCTCAAGGATGCGCATCAGGCCGTCACAACTGCGCCTGCGGACGTTCAACATTGTTGGCGAGGGGGCTGACACCTACATAATGAAACTGCGCATTGCCAGAGCGCGCCAGCTTATGGACAATACGGACAGCGCCACAAAAGAAGTGGCCCAAAGTTGCGGGTATTCCGAATACAAAGATTTTGAAGAAGATTTCGAGACCGTCATGAACATGACCCCCGCAGCATATAAGAAGCAACGCGGGGCATAGAACCGCTCGCCAATCACAAGATGGCCAAACAAAGCGGCGTGTTTGAAGCGCAACGCAGCTCGTCACGCCACCTTTTGTCAAAGCCGAGCATTGAGGCCACCAGCGCAGAAGACCAGCAAGACATAAGCTTACGCATTCCGTCAGCCGCCGCGGCGTAGGCTTCCATCTCTCGCCCTATGGCCTCGTCATAGTGAGGCAACGAGGCGCATTGCGAAATGTAAAGCGCTCCGCAGCGCACCTCATCATAACGCTCGCAGGCCACATTGAGCATTCGCCACACCTCCACCAGAACCTTGTTTTGGCTCACGATGGTGTTGAAATCGGTCAACGAAGAGCGGCGACCACCCTCAATCAAATCGAGCATCAGCTTACCATCTGACGCAGAACATCTGAAAATGCCGCGGGCCAAGCCTTCCATAGCATCCCACCTAGCATTTATCAAGATGGCCATCTGATGAATGGAGTCGCCACACTGCTCGTCCAAACTAGTCAACCTTCTTTGGACCGCAAGCACATACACCCCCACCAAGACAGCGGCAAGCACGAAGACCAATGCAAAAACTAACGAAAGATCCATAGCAACCTTCTGTGTTCGCCCTAAAAGTATATCAACATCCAATCGTCCGCAAATCTTTTCAACAACTTTTTACCAAATGCGCAATATAAGTGACGAACGGCATAAATCATCGTAAGAAATTATGCAAAATCGGTGACGAACGGCTTTATTTAGATTAGCATCAGTTTCATCACTCCAACCCGCACTCACAAAAGACAAGCCCCGCCCTCCGAAAAACGGAGAGCGGGGGCCTTTAATTATGATGCCCAAGGCACCGGCTTACATCACAAGGGCGGAAGCGCCAACGATGGCAGCGTCACCTCGCTTGAGCGATGAAGGCAGAATCTTCGCCTTGCCGCGGAAGATGGTGAGAAGATACTTATCGAGGTTCTTGCGAATGGGGTCGAAGAGCATATCGCCCGCAGCCGTGGGCCCGCCAAAGAGGAATATGGCCTCGGGGCTGGTGTGGCATATGGCGTTGGCTATGCCTTGCGCCAGATAATCTCCCGTCTTGTCAAAGACCATAAGGGCAATCTTGTCTCCCTTGACGGCGGCCTCGTATATATCCTTGCTTTCAAGCTCGGCAAAAGACTTTTGCGCAAGCAGGCTGTCTGTAGCATTATATTCCGTCATGAGCTCAAAAGCCGTGCGCTTCATACCGCCAGCGGAGCAATAAGCCTCAAGGTGGCCGCGGATGCCGCATCCGCACATACGCCCGCCAGGCACAAGCATGGTGTGGCCACACTCGCCAGCGAAGCCGTCATGGCCATAGACCAGTTTGCCGTCTACGACAAGGCCAGAGCCGACACCCGTGCCGAGGGTGAACATGACGAAATTCTTCATGCCCCTGGCTCCGCCATAGACCATCTCGCCCATAGTGGCGGCGTTGGCATCGTTGGTCATGACAATCTTAGGCATGTCGGGGAATTGCGCCTTGAGCAGGTCTACAAGAGGCACGATGCCCTTGAAAGAGAGGTTCGGGGCGTACTCTATGGTGCCTTTGTAGTAGTTGGCGTTTGGCGCACCGAGGCCGATGCCGGCAAACGTCACATCGGGGTTGAGCTTCGTCACGTCAGAGATAAGGTCGCGTATGGCCTTTGCCATCTCCACCGCATAGAGGTTTGCGTCGCCATGCTTAGGGGTCGAGATGTTGGTCTTTACAAGCACGTTACCCTCAGCGTCCACAACGCCGATGGCCGTATTCGTGCCGCCAATATCGACACCTAGCGACACTGTTTTTTTCATACTATCTGTCATTACTGTTAATATTATTGGGGCTTAGATTTGCCGCAAGCCTACACCGCGAGCCGCCTCCACAGGCTTATTGCGAAGCCACAAAGGCCGGCGACACAAGTGGGACAAGCACCACAAAGATAGCAAATAGGCGAACAATAATTTAGATTTTTTGTGCGTATCACGCATAGTTTGACGAATATCACCCGAACACGGCCTCACACTTCTCGCCCTGTCATTTTGACGCAGTCATGACAAAAAGGCGCATTGTGACTTTTGGCATGCACTTTGCGCTGAGTATTGTATCGGCTTAGAGCCGCTAATTTTTACCTTATGCTCAGAACTACAAGTTTCAAGGCCTCCACCAGGCCGCTCGCCCCCCAAAAAAGGCTATGGAATCCCTTACGAACCCGTTGGGAAACGCAAAAATTATTCTCGCTGTTTTACGACAGGCACTACACCCCCGAAGAGCTGAGATTTGTGCACAAAAACGCCATACTTGCGCACAAAGAGTTACGCACGGCTCTCAAAAGGATAAAGGTAAACACCCTAAAGAAATGGATGCAGCGTGCGCTAGATCACTGCGAACCGGCGGCCAACCTTATGAGTAACAACTTCTTCATGCTGCGCAGGAGGTCCTTATGGGAAGAGTGAACAAGATAGAGCTATATGACAAGCTCTGTGGCGAGCTGTGGTCACGAGTCTGCGACGAGGATCTGAAAGAGCCTATGATCGAGGCTCTTTGGTTCTGCGGCGAGGAAATCATAGACGATATGAACGAAAGGTTGCTCCTTATATTACTGAACGAGGACGAGAGTTGCAGATACGTCCGCACACTGCTAAGACGGGAGCGGCGGGGAGAGAGATGCGTGCCAGACTACTTGTGGGTGGGAGTGGGGAAATGGATGACCAACATAGCGAAGAAACTGACAGGCGAAGCGGAGTATCTGGAACACGGCCCAACGAGACATGAGGCCATGCTCGAGCAAGAGCGAGCTAAACTTCTAGACAGAGCCCGAAACCTTCGCGAATGCGCCAAACGAAGATGCATGATTTACAAATGCAACCAAATTACCAACGAACTGGACGACTGCTCAACTTTCGGATACCTCAACGAGTCTGGCTTCATCAGATTGTACTTCGGAAGGAAAGACCCCACTGACAGTCAATTCGCCGCCGCACTGCGAGACCTGGCCGGCAAACTCTTGGAATACGCAACCAAATTCATGGCAATCGATTAAACAGACATGATGATAAAGATCAAAACAATGCGCCACAACGGCTTTGGAAAGCCATGGCGCGCCATATGCCACAAACATACGCCATACCGAAATGGCAGGGCGAAACGCCATCCAAGATTAGACATCATAAGATACACCAATGCGTTCTCAAAGACCAAGCGAAGAGTATTCAGATACCCAAAATTCAACGACGTAGACTACCCGCCCGAAGTATTGAGAGAAGCATACAATGCATTAGCCAGGGTATGCGACAACTTAGCGAACGCAAAAGAGTTCGGGAACGCAGACGCAATGAAATGGCGGATAAGCGAGATAAGTGGAGACCTCCTTAATACAATATCCGCCCTGGGGAAAAAGTAAAAGAGAAAGATCATATGCAAGAACATAAGACACGACAAAAACTTGCTCGGCATGGAAAAGATTAAGGTATATGACAAGTTTATCAAAGACCTGGGGCAATACTATCGACACCATTCAAACCACGTGGAGCAAATGGCTTTCGCACTGGAATATTGCCACCGAGAGGCCATCAAGCGCAAGGATAAGGAGATGCTCCGCCTAATGATTTTAGACAAGTCACCCTACCCTATGACCACGGCCATGATGGAGCGCGAGAGAGGCGGCGAGAGGCTCGTCCCAGATTATGTGTGGAAAGCCATGGGGACGTGGATAAGATTTCAGACTGACTGGTGGCTCAGAGAGGCGAAAGCCTTCGAACGGCCCAAAGGGATCACGGAGGATGAGGAAAAGGAGCTGCACATAATTCAGGAGAAATTGCGCAAAGGCAAGGGAACCAAAGAAGAGTTACTGGAGTTGCGATGGAGAGCGAATGAACTGGATCCCAGACATCGCGAAATACAGCTCGGCTACGCTGAGTTTGTGAGCAGTTTCTATTTCCGGCATGAGTATTTCAAAGGCCATATGCCATCCTACAAAGCACATGCCAGAGCCTTGCGCGACCTCGCCGCGAGGTTCTTGAAATTCGCCGATCTATTTGAGGTGTAGTCCCCAAAATGAGACGAACGACATCCTTCTATTGTAGCCACGCTATTTGACGCCACCCCAACCACGTTATAACACATAAAATATGAATACATCTTAACGGTCACGACACACTAACATCTTTAAAATAGTTAAGCAAAGCACCAAACACATATGACGACCCTGAAGGCCGCCATACATTCCACATAGCATTTAAGCCACTGATTTACAATAAAATATTTTCCACAGAGCATTCACAAGTCATAAAAAGGCGTATATTCGCACCCGAAACGTGGTGACCAACGAAGATTTGCCACCAAACATTTTTTTATAATTATGAGACACTTAAATTTCAAAGCAGGCTTCGCCTGGCTGCTCGCCAGGCTGAGGCGACAGAAACACAATTCAAGTCTTTTGCAACCAGACACGGAAACACAGAGAATGTTCTCGCTATTTCGCAACAGGCACTACTCTCCCCGTGAGTTAAGGGACATTCGAAACACGGCAGTCGCCGCTCATCTTACACTGAAAATGGCGCTAAAAGAACGTGAAGTAGACGATGCGGAATAC
>CAKUYZ010000097.1 GCA_934717675.1 uncultured Bacteroidales bacterium
CATAAACGTATGAAGCACATCCTGATTTTGATTGTCGCCATCGTTACGGCTTTCTCCACGGCCACAGCCTCCGCAATGGGCAGCAATGGTGCGAAGGAGACGAAAGGGCTTGCCACGGTTGTCTTCTCGGCAAATCTGCATTGCGAAAGCTGCAAAAAGAAGATAGAGAGCAACATTGCCTTTGAAAAGGGCGTGAAAGACATCAAGGTAGACGTTGAAGCCAAGACTGTCACCGTCACCTATCGTCCTGATAAGACAAACAGCGAGAACCTGCAAAAAGCCATCGCCAAGTTGGGCTACACCGTCCTTATCAAACAAGAGAGCGCAGCACCCAAGGCATGCCGATAGGTCTGTTTTACCCAAGTTCAAAAGCGCATCCGTCATTGCCAAGGCCGACAGATGCGCTTTTTGTCGTATATATGTCACACATACCTCCGCCAGCATATGCATTATCTGCCATTATGGCACATTTATCCCTATGGCATGAAACTTGCCACTACCACACGACAGAAAACAAAAGAAACATAAGGATATGGCATCAGGAAAAATTGGAGTGTCTACCAAAGACCTCTTCCCAATTATCAAAAAATTCCTATACTCTGACCACGACATCTTCTTGCGCGAGATTGTGTCTAACGCGGTTGATGCCACCCAAAAGCTCAAGGTGTTGGCCAGCAATGGCGAATTCAAGGGCGAGTTGGGCGACCTCAAGGTGAGAGTCTCTCTAGACAAGGATGCGAAGACCATCACTGTCTCGGACAACGGCATTGGCATGACGGCCGAGGAAGTTGAAAAATACATCAACCAGATAGCGTTCTCTGGCGCGGAGGAGTTCCTCGAAAAGCACAAGAACGATGCCGCCACCATTATCGGCCATTTTGGTCTCGGCTTCTACTCAGCCTTTATGGTGTCTGACAAGGTTGAGATTGTCACCAAGTCATACAAGGAAGGCTCTAAAGCCGTACGTTGGTCTTGCACTGGTGAGCCAGAGTACACACTCGAGGACGCCGAGCGGGCAGAGCGCGGCACTGACATCATTATGCACGTCTCAGATGATGAGAAGGAGTTCCTGGAAAAGACTAGGATTCAGGAGCTGCTATCGAAGTATTGCAAGTTCCTGCCCATTGAGATAGTCTTCGGAAAGAAGACCGAGTGGAAGGATGGCAAAGAGCAGGAGACGGCGGAGGATAACGTCATCAACGACACTAAGCCCGCATGGGTCAGGAAGCCATCCGAGTTGAAGGACGATGACTACAAGAAGTTCTACCATCAACTCTACCCGATGGCGGACGATCCGCTCTTCTATATCCACCTCAATGTGGACTACCCTTTCACGCTCACTGGCATACTCTACTTCCCGAAGATCAAGAACAATCTTGACATCAACAGAAACAAGATTCAGCTCTACTGTAATCAGGTCTTTGTGACAGACTCCGTGGAGGGTATTGTTCCTGACTTCCTCACACTGCTTCACGGCGTGATTGACTCGCCGGACATTCCTCTCAATGTGTCCAGGTCTTACCTCCAATCAGATAGCAACGTCAAGAAGATTTCCAACCACATCACCAAAAAGGTGGCAGATCGTCTTGAGGAGATTTTCAAAACAGACAGGGCTACTTTCGAGAAGAAATGGGATGACCTCAAGATTTTCATTGAGTACGGCATGCTGACTGACGAGAAGTTTGCCGAGCGCGCACAGAAATTCGCCCTGCTCAAAGACGTGGATGGCAAGTACTTCACGTTTGACGAGTACAAGGAGCTAATCAAAGCCAACCAAACCGACAAAGAAGGCAACCTCATATACTTGTACGCCAGCGACAAGGCCTCTCAATACAGCTTTATTGAGAGCGCGAAGAACAAGGGCTACAACGTGCTGCTCTTCGACGGTCAGTTGGACACCCCGTTTATGAACCAGTTGGAGCAGAAACTGGAGAAATGCCGTTTCTCTCGCGTTGATGCCGACACCATTGACAAGCTCATTGTCAAGGAAGACGCTCCAGAGCTCAAACTCACAACCTCTCAGAAGTCAGACTTGGAGGAGGTTTTCAGAGCCGAGACTCCCAAAGATGACGCCAAGGTAAACTACACTGTGTCGGTGGAAGCTTTGGGCGAGAATGAGTTGCCAGTGATTGTGACGCAAAACGAGTGGATGCGACGCATGAAGGAGATGAGCGCAGTCCAAGGCGGCGCCATGTCTTTCTACGGCGAGATGCCCGACACGTTCAACCTCGTCATCAACGCCAGCCACCCTCTCGTAAATCGCGTGGTGACGGATATGGACGAGAAGACTAAGGCAGAGCTTGAGCCTGTCATGGCCGCCATCTCGAAAGAGGAGGTGCGCAAAGCCGAACTCAATAAGGCCAAAGAGGGCAAGAAAGACGAGGAGATTCCGCAGGCTGACAAGGACGAACTTGAGAGCGTGAACAAGCGCATTGATGAGCAGCGTCAGAAGCGCAATGACATTCTTGCTGGTTTTGCCAAGAATGACAAGTTGGTCTCTCAACTTATTGACCTTGCCCTGCTGTCTAACAACATGCTCAAGGGTGAGCACCTCACTAATTTCATCAAACGCAGCATTTCACTCATGTAGGTGAAATTGTAGTAAACAACAAGCCGCGCATCGGGTCGTCCCTGATGCGCGGCTTATTTGTTGTCGAATCTCCCTTACTTGAAGAAATCCCCCATCACACTCTCAACTTCAGATTCTGTGTCATCTGGCAGATTGCAGAAGAAATCCAGCCCAGACTCATGCTCCAACTCGTCAACAGTCACAGCATATTGTTTAAGGTCCGCCACGGTGAAGTCGGCACCACCGCCCACTGGTTTTAACTGGTCGGAGTGAGGCACGAGGAAGGCAATGGAGCTATACTTGCCACTCTTAACCGACATTATAGCCATAAAATAATAAGCTGGGCAAGGCAAACCTTTAACCGTCAGACCGTTTGAGTCTGTTGTTGGAGTCTTTCCGTCCATACCTTTCGTCTTGCCCTCAAAGTTAATCAGCAGGTGGTTCAATGTTCCACCTTTAGCCACGTAGAGCGTGTCGTATGTCCCACGGACGGTTCTTTGTCCCCACGTCTGCACTTCAGCCTCAAGCCTCTGCCAAATGCCGGCATTGAAGCCGTTTAGTTGCGGAGACATGTTGCTGAAATAGAAAGTCTGAGCGTTGGTCTCCTCAGAATACGCGCGATCATTCGAGGCGCAGAGGTGACCACGGTCGAAGCCGTCGCTCGTATGGTTATAATTAGTTGTCTGCATTGCCGTTGGGAGGTCGGGATCGGGCAGAAAATCGTTGGAACGGGTCACGTTCTTAGCGCAGTTATTCTTGTCAAATGCGAATGCAACCCATTGTGCGTGACGCATGGCAACGTTCCACTCTAGAGTATAGTTAACGTCTTTCTTCCCTGCCACAGTGGCATAGTGGGTAACATGGTAGCCTTCAGAGTTCATATGCGGCATCTCCATTCTCATCGCCTCTGGCGAGAGTCCAGGATCGTTAGCATTTGAGTTTGCTTGCCGAGTTCTCGCACTCTGAAAGACCGAAGCTGTGTCCGAAGCTGCCCCACTGCGCAGCCGAAATGTAGCTCTTCGGGGTGAATATGTCTCATTTTCCGAAATGGAGAATTCCACAACCTGTCCCCCTGTGCCATTGAGCGCGGAAAGAGCGACCCAACTGGCAGATTTGTCACTTGTCTCGACCTCCAAAACCCAAGAGGCGTCACATGATACTTTCAAGGAAGCGGTCCCACCATCGCTGTCAAAGTCAGCCCTCGAGGCCACAAGAACAGCCTCGTCTTTATCGGCGTCATCGCAAGAGATGACAAAAACTGACAAAGCCGCAATTACTACGGCTTGTATCGCCCTACAATAAAGATTCATCTATAGTCCTGATAATTAAAAAAGGGAAGCGCGGCCTTGGGCCGAGCCTCCCATTATAACGTTAGTTATGAAAAATTCCTACTCTACTAGGGCGAGAGAGTTCTCTACATACTCAAATGTCGCCTTCGCTACGCAACGATAGGAAATCGTATAGTTATGATCTACGCCATCGTAATACGCCACAAAGTTGATTGTGTATATCACGTCAACACCGTCCACAACATCAGCATCGGGATATAAGACACCAAGCACTTGGCCATAAGTGCTAATCAAGTTCTGCTGAAGTTGGGCGAATATCTCATCATCTGACTTTCCGTCATAACCGCTTCCTTGAGCTTTTGCGGCAGACACGCGCCAATCGACATCGTTCTGATACGCAGAGCTTCCGGTATAATACTCATTATTGCCGTAGCTCGTCACATAACCCTGACCCTTTGTGGTGAAACCGCTTTCCTTGACATCTATGTTCTCCCAAACCCAATCAGTCACAGCCTGATAGAATGCGGATGCGGCAGCATCGCTCTTGTCATGTGGGAAGTTGAGCGTCAGGCTAGGGTCGAACATCCAGCCCGAAGACTTGACAAACTGGCCTGTCACTGTCTCGCCGTTGGCGGATTTTGCCCAAGCGCCATTGGCGTAGGTATACTCGACTGCCTCTATGCTAACCACCTTGTTAGCATAGAAATGATATACAACGGCAACCTTGTCTCCCTCTTGCGCATAGGGAAGAGATTGCGACACAAAGGTGGGCAGATAAGCATCAGGCTTATACGTTGAGCTGAAGTTGACATTGGAAAGACCCATCTTCTTATAGTCTGACGGATTGACAATCAAGACATTCGAGGGCTTTGACCATGCGGAGTTCTTGCTTGTGAGCACGGCATACTTGGTTGAAGTGGCAACGGCTGCCTTGAGGCTCTTCGTATCGCCTGCAATCTTGAAGTCAGAACCGTCAGCATAGTCCGTGGTCACAAAGATTCCGAAATAGTCGGCCAAAGAGCCTTTGAAGAAATTAGCCGCCATGTCGAATGTCAAGTACGGCGCCGCGGCTTCAGTCAAGTCAATCTCCGATGTGATGTACCAAGAGTCAGACTCCAAGTTAGTCTTGTTGATGAAAGCAGAAGCCTTTGCCCCATATTTCTCAGAGTTGGACCAAACGTATGTAGCACCCTCGGGCAAGACTACATTCTTGGCGACAAACCCATCTGGAACAGAGTTACTGAGCAGGCTGTTTTTGAAATATATGCCAAGCTTAGAATCTGAATATGCGCCAAACGACTTATAATTAGCGTCATAGCATATCGTCTTACCAGTCAAGACATTTTTGAAGTCCACGCCAGCGGCGGACATCTCAACAGCCCAATCGTAACCCTCAGAGCCAACCTCGTCAGAAACATTGAAACTGTCATAGCTTCCCTTCATGAACATATATTTGCCTGCGGCATTCTTGATCCTGAAGTTGTCTCCAGACTTTTCGAGTTCAACAAAGATGTTGGCAGCATCAGCCGCGGAGACAACGCCATCAGTGACTGTGACCGGGTCACTCACGCAATAGCCATAGCTCTTAGTCTGATCTTTGAGGATGCCGAAAGCGTAGTACTCGTCATCCACCTTAGCAAGAATCAGGCACTTGCCCTCTGCGACAGACGTTGATGTCTTGTAGGAGCCATCTTCCTGTGCGGCAAAATATGCAGTGGAATGAAAATTCGTGCCACTCTTTGCCACCAGCAGGTTCTTAATCTCCACCGTGCCGGCTTTCTCGGAGTCGCTAGTGTAGCGGAAGCCAATCCTAACCTTCTGACCTGCATAAGCGGAAAGGTCAATGTTGCCAACATTGTTAAAAGACCAGCCGTCGCTCGCAGGATAGGTAGCACCGCTGAGAGCCTTCCAAGTTGTCACAACCGGTTCGTCATCCTCTGAAGAAGAGGACGGCTCAACATCAGAATACTCATAAGAGACCACGACGTAGTCTCCATCGGCCGCAGATGAGGCGTCAACAACGCTAGCTACCTTTGCCTCTGTAGAGGGAGTGAGGTATTTTGCCTTGTCATCTCCCCAAATTGAAGCATAATCTTCGGAGCTGAGCTCATAGGACGAAGCCGCATTGAGCTTGACAATATATTCGGGCGTAGAGCTGCTCACCTTATAGGAGAATACGACGGCCGAGCCCTTGTCTGAAGTGTAATATTTGCTAGCGGCAAATGTTGGCAGATACTTGCGCGCAAGATCCTCCGAGGGAAACATTTTGTTGTTCTTCACATACGTCAGCCCCTCCTCGTCTGCCGGGTCTTGCGCCTTATACTTGCCAATCGTTTCGTAATCGGCATCTGCAAGCTCATACTTCTCACTCACCACGTTGCTCTGAGCGTCCTTGACCATATCGTCGAGGCCGTCAAAGTTATCGTTGAAGTCGTCGCAAGCCGTAACGGCGAATGCCGCAGCCGCAACTAATATCTTATACGCTTTCATTGTCTTTATTGTAACGTGTTAGAAAGTGACCTTCAGGCTAACAG
>CAKUYZ010000098.1 GCA_934717675.1 uncultured Bacteroidales bacterium
CCGCGGTCATCGCTGTTGAAGCGAGGGCGGAACGGACGGTCGCCGCCGCGGTCATCGCTGTTGAAGCGAGGGCGGAACGGACGGTCGCCGCCGCGGTCATCGCTGTTGAAGCGAGGGCGGAATGGGCGCCCCTCGGCGTTAGCCTCACGGCTAGCGTAGCTGCCACGGTCGTCGCCCTCACGGCGATCGTACCTGTCATTGCGGTTCTCTGCACCCTCGGTGCCAGAGAAACCGTTCTTCTCTTCGTTATCCATCTAAAGAATTAAGTAATTAACTGTTGGTATGAGACCTGCGGGAGACGCCACAAGCGCCCCGCCCTCGGTCTCCATTCTTGTTTTCGACTTATTTTTTGTGTTGCTCAACCCATTTGCGGGCCTCCACGAAGGCCTTTACCCATGGCGTGATCTCGTCGGCCTTGCGGTCCGCAGGATAAGCCGCGCACTGCCAGGGGAAAATGGCGCGCTCTGGGTGAGGCATTATGGCCACGTGGCGACCATCGGCCGACGCCATGCCCGCAATGTTGTCTGCGCTGCCATTTGGATTTGCGGGGTAAGACGCATAGCCGTAGCGGGCAATGACATTATACTTGTCAGCCTCGGCAGGGATGCTGAACTTACCCTCGCCATGGGCGACCCATACGCCCAAACGGCTGCCGCTCAAGCTCTTGAACATAACAGTGTCATTTTGTGGAATCTCGACGCTGAGGAACTGGCTCTCGAACTTATGGCTGTCATTGTGGAGCATCTTGGGCCTCAGGCCAGGCGCGTCGCGATGGAGGAGTCCAAGCTCTATGACGAGCTGGCAACCGTTGCAAACGCCAAGGCTGAGGGTGTCGGGACGCGCGTAGAAATTATCCAAAGCCTTGCGAGCCTTCTCATTGTAGAGGAACGCGCCGGCCCAGCCCTTGGCGGAGCCCAGGACATCGGAGTTAGAGAAACCGCCGCAGAAGACAATCATGTTGACATCTTCAAGGGTCTCGCGCCCGCTTACAAGGTCGGTCATGTGGACATCCTTGACATCGAATCCCGCGAGGTAGAGCGTATAGGCCATCTCACGGTCACCATTGACGCCTTTCTCGCGAATTATGGCCGCCTTTACGCCCGTCTTGTCATGTTTGAGGCTGAGACCCAAGCTCTTGAGGGTGCCTTGCCACCCGTCGGGGAGATGGAGCGCAAGGGGTTGATTCTTATAGTTGGCGGCACGCTCTGCGGCCTTGCCGTTTTGACACTGAAGGGCGTCTAGCTTCGCTGAGGTGCTGAACCAGACATCGCGCATCTCATCAATGTCGATGTCGAGCTGGCGTTCTGCCGCGCTGATAGTGAGCTTGCGCTGCGGCTGCGGACGGCCGAGATATGAGAACACCACGCCGGCCTCGTCGAGGATTGCCTTGACGGCGTCCAAATCTTTGACCTGGAGCACCACACCCGGATTCTCGGCGAAGAGGGACAAGACGGCGTCCTCACCATCTGACGGTATGTCCGCATTGATGCCCCATCCGGTGTTGGCAAACGTCATCTCGAGCAACGCGGTGACAAGTCCACCCGCAGATATGTCATGACCCGCCAAGACGAGCCCCTTCTTGATGAGAGACTGCACGGCCTCGAAGATTTCGCCGAAAGACTCCGCGCTTGCCACGGTGGGAGCCTCGTCTCCCACACGATTCAAGACTTGTGCCAAAGCGCTGCCTCCGAGAGCTGGCTTACAACCGCTCATGTCTATGCAGATGAATGACGTGTCGGCATCGCACACCATGACGGGCTCGACAATCTTGCGGATGTCGCTGACCTCGCCCATGGCTGAGATGATCACCGTGCCTGGGCTCAGGACAGTGCGCCCGTCATGATATTTCTGCGTCATTGACAAGGAGTCCTTGCCCGTGGGGATGTTGATTCCGAGTTTGCAGATCCAATCACTCATGGCCTGGACGGCGGCATAGAGGCGCGCATCCTCACCAGGCTGGCGGCAAGGCCACATCCAGTTGGCAGAGAGAGAGACGCCTTTAAGCCCCTTGTCAAGCGGAGCAAAAATGATGTTGGTCAACGCCTCGGCGGCCGACATGACAGAGCCGGCGGCAGGGTCGATGAGGCCAACGGCCGGCGCATGCCCCACGCTCGTGGCCATGCCGCGCACTCCATTGTAGTCGAGAGCCACAGCGCCAAGGTCGTTGAGCGGCAACTGAATCTCTCCGGCGCATTGCTGCTTGGCCACCTTGCCGGTGACGGAGCGATCAACCTTATTGGTGAGCCAGTCTTTACAGCCGACGCTCTCCAGCTTGAGGACATCCCTCACATAGTCCGCTATGTTGTTGACATCGTAGTCCACCTTTGCATAAGTGCGCGCCACGGTGCTGTCCGTCATAACGGTCTTTGGCGGGTTGCCAAACATATCAGAGAGCTTCCAGTCAATGGGCTTGACGCCATTCCTGTGGCTGAAAGTGAAGTTCATGTCGCCCGTGGTCTCGCCCACGACATACATTGGGGCGCGCTCGCGATCCGCTATCTTTCGGAGGCCCTCGACGTCTTTCTTTGCCATGACGAGGCCCATGCGCTCCTGGCTCTCATTGCCGACAATCTCGCGGTCTGACAGGGTCTTGTCTCCGATGGGCAGCGCATCCATGTCAATGTTTCCGCCCGTCTCCTCGACAAGCTCAGAGAGGCAATTGAGGTGCCCGCCCGCGCCGTGGTCATGGATTGAGACGATGGGGTTGTTGTCTCCCTCAACGAGCGCGCGGATGGCGTTGAGGACGCGTTTTTGCATCTCAGGGTTGGAGCGTTGGACGGCGTTGAGCTCAATCTTATTGCCATATTCGCCTGTGTTTACGCTGGAGACAGCGCCACCGCCCATGCCGATGCGGTAATTGTCTCCGCCAAGCAGGACAACGTCCTCACCCTTCACTGGGGTCTTCTTGAGAGCGTCTGACTTTTTGGCGAAGCCTACGCCACCCGCCATCATAATGACCTTGTCATAGGCCAAAGTACGTCCGCCCTCCTCATGCTCATAGGTCAGGAGTGAGCCGCAGATCATGGGCTGGCCAAATTTGTTGCCAAAATCGCTCGCCCCATTTGAGGCCTTGATGAGGATCTGCGCTGGAGTCTGGTATAGCCAGTCACGAACGCTAATGTTCTTCTCCCAAGGGCGATCATCAGCGAGGCGTGAGTAAGACGTCATATATACCGCCGTGCCGGCCATGGGGAGCGAGCCTGTGCCGCCGCCCATTCGGTCGCGGATCTCGCCACCGCTACCCGTGGCGGCACCATTGAACGGCTCGACGGTGGTTGGGAAATTGTGCGTCTCAGCCTTGAGAGACAGTACAGTGTCTATATCTTTTGCCTCGAACTCAGAAGGCACATCACCCCTCTCCGGAGCGAACTGCATGGCCACGGGGCCCTCAATGAAGGCCACGTTATCCTTATATGCCGATACGAGGTAGCCGGGGTTGACCTCGGAGGTTTTGCGGATGAGCTTGAAGAGCGAGAGCTCCTTGGCCTGGCCGTCAATGACAAAAGTGCCGTTGAAAATCTTATGACGGCAGTGCTCAGAGTTGACTTGAGAGAAGCCGAAGACCTCAGAGTCGGTCAGCGGGCGTCCCAGCCTCTTGCTGAGCCCTTCAAGATAGGCAATCTCAGGCTCGGAGAGAGCCAGGCCTTCCTTTTGGTTATAAGCCTTGAAATCTGTGATATAGACAATGGGATCGGGCTTCTTGTCGATGGTAAATATGTTTTGGTCAAGTCCCTTGTAGAGGTTTTGCAGCATGGGGTCGAATGTGGCCTTCTCGCTGTCAACCGCAAAGAACTCCTCGATGCGCGAGATGCCCGTCAGACCCATGTTTTGGGTAATCTCCACCGCATTGGTACTCCACGGAGTAATGGTCTCTCGGCGCGTTCCGACGAAAAAGCCAGGAAGCGACTGCGCATCGACGCGCTCCGCTCCACTAAAGAGCCATGTCAGTTTGCGAACGTCGGCATCGTTGAGCGCAGACGCGGTCTCAACGGCCAGCACATTCTCTCCTCTGAAAAATACTACCATCTTAAAAATAAAAGGTTAAACGACAAGGGCCGACCCACCTCTCGCGGAGTCGTCTTGTCGCAGAGCTGTTGTATGTGGTTTTGTTTTCTTGTCCTTACTTATGATAATGAGCCCTAGGCCACGGCAACCATCGACGGCGGCATATGGCACTACCCCTCTTCGAGCAACGAAAGTAGCTAAAATTGTTTGGTTTTCAATGATGGCGGCAATAAAAATTGGAGACCGCAACCGCGACGGCACCAGGACGAGCATAGCACAAAAAATGCGCCGAGCCTCACGGCCCGGCGCAAAAAACATATACGGGAAATCCGCTAACCCTTGAGAGCCTTGAGGGCATCGGCAGCTATGGCCTCTGGCGTCAGATGACTCTGCGCCAACAAATCGGAGTAAGAGTAGCGATCGTAAAGCCCTTTCTTGACACCGTTGCAGACCACACGCATCTTGGACGGGCCGAAGAACCTCGCTATTTTCTCGCCGAAACCGCCATCGAGGGAACCGTCCTCGGCAACGACCACGACGCTATGGCTTGAAGAAAGACTTGACAGCAGCTCCTCATCAACACCAGAGACGAAAGTCTGAGATATGACAGTGGCCTCTACGCCACTGCTTTTAAGGACGGCCGCAGCCGCCTCGACCCATGCGAGAGACGCACCGGAGCCAATCAGAGCCACATCTTTGCCACGGCGCACGACGCGAGCCTTGTTGAGCGAAGAATAGTCCGTCGCGAAAGCCTCTGACGAGTGAGAGACAGCCCCGCCCGGGACACGAATGGCCACGGGGTGGGAAGTCTGCGCCAAAGCCCAACGCTCCATGGCAATGAACTCCTCATAGCAAGACGGGGCCAGATATACCAGATTGGGGATGCTTGAGAGCATGGGGATGTCGAAGAAGCCAATGTGCGTGATGTCATTCATGCCCAAGACACTGCCACAGAACACATTGATGACGGCAGGCTGATTGTTGATGCAGAGATCCTGCGCCAACTGATCATATGTGCGCTGGAGGAAAGTGCTATATACATTCCACACGGGGCGAGCGCCGCCCTTGGCCATGCCGGAAATCAGGGCCACAGCCTCCTCCTCGGCAATGCCGACATCTACAAACTGACTTCCGGCCTCGCGACGGCGGTCGGGCGTGAAACCGGCTACGGAAGGCGTGCCGGAGGTGACGACGACGAGGCTCTTGTCCTTCTTCATCTCAGCGAGGAGGAACTGGCCAAGAAGGTCGCCATAGTCCTCGGCTGCCGACGCGTCGCGGAGCTGGCCAGTGGCAATGTCAAAAGGCATGGACCAGTGCCACCGCTCCTTGTCCTTCACGGCGGGCTCGTAGCCCTTGCCTTTCAGGGTGTGGATGTGCACAACAATGGGGTGGTCAATGTCCTTGACCTTAGAGAAAGCCTCAATGAGCGTGGGAATGTCATTACCTTGCTCCACATACATATAATCGAACCCCATGGCCTTGAAGAAGTTGCACTCGGCCTTGCCGCCCGTGTGGCGAAGCAGTTCAAGATTCTTGTATAGGCCGCCGTGATTCTCGGCAATGGACATTTCATTGTCGTTGACAATGACGATGAAATTTGTGCCCGTCTCCGCGGCCGTATCCAATCCCTCAAAAGCCTCGCCACCGCTCAGCGACCCATCGCCAATGATGGCCACCACATTCTCGTGTCGCCCCATGACGTCGCGAGCTTTTTGTAGGCCAGAGGCCAAAGCTATGGATGTGGAAGTATGGCCAAGCTCAAAAGTATCATATTCAGGAGACTCGGCCGGGCTGCTGTAGCCCGACACCTCGTCTAGCCTCGTCATGTCAATGAAACCGAAAGCCCTACCTGTCAGCACCTTGTGAGGGTAGCTTTGGTGGCTGACATCGAAGACGAACTTGTCTTGCGGCGCGTTGAACACACGGTGGAGCGCAATGGTGGCCTCGACAAAGCCAAGATTCGGGCCTACGTGGCCTCCGTGGACGGAGACGCGGTCTAGCACAGCGTGGCGCACCTCATCTGCGAGGGCGGGAAGCAAGCTAGCGTCAAGAGCCTTGACGTCGGCTGGGGAAGAAATATGCTCAATCAACATAGTTTGTAATGATTTTTTCTGACGCGAAAGTAGGTAGAGCAGTGAGAACAGTCGTTACACATTTTACGGATGCTTGCGGGAGGCAAAAAAAATCTGCCGGCCAAGGAGGCCGGCAGACACGCGAGCCGATGACGGGACTTGAACCCGTGACCTCTTCCTTACCAAGGAAGTGCTCTACCACTGAGCTACATTGGCAAAAGAGCGGAAAACGAGACTCGAACTCGCGACCCCAACCTTGGCAAGGTTGTGCTCTACCAACTGAGCTATTTCCGC
>CAKUYZ010000099.1 GCA_934717675.1 uncultured Bacteroidales bacterium
CATTGAGTACCATGCGAGGATAATATTCCAAAAATATCTGCAACGGTCGCTCATTCACTTGGGCTCCGACATGGTGGAGAAGGGCTACGACGAGACCTCCGATGTCGAGGACATTATGGAGGAGGCCGAGAATAACCTCTTCACACTCTCGCAGGGCAGTCTGAACCGCGACGTTATCCAAATTAACCCTGTCGTCGATGAAGCCATCCGCCAGATGGAGGCGGCGGCCAAGCGTGAGGACAAGCTGAGCGGCATAACGAGCGGTTTCCGTGGCATTGACGACATAACATTGGGATGGCAACCAGCCACGATGGTAGTCATTGCGGCGCGCCCCGCCATGGGCAAGACGGCCTTTGTCCTCTCCATGGCGCGCAAAATGGCCATAGAGCACAACATCCCCATTGCCATGTTCTCACTAGAGATGAGCAATGTCGAGCTTGTCAAGCGTCTCATGACGGCCGAGACGGAGATCCCGTCCGAAAAAATCAAGAGCGGAAGGCTCACGGAGGAGGAACTCCACCACTTTAACTCCAGGATAGGCAGGCTCCGAAGCGCCCCCATATATATTGACGACACGCCAGGCCTCTCCGTCTTCGACTTGCGCTCCAAGGCGCGAATCCTCAAGAAGAAACATGACATCAAGTGCATCATCATAGACTACCTCCAGCTCATGACGGCATCCGCCATGAAGCCAGGGAGTCGTCAGGAGGAGGTCTCCATGATCTCGCGGTCGCTGAAGGGATTGGCCAAGGAACTCAACATCCCCGTCATTGCGCTTAGCCAGTTGAACCGTAATGTTGAGGGGCGAACCACAGAGAAAGGCGGCATAGACAGCAAGAGGCCTCAGCTCTCCGACCTTCGCGAGTCTGGAGCCATTGAGCAAGATGCTGATATGGTCTGTTTCATACACCGACCGGAATATTATCACATCTTGGACGACGGCAAGGGCAATTCGCTTGTCGGTATGGCTCAGTTCATCATTGCCAAGCACCGTAGTGGACGAATAGACGATGTTTTGCTGCGCTTCCAGGCCGAGCTAATCCGCTTTGAGGAGCCGGAGTCGGGTGCGGATTTCCTAAATGGCTCCGAACCGCCCGCCTCGCAGCAATTCTTAATGTCACAAACGGGACAAAGGAGTCTTCCACAAAGTACAGCAACGAAGATGCCGACCTCGCAGCAGTTCATAATGTCTGGCGTGAACAATGGCGGCTCGCCGTTCGACGTGCCAAATCTTGGGGCGACTGACGCCGACGATACGCCTTTCTAGGCGGGTGGCGCATAGGTATAGCACCTAATATTGTAGGTGTTTCACGTAAATAGACTTCGGGCTTGTTGAGATAAAGGGAAAGTTGTATAATTTAGCGTTCGACAAAAGAACAATTAGACACCCGATGGCCTCTGCGAAGGTCGATGGGCAATAACAAATATTTAGCAAGAACAGTTATGGCAAACATTGAAGCAGAAGTCAATGAATTCATGACCAAGATCATCGCCAAGAACCCTGGCGAGAGCGAGTTCCATCAGGCTGTCAAGGAGGTTGTCACCTCCCTCATGCCTTACATCGACGAGAACCCTCAGTACAAGACCGCCAAGATTCTAGAGCGCATGGCTGAGCCTGAGCGCACCATCATCTTCCGCGTGCCTTGGCTCGATGACAAAGGCAACATCCAGATCAACCGTGGCTTCCGTGTTGAGATGAACAGCGCCATCGGCCCGTACAAAGGTGGCCTCCGTTTCCACCCCACCGTAAATCTTGGCGTCCTCAAGTTCCTTGCTTTTGAGCAGGTCCTGAAAAACAGCCTCACCACGCTCCCTATGGGTGGCGGCAAGGGAGGTTCCGATTTCGACCCTAAAGGCAAGTCCGATGCTGAGGTTATGCGTTTCTGCCAGAGCTTTATGACTGAGCTTCAGCGTCATATAGGTCCCGATACCGACGTTCCGGCGGGTGACATTGGTGTTGGTGGCCGTGAAATTGGCTATCTCTTTGGCCAATACAAGCGTCTGCGCAACGAGTTCACTGGTGTCCTCACCGGCAAGGGTCTCGGTTGGGGCGGCTCCCTCATCCGTCCTGAGGCAACGGGCTACGGTGTCGTATACTTCTGCACAGAGATGCTCGCCACGCAGGGCAAAGACTTCAAGGGCAAGACCGTCCTCATCTCTGGTTCTGGCAATGTCGCACAGTTCGCTTGCGAGAAGGCTAACCAGATGGGCGCCAAGGTTCTCACCCTCTCCGATTCCAACGGCTACATCCTCGACGAGGAGGGCATCGACGCAGACAAGCTCGCTTTCGTCATGGAGCTCAAGAACGTCAAGCGCGGCCGCATCAAGGAGTATGTCGCCAAGTATCCAAAGGCCAAGTACTTCGAGGGCGAGCGTCCTTGGGGCGTGAAGGCCGACATCGCCCTTCCGTGCGCAACGCAGAACGAGATTAACGAGGACGATGCCAAGAAACTCGTCGCCAACGGTGTCTTCTGCGTCTGCGAGGGTGCTAACATGCCTTCCACCAACGAGGCTATCAACGTATTCCAAGAGGCTCGCATCCTCTACTCTCCGGGCAAGGCTTCCAACGCTGGCGGTGTCGCGACGTCTGGTCTTGAGATGACCCAGAACAGCGAGCGCCTCTCTTGGACTCGTGAGGAGGTTGACGCCAAGCTGCACCAGATTATGGTAGGCATCCACGCCACCTGCGCCAAGTATGGCAAGGAGAAGGATGGCCACATCAACTACGTAAAGGGTGCCAACATCGGCGGCTTCGTCAAGGTGGCCGACGCTATGATGGCTCAAGGTCTCGTATAGGCTGCGTAGCGTAGCTAAAGGGTCAATATAGGCATCGCCCCGGGTGTGACAGAGGGTCACATTCGGGGCTTTCTGTTTGCTAAAGTGCAAATATTTGGCTACTTTGGTATGGTAGAAACAAATCTGAACCTTAATGAAATACTGCAACCGACTGATATTGCTGGCGGCGTTGCTGCCACTCTGCCTCGCCTCGTGTGGCGATGACGGTAATAAGTCTGACAAGCCGGACATTATAGACGACTCAACAAGCCTCAAGCTGTCTCCCGCATCCATCTCAACGTCTAAAGCCGGAGGCTCCTATACCGCCGAGGCTACGACAAACGCCAGCACGCTGACCGTCACGCCAGATGTGGATTGGGTCAAGACCTCTGTGGCCGCGGGAGACCCCTATGTCATCAACATTGAGGTCGGGGCCTACGAGGTGAAGAACGAAGAGACGGACTATGACCCCCGCACGGCCTCCATTGAGGTTAAGGCTGGCGCGCTTACCCAAATTATAACGGTGGAGCAGTCGCCAGAAGATTTGCTGATGTATGACGAGGCGACGAGGATTAATTCCGTTGATCAACCATATAAGGTGAGCGACTATAGGGGAACGGAGCTCGTGGTGGGCTTCAAGACCAACGGGGACTACCAGATAACCTACCCTTGGTGGATTGTGAGGGAGGGAAAGGAAGACGGTAAGAATGGCAAGTTCTCCGTGCTGGAAAGATTCACCATTCTAGCCAATTATTCTGACGAGGCTCGTTATGACAGCATATCTTTCGACCTCGGCGACAAGCACTTCGCCTGCAAAATTGACGAGGTGGCCACAGAGTTCGACTTCAGCGGAGTGAGGCGCACGGCCCAGGAAGTGGCGCAAGACATGACGTTGGGGTGGAATATGCAAGAGGCTTATACCGACGAATCGGTCAACGTCTTGTCTTCTTGGCTTTTGGACACTCTGGCCGCAAATGGGGTAAACATGGTAAGGATTCCGTGCTCATTCATTGACGGAGCGGCAAACGCAGTGAACGAGTTTTGGCTCGGTGGCGTAGCGTCTGCGGCAAAAGAAGTGGCGGCCAAAGAGATCGGTGAAGGGCGGAGCATGTATGCCATTGTGTCTGTGGCCGATGACGGTTGGCTGAAGGGCAATATTGCGAAAGACGACACCACGGAGTTGTATGACACTTACGTAAGGCTTTGGAACACAATAGCTACCCAGTTGGCGGAGTGCGATGATCACGTCTTGTTCGAGGCGTATGACTATTTGTCCGCCGAGGAGCTTGGCGAGGTGGGCCTGCGCAGGATTAACCGACTAAACGAGCTTTTCGTGCAGACGGTGAGGCGCAACGGCGGCAATAACTACAAACGTTGTCTGCTCATTCCCGCCGATGGCAAGAACAGGGTTGTGACCATGCCGCAGAACGATGTGGTGGACAATCGCCTTATGGTCTCATTCCGTTTCACGCGACCGGAAGAGTATGCAGGAAAAAGCGCAACGAAAAAACTGTGGGGTGAGCCGTTCAAGAGCAAGGGCGACGACTGGTGCTCCTCTCTTGATGAGGAAGGCGTGAGGGCTTATTTCTCAGACTTCGTAAGCATCATGCCGCGTGTCCCGGCCATCATGACGGCCTTTGGCTCAATATCGCACACCGGCGAGGAGGACCTATATGCCGACTCTGAGGCCTATTACGCAAACACAGTGGCGTTCTATGCCCACGAAAATAACATCACGCCCATGGTGTGGGACGACAATGAGTTCGGCAAGGGCTGTTTCGGTGTCTTCCGCCGCAAACTAGATGAGGCTACGGGTTTGTGCGTGACCCGCCGCAGCTACGTCAAAGGAATTGCCGATGGCTCTGTCGGAAAGAGGCTGGTTCTCGATGAGGACTAGACGGCAGAAGACTTAACGGTTTGGGCGGGGCGGCAGAGTAATCTTCCGCCCCGCCCTTTTTGTCAGCCCGCGTGCCATCTTTTGCAGATTTTATTTTTGGTATATTTGCGAACCATCAAGAAGTAATTTTAGAATGTTGACCTCAGACGGGCAGAAGCCCCTGATAATGATAACGAATGACGATGGCGTAGACGCGCCTGGCATCAGAGTGTTGGCCGATGTCGCCCTGCGTTATGCCGACGTGCTGATTGTGGCTCCCGATGGCAGTTACTCGGGCAAAAGTCATTCATTCACAGTGATGGACGAGTTGCGAGTGCGCCGCTGCCATGGCTTCGGCCGGGCACTTTGCTATGCCGTCAAGGGTACGCCTGTGGATTGCGTGAAACTTGGCTACTATGGCCTTGCGCCACGTAAGCCAGAGCTTGTCCTGTCCGGGATAAACCACGGAAGCAACA
This sequence comes from uncultured Bacteroidales bacterium, assembly GCA_934717675.1. Lineage (GTDB taxonomy): Bacteria > Bacteroidota > Bacteroidia > Bacteroidales > Marinilabiliaceae > W3P20-009. The sequence continues at coordinate 5,128 of CAKUYZ010000099.1, forward strand.
CGGCCATAAGCGTCCACTATTCCGGAACTCTCGGCGCGGCTCGCGAGGCGGCCCTCATCGGCTCCGTTGGCATAGGGTTCTCCTACGCCGATGGCAATGAGACCGCCGACATGACAGAGGCCGCGCGCGTGGCCGACGCCGTCCTCGACTCATACTTCCGTCAGCAGTTGCCCAAGTCCAATTTCTTGAGCGTCAACATTCCGCGCGGCAAGGTGATTGGCGTGCGCATGGCGCGTATGGCCATGGGGAGGTGGGTGGAGAAGCCCATTCACTACACCAGCCCTATGGGGCAGGAGCTCTATTGGCTCGACGGCTCTTTTGACGACCATGACAAGGGTTGCGCCGACACCGACGAGGGGGCCATTGCGCAAGGCTGGGCCTCGATAACGCCACTGATGGTGGACGTGACGGACTACGACGCGTTGGAGCGGGACTCCGACTTCCATATCAATTTATAGCTTTATGACCGTTGACAAGACATGGGTGGGTGCGGCTGTCGGGCTGGTTCTGCCCGTCATAACCATGCTGCTTTTCTTCAAGTTCGCCTATGCGGGCGCCTTGCCATTCTTTGACTTCTTGGCTCAGATGATGGAGATCCGCGGTGTGGGAATGTTGGTGGCCGTGAGCTGCCTGCCCAATCTGGCCGTCTTTACGCTCTTTGCCTACACCGACAGGCTCAAGGTGTCTCGCGGGCTGTTTCTCTCCACGCTCCTCTATGCTATGGTCATTGTGGTGGTCAAATTCATTCTTTAGCAACAGATGAAGTATTATATCATTGCGGGCGAGCCCTCGGGAGACCTCCACGGCTCCAACCTTATGCGGGCTTTGGCAGAGCAAGATCCCGATGCCGACTTCCGCTTTTGGGGCGGCGACCTGATGGCCGCGGTGGGCGGCGTCTTGGTGCGCCACTATCGAGACACGGCCGTCATGGGCGTATGGGACGTGCTTACGCACCTGGGCAAAATCAGAAAAAACTTCAAGCTCTGCCGCAAAGACATTGAGGCGCACCGCCCCGACGTGCTGATCCTGATTGACTACCCTGGCTTTAACCTCCCGATGGCCGAGTGGGCGCACGGCAAGGGTGTCAAGGTGTTTTATTACATCTCTCCCAAAGTCTGGGCCTCAAAAGAGTACAGAATAAAAAAAATGAGGCGGTGTATTGACCGCCTCTACTCCATCATGCCTTTCGAGCCGGACTATTTTGCGCGTCACGACCTGAAGAATGTCTT
>CAKUYZ010000100.1 GCA_934717675.1 uncultured Bacteroidales bacterium
AAGGCCACGTCGGCCACCAAGGGCGAGACCCTGAAAGACACCATCATGATGGTGAGCAACTATGCCGACCTCATTGTCATGAGACACCCTCTTGAGGGGGCGGCGCGTTATGCCACGGAGCAGAGCACCGTGCCTATAATCAATGCGGGCGATGGCGCCAATCAGCACCCGTCTCAGACCCTCTTGGACATGTATTCCATCAAGAAGACGCAGGGCAGGCTGGACGACCTCAAGATTGCCATGGTGGGCGACCTCAAGTATGGCCGCACGGTGCACTCCCTCATCATGGCCATGAGCTATTTCAACCCCACGTTCTATTTCGTGGCTCCCGATGAGCTGCGCATGCCCCAAGAATACAAAGATTTCCTAGACGAGAAAGGGATTCGCTACGAGGAGCATCATGACATGGCCGACATCTTGCCAGATGCCGACATCCTCTACATGACGCGAGTGCAGAAGGAGCGATTCTCCGACCTGATTGAATATGAGAGGGTGAAGAACACCTACGTCCTCCACAACGATATGCTCTCCGTCACCAAAGACAACCTCCGCATCCTCCACCCGCTCCCAAGGGTTGGCGAAATCTCGACCGATGTGGACCAAAACCCCAAGGCGTATTACTTTGAGCAGGCCCGCAACGGAATGTTTACGCGAATGGCCATCATTGCGGCCATTCTCGGCGCAAAATAACCCAACGTCTTTAAGAGGAAACAGTCATTATGGAGAATAATAATAAGGAACTGAAAGTAAGTGCCATAAAAGACGGCACGGTGATTGACCATATCCCGGCCCAGAACCTCTTCAAGGTCATCTCCCTCCTTGGCCTGGAGAAGATCCCAAACGCCATAACGTTTGGGACGAACCTTGAGAGCAAGAAACTGGGGCGCAAGAGCATCATAAAGGTGTCCGACCGTTTTTTTGAAGATGACGAGATAAACAAAATCGCGCTCGTGGCTCCGGAGGCCAAGCTCAACATCATCAGAAACTATGAGGTGGTGGAAAAGCGACAAGTGTCACTCCCCGATGAGATCACGGGTTACGTCCGTTGCTTCAACCCCAAGTGCATCACAAACCATGAGGACATAACCACGCGTTTCACGGTGGTCGGCAAGCTCCCGCTGGCTCTCAAGTGCCACTATTGCGAGAAAGTGACCACCGAGGAGCATATGGTGATAAAATAACACCCGCACAGACAAAATATGGCAAATCAGTCTTGGAAACCTGGCAATATGCTCTATCCGCTGCCCGTGGTGATGGTGAGTTGCGGAGACGCGCCAGAAAATTATAACATCATCACCGTGGCGTGGACCGGCACCATATGCTCCACCCCGCCCATGGTCAGCATCTCGGTGCGCAAGGAGAGGCACTCCCATGGCATAATCTGCCGCACGGGGGAGTTCGTCATCAACCTGACGACCGAGGAGCTTGTGCGCGCCACCGATTGGTGTGGCGTGAAGAGCGGGCGCGACGTGAACAAATGGGAGGCCATGGGGCTGACCCCTACGCAGTCCTACACGGTCAAGGCTCCCGGCATTGCGCAAAGCCCCGTGTCAATAGAGTGCAAAGTGAAGCAGGTCATTGAGCTCGGCTCACACGACCTCTTCATTGCCGACGTCACAGGCGTGCGCGTAGACGACAGGTATATCGACCCCGCCACGGGCGCATTCGCGTTGGAGAACGCCCGCCCCATATGTTACAGCCACGGCAAGTATTACGCCGTGGGTCGTCAGCTTGGCAAGTTCGGCTTCTCAGTGCAGAAGAAAAAGTAGGCCTGCGCCTTAGCCTTTTTTTGACAATGCGCCCCGATTGCTCCTACGCTGTCGGGGCGTTCTTTTTTCTTCGCCGGGCGCGTTTCCCGCAGAGGCGCAGGGCTGCGCGCATTCCCGCTGTCAGGTCCTCATAGGCGAGCAACTCCGTCGTCATCCTTAATTCCGCCTCCAACTCGGGAGCGCAGGCGCACATCTTCGCGGCCAGATACAGACTTTGCGCCCTGGTGCCAACGGGCGTTGAGCGGCTCGTTATGGCGCGCAGGCAAAAGTCTAGCAGGTCCGGGTGCAGATTGTCCATCTGCCAGTCTATGGTGTTGAGGAGTGTGAGCATTAGGCGGCGCACGGTGTCGTTGGCGGCGGCCAACAGTTTGTCCGTCAGTCCTTGGCGGTGGCCGGCCAGCCATGGTGCCATGCTCTGTGGCAGGTGCGTCATAATCCATGCCGCATTGGCCTCCACCTTGGCGTCTCCGCTATTCAATGCGGCCCAGAGGGCTGCCAATACGGGCTCGCCGTCACCTGTCGCCGCTGCGGCGGACAGTTCGTCAACGTCGGCGGCGTGAATCCTGCCGGCCAGTCTTGCGGCCAGCTGTTGCGTCAGGTCTTGTTGTCTGCTCATTGCGTCTATGATTGTTGTGGATGAGTGGCTCGGCAAGGTAGCCACAATTTTCCAATCCCACCTTGCTGTCACTCTCGCAATAAGTGGTTACATTTGTGGCTAAATAACAAAAATAATAACAATGATGAGAGATAACGCCATATTCGACCTCATAGAGAAAGAGCATCAGCGTCAGCAGCGCGGCATTGAGATGATTGCCTCAGAAAACTTTGTGAGCGACGAGGTGATGCAGGCCATGGGCTCATGCCTTACTAACAAATATGCCGAGGGATACCCTGGCAAGCGTCATTACGGCGGTTGTGAGGTGGTAGACGAGGTGGAGACGCTCGCCATTGAGCGCATCAAGAAGCTCTACGGGGCGGAGTTCGCCAACGTGCAGCCTCACTCTGGCGCGCAAGCCAACGCCTCGGTGCTGCTGGCGGTCCTCAACCCTGGCGACACCTTTATGGGCCTAGACCTGGCTCATGGCGGCCACTTGTCTCACGGCTCGGCGGTGAACACGTCTGGCATCATCTATCGTCCTGTGGCATATCATCTTAACAAAGAGACTGGCCGTGTGGACTATGACGAGATGGAAGAAGTGGCGAAGCGCGAGCACCCGAAACTCATCATTGGCGGCGGCTCTGCCTATAGCCGCGAGTGGGACTATGCCCGCATGCGCAAGATTGCTGACGAGGTCGGCGCCCTCCTGATGGTTGACATGGCGCACCCCGCCGGACTCATTGCCGCCGGCTTGCTAGACAACCCGGTGAAGCATGCCGATATTGTCACCTCCACCACCCACAAGACGCTCCGCGGCCCGCGTGGCGGCATCATCCTAATGGGCAAGGACTTCCCCAACCCTTGGGGCAAGAAGACCAAGAAGGGTGAGGTCCGCACCATGGGCTCGCTCATAAATTCGGCCGTGTTCCCTGGCCAGCAGGGAGGTCCGCTGGAGCACGTCATAGCCGCCAAGGCCGTGGCCTTTGAGGAGGCCTTGCAGCCTGAGTTCAAGACATATCAGAAGCAAGTGAAGGCCAATGCCGCGAGACTGGCGCAAGACCTCATTGACCGAGGCTTCTACATTGTGAGCGGTGGCACGGACAATCACTCCATGCTCGTTGATCTGCGCCCCAAATATCCCGAGTTGACGGGCAAGGTGGCCGAGAAGGCGCTCGTGGCGGCAGACATCACTGTTAACATGAACCTAGTGCCGTTTGACACGCGCTCCGCGTTCCAGACCAGCGGACTCCGCCTCGGGACGCCGGCCATCACCACCCGCGGATTGAAAGAGGCCGACATGGACATCATTGCCGGCATGATTGATCGCGTCCTTGCCGCGCCCGAAGACGCGGACGTCATAGCCAAAGTCAAGGCCGAGGTCAATGCCATGATGAACAATCGCCCAATGTTCGCATGGTAGTTTTATTAGGCTGAAGCATCAATAAACGGATAAAGCCCGGCAGGTTCGCGCCCGCCGGGCTTCATCTTTTGGGTGTCTCAGTTAAAGGCAATAACGAATGCCAAAAGAGAGTGAAGTGAAATCTGGCCCGTTCTTTGACGAGAAGAGCGGGGTGGGAGTGTAGCGCACGTAGAGTCCCCAGTCCCCATAGCCTAGCGAGGCAAAGACGGAGCCGCCAAGCACGTTGTGGTTGAGAGACTTGTCGCGGTCCTTGTGTTTCGTGCCGTTCACCTTGTACTCCGTGAAGAGGCGCGCCGATGGCGCAATCTCCAGCGTGGCGCCAAGTTGTATGAAGGCCTTGTTGCCGCCCGCCGGCTGCCACTCATAGGCCACGGGGACGCAGAAACGGAATGTCCTGAGGCGAGACTTGGTCACGTCTATCGTGTCCGCGGCGTCAGCGATCGTCACCTTATGCTTGGCATAGGTGAAGCGGCGGTTGTCATCGAGCTTGAAGTTGCGCCAGTTGAAGCCGAGGCCATACCACATTCCGCTTTTAGCGGAGTGCTTGTGCTGCCTGGCAATGGGCGTGAAGCCAATCTCTATGGAGCGGCCTAACGCATTGTCCACTCCTGCGCCAATGGCGTTGTTGAAGCCCACATAGAAACTCTGAGAGTGTGCGCAAAAGGCCGACTTGTTCTTCTTGACCCTGCGTGGCAGCAAATCGGCAATGCTCATGTCGAAGTCGTCCTCCACCTGCCATGTCTGCTCGCGCCTGGCGGAGTCTGACGTAGACACATAGATCTGCGACGTGTTGCCACCCTTGCCGTCTGTCACGCTCACGCTAAGGTTGCGTCCGTCGTCAGACACCGTTATCTTTCGCCCACGATACGTCAGAGTGGTGTCCGGAGCGGCATCGTTGCTGTTTGAGTTTGAGGCAAGCCCCATTGATGGAATGGCCATGAAGACGAGCATGGCCGCGATGGTTGTTGTTTTCATTGTGCTTGTTGGTTTTTATCCTTGATTTTTACGTTAACTATTTTGTCCAGCACCGTGGGGCCCTCCATATATATCAGCATGGCGGAGTCTTCACCCATCCGGCGGAAGAGGACGAACCTGTTATCAGCATTCCCGTGAGCGGGGGGAAGCTGGATGTAGAGGGCCACAACTTCGCCACCTTTCATCATTCTCTTGGTGTCGTTGGCCATTTGGGCGTCAGCCTCCGCGGCCTCCGCCATCTTTTGGGCGTCCGCCGCGTCGCCGCGCGTCAGCAGGCTGCGAAATAGGTTCAAGTCGCGCCCGTCTAGGTTCTCGCCGCTCAGATACACGCTCCTCACGTCGCCTTTGAGTCCAGATGTCTTGCCGAACAGCGGCTCCACGTGCAGGCCCTCTTGCGCCGTTATGGCGACTGGCGAGATCCCTATGGCCATGGTCACAGCCATTGTTATTAGCCTTAGCATGATATTTTGCATTTAATATTCCGTTACAGATAACATGAGGGCCATGTCGTCGTCCACGCTCGGGCAGGCCTCGGCCAGGAGCGTGAGGTCTTCACGCATCAGACGCAGGGCCTCGTCTCCTTGCGCCACCACCTGGCCATTAGATGTCACGTAGCCCGTGGCCGTGCCACCGGAGTGGAGTGCCAAACCCGCTGTTATGGCCAAGGCCACGCTGGCCGCGGCAGACAGCCACCACGCCGTGGCGCGCCTGTGTCTCCTTGTTTTGGCTTCGGCTTCGGCCTTGGCCACAGACGAGTAGGCCATATAGGCCGCGCTTGCCGACGCATGGCCGCGACTCGTCTCTTGCGCCAAATGCGCGCGCAGCAGACGCTCCTCCTCCTCCGTGGTCTGCCCGTCAAAGAAACGGGCTTCCAGGGCCTCCCAATATGCTTTGTCTTTGCTCATCATAATCGCATTTTGTCTTGTTCCTGCTCATACGCCTCCCTGACGGCTTTGCGCGCCCTGCTCAGTCGCATACGCACCGTCGTCTCGTCCACGCCCAGCTCTGCCGCAATGTCTGCGAAATCCCAGCCATTGATGTCGCGCAGCGTCATCACCTCACGCTGTTGTGGAGTGAGTTTGCTGTCTATGATTCGTCTTATGGCCTCATATCGCAGGCGCGTCTCATCGCTCGAGCCAGTCGTGTTGTCCGCGGCCGTGTCGTGCAGCTCGTTGTCTAGGGTCACGGAGACGCGCCGATTGTCACGTCGCCATTGGTCTATGGCCATGCGCCTGGCGGTCGTGGCCGTCAGCTTTGCGGCGGCCTCTGTTGTCATGTCTTGCGCTTCTGAGCCCCACAGCCGCAGGAAGGCGTCTTGGAAAATGTCAGAAGCCTCTTCCGCCCCGTGGAGCATCGCGCCTAGGCTTAGCCTCATGCGTCGGAAGACCGTCATATTGGCTGTCGCCAAAGCCTCGCCCGCGGACTCTTTGTCTGTCTTGGTTGACTTCATTCAGTCTCTTTTTCTGCCTCACTTCACAATGATAACGAAGCTCGATGCCAA
>CAKUYZ010000101.1 GCA_934717675.1 uncultured Bacteroidales bacterium
CCTCACGGTCAATCACAACGACGTTGAGTCTTTGCGCCGCATCATAAACTACCCCAAGAGGCAGATTGGAGACTCCACGGTTGACAAGATTGAGCAAGCCGCCCACGAGAGCGGCGAGACGCTGTGGAACACCATGTCCACGCCGCGTCTCCTGGCCAAGGCCGGGTTGCGAGACAGCGTGGTGGCCAAAGTGATGCGTTTTGTGGGGCTGATTGACGCGCTGTCGCTGCAGGCGCAGAGCCTAAACGCCTATCAGTTGGCTGTGGAGATGTTGTCACAGAGCGGAATTTTGCAAGAGTTGAACGCGGCCAAGGGTGAGCCGGATGGCAAGGAGAGGTTTGACAACGTGCAGGAGTTGCTCAACGGCATAAAAGACTTCACCGAGAGCCAGATGGAACTTGGCGAACCGACCGACGTGAGCCTATACCTACAGCAAGTGAGCCTGGTGACAGACCTTGACGACACGGAAGAGGCCGAGCGCGTGACGCTCATGACCATCCACTCCAGCAAGGGCTTGGAGTTCGACTCCGTCTACATTGTTGGCGTGGAGGACAATCTGTTTCCGAGCCAACGCGTCACGCTCGACCGCGAGGGGCTGGAAGAGGAGCGCAGGCTCATGTATGTGGCGCTCACACGAGCGAAAAAAACGGCCACGGTGAGCTATGCGCGCCGCCGTTTCCTGAACGGTAAGACGACGCCCAGCCGCCCAAGTTGTTTCATCGAAGAGCTTGACCCGCGTTTTTGTGACAAGCCAGAGGAGGAAGAGAGGCCGTCTGACGGCTTCGGCGGGTTCTCGCAGTGGGGCGGCGGCACGGACTTCAGCTCCAGGCCAAGGTTTGGCGGCCGACCGTCTCCTTGGCAAGAAGATGGCCCCGCGAGGGTGATCCGAGAGCCGCGCCCTGGCTTCCGCAAAGTGGAGAGGCGCATGCCGCAGTCTGACTTCCGTCCGGCCGAGGCCTTGGCCCAGACACCCGACGGGAAATACACCATCGGCGCACGCGTCAGCCACGAGCGGTTTGGACCAGGCACGGTGAAAGAGATTATTGGCACCAACCCTGCCGACATGAAGCTGCGCATCGCCTTCGACACGCAGGGAGAGAAGACGCTGCTGCTCAAATTCGCACGAATACACGTCATTCAATAAAAAAATCGACCAACCAATGAAATACGCTACCACCATCATTGCCATAGCCGCCATGGCCATATGCCTGACGGCCGGCGGCTGCTCGCGCAAGGGCAGCTCAAGCGTCAGCAGCCGGAAGCACACCACCACGAGCCGCACGGCCCCAAAGGTGCGCCCCGTGGTCACTGAGACTGCGGCAGACAGGGCCGCGCGCATCCAGGCCGAGAAAGAGGCCGAGGCCAAGGCCAAGCGAGAGGCCGAAGAGGCTAAGGCCGCCGCGCTGAAAGCGAAGCAAGAGGCCGAGAAAAGAGCCAAAGAGGAGGCCGAGAAGGCCGTGGTGGTGAAAGAGGAGAAAGTGAAGGTGATAGAGTCTAAGGCGCAGACTGATGACAACTGCCGATACCACATCATTATAGGCTCTTTCAAAGTGTTGCAAAACGCCAGGCAGATATGCCAAGACGCCATTGCCAAAGACTTCTTGCCGAGCATAATGGAGAATGAGGAGGGCATGTATCGCGTGGGCATATACTCATCGGCCACAGAAAAGACGGCGCGGGAGAAGATTGCGGCCTTGCGCGTGAGCCACCCCGAATATGTGGGGATGTGGCTCCTCGTGGAGAAAAAATAAATGGCCTATGGTGCGCAATAGTTTAATGGCCACCGTGGCGTGCGCTGTGGTCGTCATGGTGACCCCGTCGTGTTCCAAACACGGTAGCGAACCTCTCTCGCTTTGGATGGCGCGTTCCGAGGTGGCGCGCTCCGTAGATCCCGTTGGGCTTCAGCTCGTGGCCATGAGCCGCGTGGCAGATTCGTTCGCGGCCGATGACCTGCGCTCCTACGTATGGCAGTGGGCAGATAGTCTGACGACAGAGAAGTCTGTGGCTCAGTCCTATATGGCCGACTCCCTGTCGGTTTTCGATGCCAGTTCCAACCTCTATCGCCGTCGTTCCGCGGTGGCCGACACGGCGCTTTGCGCATGGTCGGTAGATAATGGCCGCCGCCTCCTCTCGCTCGTCGACGCCGCTGACGCCGGTGTGGGAGGCGACACCCTAAAAGCACGTCTCAAGGCTGTCTCGCAAGCCGTTATGGGGCTTCGTGACCCTAAGACGGGAATGTGGAGGCGGATTTTGGACCGCCCCGGAGGAGACGCCAACACGGTCGAGGCCACATCTAGCGCCCTGATTGTCTATTCCGTGCTCAAAGGATGCCGACTTGGGCTGTTGCCAGAGGAGATGCGGGTGCAGGCCGAAGAGTGCTTTGGGCAGTTTGTAGAGATGTTTGTGAGAATTGGGGAGAAGACAGGAGACGGGCGCAACCTCCTGACCGTGTGCCAGTGCCACATGATTGGAGACAAGGCCCCTGATAACGACCCCGAAGCTGTGGGAGCGTTCATGTTGGCCAGCCTCGAGGTGGGAATGTGACCCGAGCGAAATGAATAAACGAATAAGCTATGATTGACCAGTTTGCCGATGTCAAGATACTCCGTTACCATGTAGACGGCTTCGAGAGCCTGCCGCTTCGAAAGAAACTGTTGCTGTATCACCTCTCGGAGGCCGCCCTGTGGGGGCGCGACATATTCTGGCATCAGAATTGCGTCGAAGGGCTGGGGCTGCGCAAGGCCCTGGAAGCCATTTATGTCCATCAGAAAGAGCATGGTGGGGCGGACGCTCGTCTGAGCGAATACGTCAAGCGACTGTGGTTCTCCAATGGCCCGCATCACCATTATAGCAATGACAAGTTTGCGCCCCGCTTCACGGAGGCTGAGCTGCGACAGTGGGCCACAGAGGCGGCGGTGCCGTCTGACTGGCTGTCGGGCCGCGTCATGGCTCTCCTTTTTGACCCGTCAGTGGCACCCAAGAAAGTCTCTTTAGACGCCAGCTCCGATGTCGTGGCCGCCTCGTCAGTCAACTTTTACAAAGGTGGCGTGACGCAGCAAGAGGCCTCCGGCTTCTATGCCAAGACGGAGGGGCGGCATCCGCTCAACAGCCGGCTGGTCAAGACATCTGACGGGCGACTGACCGAAGAGGTGTGGCGAGCAAAAGACGGAGCCTACGCCGCGCCGCTGCGCAAAGTGGCGGGTGAGTTGCGCAAGGCCGAAGAGTATGCCTGCAACGAGCGTCAGGCCCGCGCCATCGGCAAACTGATAGAATATATTGAAGACGGCGACCCGCTCAAGTTTGACGACTTCAGCGTCCTGTGGGTGCAGGAGAAAGAGGCGGACGTGGATTTTATCAATGGTTTCATTGAGGTATATGACGACCCTCTGGGCCTCAAAGGCACGTGGGAGAGCATTGTGGAGCTGACCGACTCCGCGGCCACGCGCCAAATAGACCTCATTGCCGCCAACGCCCAATGGTTTGAAGATCATTCTCCCGTTGACGAGGCTTATAGGAAGAAAACAGTCAGGGGTGTGAGCATGAACGTGATAGAGGCCGTCATGCTTGGTGGTGACTGCTACCCGTCCACCCCCATTGGAGTCAACCTGCCCAACGCCGACTGGATTCGCGAGACCTACGGCTCCAAATCTGTGGCCTTGGCCAACATAACCCGAGCCTACCACGACGAGGCCGAGCGGCGCGACCCGGGGCGCAAGAGCGTCTTGACGGAGTTCGCCGCCACGGAGGACGAGATTGAGCGATGCCGACGATATGGCAGGGCCGCCGATGAACTGCATACGCAGCTTCATGAGTGCCTGGGCCACGGCTCCGGCCAGTTGCGCGAGGGCGTGTCTCTAGACGACCTGAAATCCTACGGCAGCACCATCGAGGAGGCGCGCGCCGACCTCTATGCGCTATATTTTATGGCGGACGACCGCATGGTTGAACTAGGCATCGTGGAGAGCCAAGACGTGGCGTGGGCCGAATATGACAGCTACTTGCGCAACGGCGCCCTCGTGCAGCTGGCGCGTCTGGAGCCAGGGGCCAACTTGGAGGAGGCGCATATGCGCAACCGCGCCATAATTTCTCATTGGGTGCTGGAGCAAGGCTCGGTCTGCGGGGCTGTGCGCATGGAGGAGCATGACGGGCGGCACAGCGTCAGGATATATGACTACGCCCGCGTCCGTGAGCTGTTTGGCCAGTTGCTGCGCCTCGTGCAGCGCATTAAGAGCGAGGGCGACTATGCAGCCGCGCAAAAGCTTGTCGAGACCTACGGCGTGAAAGTTGATCCTGCACTTCATGCCGAGGTGCGCGACAGGTATGCGATGTTGGGCATCGCTCCGTTCAGCGGCTTTGTTAATCCGAGGCTGTCACTGAAGGCCGATGCCGACGGCGTGGCGCAAGACGTGACGATAGACTATGACGAGCAGTATGACGAGCAGATGCTCCGCTACTCGCGAGAATATGCCAGCCTCTGACGGCGGCTGGCGTGAGGCCTGGGCCAGGGTCGGGCGCGCCGTTGTGGCGTTCCTGGCTCTGGCTTTCGCCTTTTTGCTTCCGTCGGATGGGGTGGCGCAGACCACCGTGCGCATTGTGCGCGGGCTTGAGGCGTTCCATTCCGTCACGGTGGCCAGGGGCATAAACATGACCTTGGTGATGAATGACGAGGTGGATAAGCTGCCGGCCGATGTCGCTGCCAAATTGCTCGGAAAGAAAGGATTGACGGCCTCGCCCCTTGCGCCCACGTGCGTGGTCCGTGCCGAGCCGTCGGTGGCGAGGGCGGTAGATTGCGCCGTGGAGAATGGCTGTTTGACCATAAGCGCTGGGACGTTTAAATACCGCAAAACGAAGAGGATTGACGTATACGTGGTGTGCGACAGCACCTTGAGCCTCATTCATGGCACATCGGGCAGTAATATATGGACCCGCGGGTGCCTCCGGCTGGGAGACGTCAGCGTCTTGGCCGACTTCGCCATGGAGGTGCATATAACGGCAAACGCGAGCTCCATGAGCCTTGTGGCGGCCAACAGATCTTACGTGTGGCTGACAGGCACCCTAGGCTCGCTCCATTGCACGCTCAAGGCCGCCAGCTCACTAAATATGCGCAAGAAGATGTGCGCTCGCGCCAACGTGACAGCCCAAGGCGAGAGCCGCGCGGAGGTCTCGGCCACGGAAGCGCTGGACATTAACGCCACCAAAGGCAGCTCAGTGCGCTATTTCGCCCCCGGCGCGCGCGTCTCACAGTCCACTGACCAGACGTCTTGGGCCGTGGCCTTGTGAGATGGTTTGTGTGACAGATGGAAACGAATACGATTTGATGGTTATGACTACAAAAGAGATAGACGAACTTTCTTTGGCCAATGCGCGCCGTCTCTTTGATTCTGGCGACATAAACAAAATACCAGTCGGCACAACGGCAGCGCTTCAACAAATACACTGCTATCTGTTTGAGGGATTGTATCCTTTCGCTGGCGTCATCCGTGACAAGAATATCGCCAAGGGAGGCTTCCGCTTCGCCAATTCTCTCTACCTGGGGGCGGCTCTTGCCGCTGTTGAAAAAATGCCCGAGGACACGTTTGAGCACATAATAGAGAAATATGTCGAGATGAACGTGTGCCACTCTTTTATGGAAGGCAATGGCCGCTCCACGCGCATATGGCTAGACATGATGCTGAAACGCTCCCTCGGCAAAGTAGTGAATTGGCAGCATGTGGGCAAGGAACAATACCTATCGGCCATGGAACGCTCCCCAATCAACGACTTGGAAATACGTTACCTTCTCGGCCAAAACCTTACTTCGGACACGGAGAGCCGCGAAGTGATATTCAAGGGGATTGAGCAGAGCTATTTTTATGAGGGGTACGAGAAGTGAGCGTCATTGACGCAGTGTTGGAGGAGCAAGTTCCGTGATTTGGGGCAGTGTTGGTGGTGACGGCCATATTCGAAGTATGCTCTCGCATAACCCACATTGGCACAAGAAAAAAGGGAGCGTCAATCAATGATTGACGCTCCCCAAGTGATACCGGAGGGATTCGAACCCCCAATCTTCTGGGCCGTAACCAGAGGCATTA
>CAKUYZ010000102.1 GCA_934717675.1 uncultured Bacteroidales bacterium
GAGTAAGCCTCATGGCCGAACCTGAGCTTGGTGGCCAAATCGCCGCCCGTGTATACCGTGAATCCACACATGATCTTTTGTATTTATTTCTGGGTACAAAGTTACGTTTTATAATCAAACTTGCAAATATTTCTTCGAATTAGAAACTAATTTAAGCCTTTTACTTAAAGTGAGGCGCTAAGAAGCGTCATCTGGCACACTGGTCTAAGACGCCGCGGCGCAACGGCGGCAATGCGGCAACCACATTTTATGAGTATCTTAGCACGACCATAAAAGCCACAATGAGACAATGAGAGCGTCTTTCTTGACGGCCGCCCTGACGGCCATGGCCCTGACGGCGGCCTGCTGCACCAATGAGGTGGAGAGCACCCCAGTGGAACCCGACACCTTTTTTGACGAGGAGTATTTCCTCTCAAGCACCGACACTGCGGTGACGGGTCGGGCTTCGGACGTGACATATTACAGCGCGGAGCTGACAGGCAAGCTAAACATCAGGAGCTTCAATGCGTTGCCGCAGTTCTCGACGTGGGGCATGGCCATATCGGCCACCAACAGCGACCCCAAGCCAGGCGGCGAGGGCTGCTCCACCATAGCCAGCAAGCGTCAGGCCAAGATTTTCACCTGCTCGGCCGCTGGCCTGTCCATGGGCACGCGATACTATTACCGCGCCTACCTGCGCGAGGGACGAGACAAGGTGGTGAGGCTGGGGCGGGTGATGTATTTCACCACGGGCCGATGCGAGGTGCGAACCGAGGCTGCGAACCCCGTGAGCATATTCTCCGCCACGCTGCGAGGCTCGTCTAGCGTGAAGCTGAACGACACCAAGTTTAAGGGCGAAGTGGGATTCCTATACACCCGCCGGCAGACCGACAGGCCCAACGCCAGCGTCGACGCCATGATCCGCGGCAAGGTGACGGACGGAGACTCGGTGAGGTTTGAGGCCACGCTGAGCGGCCTGGAGCCATCGACGCGCTACGTTTTCCAAGCCTACATGAAGATAGACACCACATATTATTGGGGCGATGCCATTAGCCTGACCACCACGAGGCTAGACATATCTGACAGCGACATGCCGGTGGATCTGGGACTTACGACCCTCTGGGCCTCGCGCAACGTCGGGGCCACAGGAGCCGAACTTGCCGGCACATATTTCGGCTGGGGAGACCCCACGGGCGAGCTCACCACTCCCGACCTCGGCGCCTACCCCACCGAGGCCAGCATTGTTGGCACGGAATATGACATGGCCACGGCCAACTTGGGCGCGGGCTGGCAGACACCCACTTTTGAGCAGATGAAAGAGCTAGTCGACCAGTGCGACTGGGCTTGGACCGCATATAAGGGCACGCAAGGCTACGCCGTGGTGAGCCGCACCAATGGCAAAGCCATATTCTTGCCCGCGGCGGGATATGCGAAGCCTGGCAATGCCGGCCGCACGCTGGTGGGCGGCGACATTGCCGACCCCGTGGGTTATTATTGGACGGGGAGCATCTCCAGCTTCAGCAGGTTCGCCTACAGCCTGAAGATATCGAAAGAGAAGAAGGATGTCCATAATCTTGATTTCGACCGCTCATATGGCTATTGCGTGAGGCCCGTGCTGGCAAACTGACCATTTTGACCCTTAAAAACATACTTATGGAGAGCAGTGTCTTCTTGATGGCCATTGTGGCCTTGGCATCTTTTATCTTGGGCGCGGGGGTGGCCTTCGCCATCTTGGGCGGCAGACTGAGCGCGAGCCGCGGGGCCGAGGCCACACTCAGGGGCACGCTCCAGCAGATGGAGGCGCAGGCGGCGGAGAAAGCGACGGAACACCGCCAACAGATGAACGACGCCATGAGGCGCGAGGCCGACCTGCGCCATGAGAGCGAAAAACTGTGGCAAGAGCGTCTGACGAGCCTAAAAGCGGAGCTGTCTAAGACCGCGGCCACGCAGATGGCCGACAGCCAACGAGGCCTGAGCGAGGCCAACAAGGCGCAAGTGGGTGAACTGCTGACGCCCATAAAGGAGCAGTTTGAGGCCCTGCAAAAGACCATAGCGGAGCGGAAGACGCAAGACGAGGTGGGCAAGAGGGAGATGAAAGACACACTGGAGGCCACCATGCGCCTCTTCAGCCAACAGCAGGAACAGGCCATAGCCACCCTGCGGGAGCAGACGCGGCAAATTGGCACAGACGCTAACAATCTGGCCCAGGCCCTGAAAGGCGACAGCAAGACACAGGGCGACTGGGGTGAGATGATCTTGGACACCCTGCTGGAGGCTAGCGGGCTGCGCAAAGGAGAGGAATATTTTGTGCAGGAGAACGTCAAAGGGGACGACGGAGCGAACAAGAGGCCGGACGTGATTGTCCGCTTCCCGGAGGGGCGCAACGTGGTGATTGACTCAAAAGTGTCGCTCACGGCCTACTCCGAGGCCATGGCCACAACCGACGAGGCCGAACGCGACAGGCTCATGGCCTTGCACGTGAAGAGCGTGGAGACGCATGTGAAGGAGCTGGCCGCCAAAGACTACGGCAGCGTGGTGGAGGGAGCCATAGGCTTCGTGCTGATGTTCATCCCCAATGAGAGCAGCTACATTGCCGCCATGCGGCGCAAACCGAGCTTGAGCCGCGACGCATATACCCACAAGGTCATAATAATATCGCCAAGCAACTTGCTCATGGCCTTGCAATTGGCATATAACCTGTGGCAATATGACCGTCAGAACAAGAACGTTGCGGCCATTGTGGACCAAGCCAGAAAGTTGTATGAGAAGATGGCCACGTTCCAAGGCACGTATGAGGACATCCGCAAGAGGCTGCGATCACTCACCGAGAGCGTGGAGAAGGGTGACAATCAGTTGCAATCTGGCCAAGGCAACATGATCGGCATGACGGAGAAGTTGCGCAATATGGGCGTGACGCCCACCAAACTGCTGAAGCAAGGCTAAACAACGCCATTGGCATAGGGCAGCCCTACCACTCTACCCTAAAACCCGTGGCGAACGCGCCACGACTATGCATATGGTGCGAGGGGTTGTAATTGCAGTGACCATTGAAAAACATCCCCCCCATATAATACATCAGAGACAAGTGGCGCAACGCGACGCGTATGCCCACATCGCATCCGCCAATATAGCCCACCTTGTCCACATTCGTCTCCGGCACAATGCCTGAGGTGATTTCAACAAATGGCGAAGCCACGCGCCGCAGGAAATCATGACGCACATATAGGTAGACAGGCCACGCGGTATAGTCCGACTCCTTGGCCACATCGGCATACTCATAGTCGGGGTCGTCCGTGTCATCGGGGTTGAGAAGCCAGTCGTCTTCGAAGGGACGGGTGTCCATATGCGAGAAGTTCACGCCAAGGCCTAGGGTCGTGCGGGGTGTGGGCTTCCATCCAGCCCGTAGTTCAAGACCGGCATTGACAAAAAAGCCTGCCACCGCATACAGTCCCGTGGAAAAAACCATATGACGCGCTGAGAGCCCGGGTCGCGAGAGCCGTTTATCCTCCGCCGCGCCAACGCGGGCATCGAGGGCTATGGAGTCAACATCCGCCATGGGCAACGAGACCTTCTGCCCCGCCACCAAGACGCGAACCATGCCGCCGTCAGTCCCCGTCACCTTGCAATTAAGCGGGCCGTCCGCTTTGCGATAGACCACATCTTGCGCCCAGACAGGGGCCGCGAGGGTCAGGGCGACACTCAACAGCAATAAGATTCTTTTCATATCAAGCAATCTCTTGTCGCAGGCGAATGTAGTGAAATATTCGTCCGATGAGATATGTCGAGACCCATAAAAAGAAAGAGGGCCGCGGCAATAGTCTTGCCGCAGCCCTCAACACGCTTATGATCAGGCAGTGCTAGCCCGTGGGCTAGCCACCAAAGTTGTCATACATGATGCTGGAATCCTCAACGCCAAGGTTCTCAAGCATTTTGACCACGGCCTTAGACATCGGGCCCGGACCGCACATATAGTACTCAATGTCCTCCGGAGCGTCATGGTCTTTGAGGTAGGTCTCGTACATCACGTTGTGGACGAAGCCAGGGGTGTACTTGACGCCCGCGGCGTCTGCCGCAGGATCGGGACGGTCAAGAGCCAAGTGGAAGTGGAAGTTGGGATACTCCTTCTCCAGCTCCATGAAGTCGTTGAGATAGAAGACCTCGTTTAGCGCGCGCGCGCCGTAGAAGTAGTGCATCTCGCGATCTCTGGTATGGAGCGTCTTGGTCATGTGCATGATCTGCGCGCGGAGAGGCGCCATGCCGGCACCACCGCCAACCCAAATCATCTCTTTCTTGCTGTCGAAGTGCGGGTGGAAGTCGCCGTAAGGGCCGCTCATCATCACCTTGTCGCCAGGTTTGAGCGAGAAGATGTAAGAAGAGGCGATGCCAGGGTTGACATCCATAAAGCCGCTGCGGTCTGGCTTGAAAGGCGGGGTTGCGATGCGGACGGTGAGCATGAAGACGTTGCCCTCGGCCGGGTAGTTGGCCATGGAGTAGGCTCGGATGGTGTCCTCGTCGTTCTTGCACTTGAGGTCGAACATCTTGAACTTCTCCCAAGCGGGCAGATAGTCTTTGCCGATGAGGTCGCGGTCGAAGTCGGCGTAGCTGAGCTGGAACTTCGGTATGCGAATCTGAGAGTAGGAGCCTGGGAGGAAGTCCATATGCGCGCCCTCAGGCAGCTGCACCTTGAACTCCTTGATGAACGTGGCTACGTTCTTGTTAGAGATGACGGTGCACTCATACTCCTTGACACCCATGACAGACTCAGGCACCTTGATCTTGAGGTCGTTCTTGACCTTGACCTGACAGCCGAGTCGCCAATGATCTTGCTGCTGCTTGCGAGAGAAGTGTCCCTTCTCGGAGGGGAGGATGTCTCCGCCGCCCTCGAGAACCTGACACTTGCACTGGCCGCAAGAACCCTTGCCACCGCAGGCCGAGGGGAGGAAGACACCATTGCTGGTGAGGGTGGAGAGGAGCGAGTTGCCCGACTCGACCTCGAGCTTGTCCTTGTCATTGATGGTGATGGTGACGTTGCCCGACGATACGAGGAAACGCTTGGCCACCAACAGAATGACGACGAGGAGCATGATGATCACGAGGAACACCCCGATGCTCGCCAATATCAAATTTGTGTCCATTCCGATATTTCGTTTTCTAGATTAGAGTTTGAGGCCGGAGAAGCACATGAAGGACATGGCCATGAGACCCACGGTTATGAACGCGATGCCGAGACCCTTGAGAGCTGCGGGCACGTTGCCATACGCCATCTTCTCGCGGATGGCGGCGAAGCTGACGATGGCTATGAGCCAGCCGAGGCCAGAGCCGAGGGCGTAGACGAGCGCGTCTAGGAACG
Organism: uncultured Bacteroidales bacterium; assembly: GCA_934717675.1. Taxonomy (GTDB): domain Bacteria; phylum Bacteroidota; class Bacteroidia; order Bacteroidales; family Marinilabiliaceae; genus W3P20-009. The sequence continues at coordinate 5,330 of CAKUYZ010000102.1, forward strand.
AGCCGATGAATTTGGGGTCGTCTGCCGTCAGGCCTATGCGCTGCTGCATGAAGAGCGAACCGCCCATGATGGCGCAGTTGACGGCGATGAGGGGCAGGAAGATGCCGAGCTGAGAGTAGAGCGCGGGGCTGAACTTCTCAATGAACATCTCGACGAGCTGGACGATGCCGGCAATGACCGCGATGAAAAGTATGAAGCTCAAGAAGGAGAGGTCCACGCCCTCGACGATTGCGTTCGGGCCCAGAACCTTGGTCTGGAGCAGGTAGTTGATGGGCAGCGTCACCGCCAACACGAAGGTTACGGCGATGCCGAGACCCAGCGCGGTCTTCACGCTCTTGGAGACGGCAAGGTAGGAACACATGCCGAGGAAGAGCGCGAAAATCATGTTGTCCACGAAAATCGAGCGGACAAACAGGGTTAACAAACTTGCGTTTTCCATTTAATTAATCTCGATGTCTTATGCGGCACGGATGCCGCGTCGCGGTTTACTTTTCCTGAAGGTCTTTGTTGTGAGCCCTCTGCCACCAAACTATGCAGGCCACTACGATGAGTGCCATGGCGGGCATGAGCATCATGCCGTTGTTGACATAGCCGGCATCCTTGACGCAGTCGTAGTTG
>CAKUYZ010000103.1 GCA_934717675.1 uncultured Bacteroidales bacterium
GCCTGTTGGCTCGTCACCCTCGTCATCGTCTTCACACTGCGATTCGTGCGAGTGTGGCCTCCCGCGGCGTTGGGCTTCGCGCCTGGCCTCGGCTTCGGCCTCCGGGCTCAACTTGACGCTTACGCGCAGCTGCCCGTCGCGTCCCTGCTTCACGCGGAGCCAAAACATCTGCTCCCAGAGCATCGAAAACTCGTCAATGAATTTGTGGACAATGGTGAAGTTGGTGGTTATGACCAAGTTTTCCTGGTTATGCATCTTGGCCGTGTATGTCCAGTTGTAGCTACCCGTAAACGCTATGCGGTTGTCTATGATACCGAACTTATTGTGCATATGATAGCGCGAGTTGTCCACTTTCACCTCAATGCCGCAGCGAGCCAACTCTTTTATCTGGGAGCCTGTGTCGCGCATCTTATTATTGTCCGTGATGATGCGGATCTTTATCCCGCGCTCGTGCAGGGCTTTCAGGCAGCCGGAGAGGACATCGTCCGATATGGTGAAGACGCACAGGTCTACCGACTTCTTGGCCTGCGACATGTAAAACGCCAAGTTTTCAGGAATGTCTTGGCCTGGGCTGAAGAGCACCTCGTGGAGGCGGAATGAGTATTTCTCAATCTGCTCAAACGTGGTCTCCAACCATCGTATGGCGCGCAGCCCGTCGCCCCCCACGCCAAGCCTCTTGGCCTCGGTGAAGATGCGGCTCTTGAGCTCGCCGCGTTGCGCGCGATCCAGCGCGTTGAGTTTCTCCACAACACCTTGCGGCAACGAGACGTGCCGGTCAAGATGGAAAATATCTGTGAAATATTCAATTATGTCTTCCATTGCCGTGTGGATTAATTGGTTTGTCGGGTCAATTGCCGGACAGTTCGAGAATTTGCATGTCCTTGACATCCGTGCCGTCGATGGCGAATTTCAGAGCCGTCCGCACGGCGTGGATGCCGTAGTGGCCGCAGGCCCCGGGGTTGAGGTGCAGGCAGGCGTATTTCTTGTCATATATGACGCGGAGGATGTGGCTATGGCCGGCCACCATCAGCCTGGGCGGGCGCTCCCTCATCTGAGCCAAGACCTTGGGCGAATATCGGCCAGGATATCCGCCAATGTGCGTCATCAAGACGCTCACGCCCTCCACATCGAAGCGAGACATCCCCAGCCGCGCCTCTTCGGCCGCGCGCGCCGAGGCGGAAGGGTCGTCAGCGTCAAACACAAAGCGCGGCCTCGGATCCACTGCCTGGCGCACGTCGACGCCGTCAGCGTTGCCCCACACGGCGCGCAACGGCTTGAAGCCGCGCAAGGCCTCGAGCACGTCCAGCGAGCCTATGTCTCCCGCATGCCACACCTCGTCCACGTCCGCCAAAAGCTCAAACAGGCGCGGGTCGAGGTATCCGTGCGTGTCAGAAATAAGTCCTATGCGTCTCATACGTTCATAAAGATAACGCAAAATTCTGGCAGTGGCAACGAGTCGGGAAAGGACATTTAAACAGAACATTCGAATCTTTCACAACAATAAGGCGTATACTCGCGGAAATAACCAAAGAATCATGCAACTTATATTCAGAACCTTGGCCGTGGCCACCATACTCTTTGCCGCGGCAAGCGGCGTCGTGGCGCAAACCTCGGCCAGGCAGGTGAGCGGCACAGTGACCTCAGACCTGGGGACTGCCGTGGCCGGAGCGCGCGTATGCGTGAAAGGCACAGGCAACTATGTCACGTCAGACTCTAACGGAAAGTTCTCAATCAACGCACAAGAGGGCGACACGCTCGTCTTCTCCAACGACGGCTACGCCACCACCGAGATGACCGTGGGAGGCGATGACAAGATGGACGCGCAAATGGTGGTGGAGGATGTCTTCGCCTTGGATCTGGCGGACCTGATGAACACCGAGGTGCAATCATCCAGCTTCTTGACGCTCAAGGCCAAAGAGGCCCCCGGCTTCATCTTCAGCCTCGACATGGGGGAGCAGCGCGCGCAGCATAGCCTGATTGAGATTGCCAAGATGACCCTCCCTTCGTTCTCTGACGGCTCGCACCCCGACACCGAGACGTTCGGCGTCCGCGGAATGAAGATGGTGGACAACTCAAAGTCCATGGTCATGTATGACGGTCAAAACCTCAACATGAGGTCCAACATTGGCTACGGAATAGGCCTCTCTTCCATGCTCCTGGGAGATGTCAAGACCCTCGAGGTGAGCCTGGGCCCCAACGCCATTGTCCACGGCTCGGGAGCCATAAGTGGCTACGTGAACATGGTGCCAAAGAACGGATATGACAACGGCGGACTCAGCGTCGACGTGAGCAAGGAGTTTGAGCACGCCGCCGACAATCAAGCCTCGGCCGTCTCCCGCGCCGAGGTGTCTTACGGATTCGGCTCGCAGAGGCGCAACGCTTTCTTCTACGCCGGATGGTATCACAGCGACGGATGGACTGCGGACAGCGCATTTCAGACAAAGAGATTGAACGCAGCACTAATTGGTCAGCACCCGTTTGGAGACACTCCCAAGGCCAACTTCCGCCTCTCGGCCAACGCCAACCTTGACGACTGGAGCCTGAACGCCGGATATATGCAAAACTCACGGTCGTCCTTCTCTTCTGCCAAGGAGGCCACGCACCAGACGCTCTTCACGCGCCAGTTCAACGCCCGCCTCAAGTGGTCGCGCGACCTGAGTGACCACGAGCACCTGACGGTGGCCGTGAGCAACGAGCTGACCGACCTCGGGCGTCACGCGGCGTCGCTGGCGGGCGGCTCGGAGAGCCACATTGAGGCCAAAGTGGTGGCCACCACAAAGAGATGGGACAACAATCAGCTGGCCGTGGGCGGACTGGCGGGTTGGCGCAAGTTCCGCGCCGGCGAGTTCTTCTTCGGCCACGACATTGACCCGGCCGAGAGTCCCGACGCCTCATATGAGCGCAACGCCGAAGACGGCAACTACTTCCAAATCATAGACCCGCAGACGGGCAAGAAACGCAACGACCCCGCCCACCTGTGGGCCAGCGCCATGACGCCAAACGGCAAATGGAACGAGTTCGCAGTCTTCGCCGAGGACGTCTACAAGCTGGGAGACAACCTGGTCTTCGCCCTAGGGCTGCGCTTCGACTGCTTCAAAGTCAAGGCCTTTGACGACACGCAGAGCAACCTCTCGCCACGCGTGGCGGCATCATGGAGCATAGACGACGCCAACGTCCTCAAGGCCTCGTATCAGCAGGGTTTCCGCACCGCGGATTTCTTCAACATGGGGCAGACGTATTGGCAGAAGACACCGCAGGTGGAGCATGCACTGGAGGTTGGCGGAATGGCCAACGGCTTCAAGTTCGACGTCAAGCCCGAGAAGCTACACTCTTTTGAGGTGAACTACCACGGCGACTTCTTCGGCGGCAAGGTGCTGTCTGTAGACGTCAACGCCTTCTTCAACAGGTATAAAGACATGATTGACTTCACCACGCTATGCAACTGGAATTCCGACGATTACCTGGCGGATAAAGGCTATGTTGGCGACTACACGCCCACGGGCAAGGCCTACTTCACGGCCGAGCAACGCAAAGTGTTCATGCCCAACTTCCTGAGCAAGTCTTATTTGAAAAACCCAGGTCGCAAGAACTCCTTCTCGGCCTATGTGAACAGCTGTGAGGACATCGACATTGTCGGCGGCGAGGTCATAGCCACGGCCTCGCTCCCCTCCGCCACCAAGGTGACCGCGGCATATAGCGTGGCCAAGTCCACCACAAGCTCATATGCCGACAAAAGCCTGGCTCCGACCCATCAGCTCAAGGCCGGAGCCACACAGAATCTCTTCGCGGACAGGCTCATCATATCCGCCCAGCTGCTCTGGGAGCCGGCTGTGGAGGACAATGACAAGAACCGCATGAACTATATGGACGTCTATTTCGACCCTCGCACCCTGCTAGACGCCAAAGTATCTTATGCCGTGGCCGACCACTTCCGCATCTACGTGAGCGCGAACAACCTGCTGGGCGAGGACCGGCCTTGCGTCACCTTCAAGCCCGACGCGGAGAACAACTATCCCGAACTCACCAACCTGGGCTGTGGCGAGCGCCGCTTCTGGGTTGGCGTGAGGGTGGATCTCTAGATATTTAGCAAAAGGCTTGCGGCGTCGCCCACTCGGCTTACGAGTGGGCGACGCTTTTTATAACCGCCTGCAAGACAGTGTCTCAACCAAAATGACTACATTTGCCAAGGAGGGTGTCATTCCGCCTTCACCACCATAGCCACGCAAAAATGACTGAATGCCAATTTGGCGAGACGATGAGATACAGGCTCATCTACGTCTTCCGCATCAACGACAAGGCCCACAACGGCTGCCTGAAAATTGGAGAGGCCACGGCCGCGCCAGACACCCGCGCCACCACGCCGCCCGACGCCCCAGCGCTCAACGCCGCCGCCCACGACAGAATTCGCCAATACACCCAGACGGCAGGCGTGGCCTATGAGCTGCTCCACACGCGGCTGGCCATTGGGCACGGGGCTAACGGCGAAATGACATGCTTCAGTGACCGCGATGTCCACCGCGTGCTTGAGAACTCCGGCGTGACGAGGCACTGCTTCGACACGAGAAACAACGCCAACGAGTGGTTCGAAACCGACCTCCAGACGGCCAGAAGAGCCATCGAGGCCACCGCAGAGGGCAGGCAAGCCCTGACGCCGGGAGAAGTGTCAGAGGGGAGAGACCCCATCATCTTCCGCCCAGAGCAGCGCAGGGCCATAGACCAGGCCAAGAGGCAGTTTCGGCACGGCAGCCGTATGCTCTGGAACGCCAAGATGCGCTTCGGGAAGACGCTCTCGGCCCTCCAGTTGGCCAAAGAGATGGATGCCAGGCGCACGCTCATCTTGACACACCGGCCCGTGGTGGATGGCGGGTGGTTTGAAGATTTCGGCAAGATTTTCTACGACAGCGCCGACAAATGGCGATATGGCTCCAAAGCCCACGGCCATGACATTGGCGCGCTCATGGCCCACTCACAAGCCGACGGCCACGCCGTGTATTTCGCCTCAATGCAAGACTTGCGCGGCTCCGACAGCGTTGGCGGCAAGTTTGACAAGAACTCAGCCGTCTTCTCCGCCAAGTGGGATCTGATCATCGTGGACGAGGCGCACGAGGGCACGATGACGCAGCTTGGCCAGAGCGTCATTGAGGCCCTATGGAGACCCAAAGAGGGAGTCAAGCTCCTAGAGCTAAGCGGAACGCCATTCAACCTGCTGGAGAAAAACAATTATGCCGACAATGAGGTTTTCACGTGGGACTACATCGCCGAGCAGCGCGCCAAGCTCCAATGGGACACGCTACACCCCGGCGACCCCAACCCCTATGCCGACCTGCCGACCATGAACATCTTCACCTACGACCTCGGACGACTTATGTGCGAGTTTGTAGATGACGACGTGGCCTTCAACTTCACGGAGTTCTTCCGCACTCGTCAGGCGGACGGCGAGCCGCGCTTCATCCATGAGGCGGACGTCCGCCGCTTCCTTGGCCTGCTGTGCGAGCCGGGGGACAGCCTCTACCCCTACTCCACGCCACACTTCCGCGACCTCTTCCGCCACACGCTGTGGGTGCTGCCGGGCGTGCGCGAGGCCCGCGCCATGGCCGCCATGCTGCGAGGCCACGCCACGCTCCAGGCCTTCACCATTGTCAACGTGGCGGGCGATGGCGATGACGGGCAAGGGGCCAACGCCCTCGAGGCCGTGCGCCGCGCCATAGGCCCCGACCCCGACACCTCGCGCACCATAACGCTCTCTTGCGGCCGCCTCACCACGGGGGTCTCCGTGCCGGAGTGGACAGGCGTGTTCGTCATTGCCGGCTCGGCGCAGACTGCGGCCTCGGCATATATGCAGACCATCTTCCGCGTCCAGACCCCGTTTCGCCGCGCGGGGCGGGTGAAAGACCAGTGCTATGTCTTCGACTTCGCCCCCGACCGCACGCTCAAGATCATAGCCGA
>CAKUYZ010000104.1 GCA_934717675.1 uncultured Bacteroidales bacterium
ATATAACTACGTGTCTGGCGAACCTGTGACGGGGCTTGCCGATGGCCGTCCCATGTTCGTACGCTCCGCCAATGACAAGTTCACCTTGGCCAACTTCATCCGCGTCCACCTCTACGGAGCCATCGGAGTTCTCAAGATCGGCAATGACATACTGCTGAAAGAGGAGAAAATCAAGATTGACCGCATAACGGGCCACGGAGGCCTCTTCCGCACCAAAGGTGTGGGCCAAAGGATTCTCGCCGCCGCCCTCAACTCGCCCATCTCCGTCATGGAGACGGCCGGCGAAGGCGGCGCATGGGGCATTGCGCTGCTGGCCTCCTACGTTGTCAACAACGCGGCCAAAGACAGCCTGCCAGATTTCCTAGACAGGAAGGTCTTTGCCGGCAACACAGGCACGGAGATTGCCCCAACGGCAGAGGACGTGGCTGGCTTCAACGCCTACATCGAGACCTACAAGGCTGGCCTCAAGATTGAGAAAGCCGCTGTGGCCGCAAAAGAATAAACTTTTGGCGCTGGCAGAGGCGCAAGCCTTGCCCACGCCACGCATTACACACACAAACAAAATGAAACTCAACTTCATACTGCTCACCTTGGCCGCCACGCCCCTCGTGGCATGTCAGCAAAACGGCGGAAATAAATGCCAGGAGCAACAACTTGGGCTGAACCCCGACTCCTTCGGCGTGGCCACAGTAGACAGCCAGGCCGTTGGCCTCTACACTCTCAAGAACGCCAATGGGGCCATGGCGCAATTTACCAACCTCGGGGCCAAACTCGTGACGCTCTTCGTACCAGACGCGCAAGGCCATATGGGCGACGTGGTCTTGGGCTACGCCACGGCGGCAGAATATGCCGCTTGCGACAACGCCACAGGCAAGGGCGAACCATTTTTTGGAGCCGTGATAGGTCGCTATGGCAACAGAATAGCAAACGGACGCTTTGACATTGACGGCACCGAATACCAACTCTGTCAAAACGAGAACGGCAACTGCCTGCACGGCGGCAACCGTGGTTTCTACTCACAAGTGTTCTCGGCAACGCAACATGGCGACAGCGCCATAACATTCTCCCGCCTATCGCCCGATGGTGAGATGGGATTCCCCGGAAACTTGAACGTGGAAGTCTCTTATCACCTGACCGACTCAAACAGCGTGGTCATCTCATACAAGGCCACGACAGACAAGCCGACTGTGGTGAACCTGACCAACCACTCGTTCTTCAACCTTGCCGGCGAGGGAGACTCCACCATCAATGACGAGAGCATACGAATTTGGGCGGACGCCATAACGCCTGTGGATGCTAAACTCATCCCGACGGGAGAGCTGATGCCTGTTGACGGCACCCCATTTGACTTCCGCACTCCCCACGCCATTGGCGACAGCCTTGGAAGCCAGCACCCGCAGATTGCACTTGGCAACGGCTACGACCATAACTTCGTATTGTCCAGCCCCATTAAGGCCAACGGATTGCGCAAGGCCGCACAGGTGACCGACCCGCAAAGCGGGCGCGTGATGACCGTCTATACCACAGAGCCTGGCATTCAGTTCTATGCCGGCAATTTCATCAACGGCACGCAACGCGGCAAATGCGGCAAACTATATCAATACCGGTCCGCCCTCTGCCTTGAGACGCAACATTTCCCCAACTCGCCAAATGTGAAAGAGTTCCCCAGCGTGCGCCTCAACCCAGGAGAGACATATTCCCACACGTGCGTCTACGCTTTCACCACGCAGAAGTAGCCGCCCACATAACCAGCAGCCCGCCCCGCCCGCTAGGCCACCAAGCCTGGCTGGCGGGGCTTTCAGCTTTCTGCCGACAAACTATTAACTTAGCGACAAGAAACTTAGCCTATCTTGCGGAGCAAAGTGAAAACATCTGTCATAATATCTGTATATAAGGACACGTCGGCACTGAAAGCCGTCCTTGACTCGCTGAAAAATCAGACGGTCAAGGACTTCGAGATAATAATCTCAGAAGATGCCCGTGGAGACGCTATGCGCAAGCTTGTAGACGAATACCACTTTTGCAATCCGCACAAACACCTTACTCAAAAAGACCTTGGCTGGCGCAAGAACAGGGCTCTCAACCGCGCCATCGAGCAATCTACGGGAAAATGGCTGATCTTCATAGATGGAGATTGCGTCCTCCACCCTCGCTTTGTCGAATTTCATATGCGCATGGCGCAAAGTGGCTACATTTTGGCAGGCAAAAGGGTGAAACTCAATCCCACACACTCGCAAATGCTCCTAGACGACCTGAGCTATATGAGCAAACTCAATGACATCTTGATAAGGCAGACACTGATGCTCAAGCCCAAAGACGGGAATAAATTTTGCGAAGATGGCATATTCGTGGACCCGGATTCTTTCCCTTGGGGCGTCATACCTCGCCTTAGGAGAATGAGAATGCTCAAAGGTTGCAACATGAGTTTCGCAAGAGACGCCATATATGCCATAAATGGGTTCGATATGGATTACGTCCGCCCCGCCGTGGGTGAAGACATAGACATCTGCTGGCGTTTCAAGGCTGCCGGATATAAAATCCGCTCGCTCAGGAATATGGCCGTGCAATACCACCTCTTTCACAAAGAGAGCTGGAGTGACCAGAGCGAGAACCTGCTTTTGATGCAAGGGAAACAATCGGCCGGCGAGGCCGTCTGCCGAAACGGCCTCGCCCAACTGAAAGATTCACAAGACTAAGCCGGACGCAGAGAACCGCATACCCAGAAATCTTCTACGCGCAACGTCGCGTCGGCTCTTGTAATTTGCCATAAAGGCACTCGCCCCCAAAACGAGGCCCACTGCGAAAATGTGCTGGGCGGGCCTATTATATATTGGCAGTGCGCCAGGCCATAAAGGTCTTCCATCACCCCACCGTCCATAAAGAATACGTCATGTCCCGCAAAAAAACTGGCATCGACAACTTCATTGGAGCACACGAGAAACCTCACCTTGCCACTTTTCCCCAGCTTACTCTCAGCCTCGGCCATCAGGCGGCGATACACATCCCAATCATAGAAATATCGCCCACCCTTAAACGACGCATAGTCGCCGCGCCTGATGTGCACCCCAATCGTGACACGGCTCCCGTCACAAACCTTGCGCCGCACGGCATCAAGCACTTCGACGGATGGAGCGAAAAGGCGTGTGATAGCGTCGCGATGCTTTTCCACATAGGCCGCGTCATACCGTACCTCACGCCACCTTGGGTTAAACAATACACCCATAGGCTCACGGAGCGGGATCGCCTCCCCGGGCTTAAGCGCCAAGTGCACCACCCTGTCCAACGCCCTGACTATTGCGTAAAACACCTTTGGCAACGCACCGCCGTCAATGCTTCGCGTTGTCCAATAGGACTTTACGCCACCCCCTCGCAAATTTGGGAACAAGCCCTCATAGCCCCGATATTGAAAAAGGAAGCAAAATGGTTCACCTGCCTCCAAGGCATAGGAGATGACAGGAAGATAAGAGAACAGCCTGTTGCACAATTGGTTAGTGTGTTTAGCAATGACTATCACGGCCTAGAATTGCCAAGTGAAATTGTACGTCACGCCCATTATTTCGATGGAGGTGTGTAATGTGTAGCAGTGCTTCCGATCCACCATTACGAAACCCGTCAACGCCTCACCAGGCATAAGCGTAGTTCTCTGTGCATAGCCAAGGCTACGCACAACTCTGTCAATCGTGAGGTTTTTCTCAATTTCAGAGAGGGAGGACAGTGTAACGGCTTGAGCCAAACATGCGTTTTGCGGGCTATATGTCGTTGTCACATAAGTATATCCAGACGGTGCTGTGGTGTAAGATGTAGAATAGCCCGCCGTTGCAGATGACATTCCCATGGCCACACCACTAAGAGCCATAGCCCAGTTGGCAAGCCTCCGCTTTTTATCGTCCCATTCTTTAAATGAATAAACTTTCAACTCTTTGCAACGCCCCCTCTCCCTGTCTACACAAGCCTTGATTTCTTCGGGCATCAGCTCAATATTAAAAAGCGAGTTGTTCGTCACCATTATGTCCAAGACAAAAAAACGCCCATCTTCCCTAATCTTCTTACACGCCATGCTGACGACCAAAGCATTCTTGACATAAGACTTCCAAAGCTTCCCATCTTTATATCTCTCAGTTATTTCACTCTCGGCAGGGGAGTCATAAACGGGAGTCCCGTCAGCAATGCGTATCTTGCTAAAGCAACCATTGCCGTCGGACACGATGGCGTAGTCATAGAGCAGCTTACCGTCTTTATACTCTGTTCTCACGCATCGGCTGCCTCCATTTTCATACACCTCGCGCACCCCCTCTTCAAGGCCTCTCTTATAGTTGGTTCGCAGTCTCACGTTTCCGTTCTCGGCAAGCTCCACATATTCGCCGTCCAAGAGCCCGCCGGCATAACGACACCTGACCTTGAGGCCGCCACTTCGGTAATATTGCTCTCGCTCCCCATAAAACACAGAGTTACTGTCATCATCAGCGTCATAGCTGCACAAAAAGCCGTCTGACATCAAATGCCCGTCAATATAGAAATCGCGGAAACGCCTATGCCCGCCCGCGGCATCCCGGCCAATGACCCTGTAATAGTCAGCAAAAGCCTTATCGGCAGAGCCTTGCCCTCCTTTTGAATAATACACTGTGTCCACCTCACCTTGCGCAACGACCAGACAAGACGACAAGGACAGCAATAATAGTGATACGACGCGTTTCATTATTTAACTTTTTCACAAATATACCAAACCTTGGCCAAGCCCACCAAAAAACGGCATTACCTTTGCGTCACGATCTGATGCAACTTCCCGCATACCTATAATCTGGAATCATAATAACAACTGACATATGACACACGGACACGAAGTACTCCACATGATGGAGGGAAACAGCTACCCCACGGGCGAGGCTCTCATCAAGGCCATAATTGACAAGTTCGGGCCCGACGAGAGATTCTGCACCTGCTCCGCAGAAGGCATGACCGCCGCGGAACTAGTGAAGTTCTTGACAGACAAGGGCAAATTCAAGCCCGCAGGCCAAGGCGGCTTCACAGTGGACACAACCAAAGTCTGCAACCACAAGTGATGCGGGAGGAAAGCCTGGCGGCTGCCAGGCTTTCACATATGCAACTATTTCATAACCATCCAATAATACTCTCATAACAATGCAAAACCGTGACCCCTACTACGATATTCTCCGTGGGCTTGCCATAATTATGGTCATAGGCATACACACATATGCGGATGGAGTCGCTCACTTAAACTTATTTTTTAGGCAATTCCTAAACTGTGCCGTACCCATATTCCTTGCCGTCTCGGGCTATTTCATTGGCAAAAAATCGTTTCTTGAGGATGGCAGTTACATATGTTTCTTGAAAAGACAAGTTCCCCGAGTGTATATCCCTATGGTTTTGTGGTCCATCCCATGGGCTTTACAAGCAATTCACATGGGCATGACTCCAACTGCCGCCATAATCAGCAGTCTCATTGGCAAATTCAGTGTGTTCTACTTCATTATCCTAATAATCCAGCTCTACATTTTAACGCCTATCATTCAAAAGTTTAATTATAAACACGGGGGGGGGTATTCAATTATTATTACACTAATTGGCATATCCGTCTTTGACTATGTCTTGCACATAAAGGGCGTCAATATTGGACTTTTGGCATCAGGTGGACCATTCCCCATCTGGATGGTTTTCTATGTATTAGGCGTACTCAAGGCCCAGGGGCTAAAGATCCCTTTCCGAACATCAAAACCTTTGCTGGCAGCTTTTGCCGCTGTGATACTTTGCTGCATTCAGATTGCGGCATTGTACAAACTGAATGGGGGCGTGGTACACGGCATAAAATTATCAGCCCATATCTACTCATATTTCATTGTAATGTGGCTGCTG
>CAKUYZ010000105.1 GCA_934717675.1 uncultured Bacteroidales bacterium
GGGTGGGCCTGTTTGTAGATTTTGTTTAACTGTTCGAAGTCGCTGTGCGCATATATCTGCGTAGCCGCGAGACTAGAGTGGCCGAGCAGCTCCTTGATGGCCAACAAGTCGGCGCCGTTGTTGAGCAGGACGGTGGCGAACGTGTGTCGCAAGACGTGCGGACTCATCTTTGTGGCCGAGGCTACCATCGCCATATGTCTATGCACGATGCTGTATACAAGCCTGGCGTAGACCGGCGCGCCGCCAGAGGTGACGAAGAGCCTGTCGGCCGGCAGTGGAGCCCCGAACTCGGTTTCTCTGAGTTGAAGATACGAAAATAAAATGGATTTGAGGGCTGGCGTGACGGGAATTATTCGCTGCTTGTTCCTTTTGCCATTGACCACAATTTGACCCAGCGACAAATCTACCTGACTAACAGTCATATTGACCAACTCGGAGATACGGACCCCCGTGAGGTAGAAAAATTGCAGAATGACCCTGTCTCGTTGGCCTTCGAAACTGTCGGGGAAAAGCGAGGGGGCGAGCATACGGCTCATATCCTCCTCGTGGAAGAAAACCGGCAGTTTTTTCGGCACTCTTATGCTCTCCACGGCGCGGCACGGGTTGACGCTGAGCTTGCCGATGGAGCAGAAATAGCGGAAGAAGCTGCGGAGGGAGGCCACCTTGCGGTTTACGGAGCGCGGCGACAGCCCGTCGGCCAGGAGGCGCATCATCCAACGGCGGACAAGTCGGGTGGTGGCGGACAGAGGCGAGGTAACCTCATCGGCACAGAGGAAATCGGCGAAGCCTCGCAAATCGACACGATAGGCGGCCACCGTGAGCGGCGAGCATCGCCGCTGATAGAGCATATATGAAAGGAACTCTTCAACCTCCTGCATGGCAACAACGGAAAAAAGAAAGTGCCGAGAGCAGATTACGCTCCCGGCACCCCTATAATATTGGTAGACCCACCTCCTTCAGTTAGTCGTTTTGAGTTGACGCCAACGCGCCCGAGGGCGGATGGCTTGGCGAGTTGGGGACTAGATCTCCTCCTCGCGACGCAGCTTCTGCACGTAGATGGCCTTGGTCATCTTCTCGCGACGGATGACAGACTGCTTGGTGTAGGCCTGACGAGAGCGGAGCTCTCGCATGATGCCGGTCTTCTCAAACTTCCTCTTGAACTTCTTGAGGGCCCTCTCGATGTTCTCGCCCTCTTTGATAGGAACTACGATCATTGTCTTTTGCTTTGGTAATTCAGGTTTGTTTCAAAAACGAGGCAAAGAAACAAAATTATTGTGATATAAGCAAATAGGAGCAAGAGAAATTATCTGTCCGAAGAATAGGAGACATAGGACCAGAAGAAAGGGCTCAGCTCCACGCCCTCGGCGCAACGCTTGACGTCATCGGAGGTGAGGGCACGCCCTCCGCTCTCAAACTTGAGCTGCCAGAGGCGCGAGATGAGCAACGGAGGGAAATAGGGGTGGCGGCGCATACGCGTGTCGTTGGAAGAGTTGACGTTGACGCGAGGGACGCGAGTCGAATCGGCCTCCAAGTATGGGCTCATGGCCTGGAACGCCTCGTCTGTTATTGGCCACAAGCCCACGAGCTGACGCGGCGAGACGAAACCGCCAAGCGAGCGGCGGAACTCAACAATGCGCTCCGCTGTGCGCTGCCCAATGCCAGGAAGCTCAACAAGCTGCTCCACTGTGGCCCCATTGAGCTCGACAACGGGGAAGCTCGGAGCCTCGGCCGCCTCGCGAGGCACTCGCCTCTCTCGCACAGAAACGACATGTCCCACGAGCATTGAAGAGAGTTCCGACGCGGGAACGGCCACTAATGAGTCAAAGGCCATGGAGCCACCCAGCACATATCGAGACCGGAAAGCAGAGAGCGTGTCCCACGCGGCGAGAGACATCCCCGCAGCGGTGAGCTCGGCCGAATCGGCAAGAAAGAGCGGGACCCTGCGCGCGCGGCGGCCCGGAACAAGCCCTTCGCACCTCCACGCCTCCGCACGAGTCCTGATGGGCCGCATGACAGGGGGCAGACGGAAGACCATGCGCGGCTCAAGACGGCGCACAAGGTCAGAGTCGGCATACCAGATTTGAAGAAGATCTTCTGCCGAGAAGAAATATCGGCCTTGCTCGCGGCGATAAACAATCTGACTGGCAAAATAATACGAGAAACCGGAGCGACGCAGTTCGGCGGGAGACGCCGTGTTGACAAACACACTGTCCGGCTCACGCCAAGCCTCAGTGGCGGAGAAGCCCACCGAATCTGGCGGAACGTCATCTTCCACAACGCACGCACCTTCGGGAGGCCAAAACCACGAGCGCAGCTCCGTGACGGCAAAGACGATGACGGCGATGAGGGCCAAAGTCGCGTAGCCGTCTGACAGTCGGCGACCTATCTTGGGGAAAAGAGACACGCCAAAGCCACTCTACGCCAGCCAACTGTATAGTCCGTTGGCAAAAATGAAGAGAATCACGAGCGGGATGACATATTTGATCAACGGATAGCAGACAGAGAAAAGGCGGAAGCCGCCACCATGAGCCTCCAACTCACCACGCAACTTGTCCTTGGGCAACACCCATCCTGCAAAAATGATGATGAAGAACGCCCCAAGCGGCATCATAACATTGGCCGTCAATTTATCGAAAGCGTTGAAGATGGCGGGCGACAGCGAGCAGGCCACGCCAAAGACGAGCGTGAGGCATGAAGCCACAGCGGCAGCCCGACGACGCCCCATTGAAAAAGTGGTCTTGAGATAGGCCACAACGACCTCAAGCAACGAGATGGACGAGGTGAGAGCGGCCACAACAAGCAAGACGAAGAACGCTATGGAAAAGAGACGGCCGAAGGCCATCTGGTTGAATATGTTTGGCAGAGTGACGAAAACGAGCCCAGGCCCCTCGCCAGGGTTTATGCCAAAAGCGAAAACGCAAGGGAAGATGACCGCGCCAGCCAAGAAAGCCACGAAGAAATCGACCGACGCCACGCGCACGGCCAGCCCCGGCAGGCTCTGCCTTCGCTGGACGTAGGCTCCATAGGTGGTCATGGTGCCCATGCCAATGCTGAGGGAGAAGAACGACTGGCCAAGGGCGTCAAAAACAGCCCTCGGGGTGAGTTTGGAAAAGTCTGGGCTCAAATAGAACCGGAGGCCCTCCGCCGCGCCGCGGAGCGTGACAGCGCGGACGAGCATGACAATGATGAGCAAGAAAAGGAGCGGCATAAGAATCTTGCTGTAACGCTCAATGCCGCCTGCCACACCTTTGGCCACAATGAACGCGGTGGCGCCAATGACAACGGACATCCATGCGATGCAAGACACAGAATCGGAGGAAAGGGAAGAAAAGACGTGAGCAATGTCGGCCTCAGGCAGACCCTCTAGCCAACCGCCACAGGAAGCCACGGAGTAATAGACAGTCCAGCCAGAGACAATATTATAATAGGACATGATGAGGAAAGCCGTGAGCATTCCCGCAAAACCTATAAGCTGCCACTTGCCGCCAGGGCGCAGAGCTTGGAAAGCCGACGTGACAGGCTTCCCCGTCATGCGGCCTATGGAGAACTCAGTCATAAGCACCGGGATGGATATGACGATGGTGAAAAAGACATAGAGCAGGAGGAAAGCCGCGCCGCCATCCTCGCCCACCACATAGGGGAAACGCCAAATGTTGCCCAACCCCACAGCCGAGCCGGCCGCAGCGGCCACGGCACCCGCCTTGGTGCTAAACTTCTCTTCCGACATATGACAGCTAGATTTTCATTGAGAAACGCCAAAGTAAGGAAAAACAGCAAGACCGCCAAAAAGACAACACAGAAAAGACGGCAAAATATTTCGATACGGCATAAAAGTGGCATCGCAAATAGCAAAGTGAAAGCGAGGCCGCACCTTCTGCCAAATTTTCTATCTTTGCACGCAAAGATAGACAGACGATGAAAGAGTACAGGAAGAACATAAAGGTGGGCGCAAGCGCGGAAGACGTATACGCGGCGCTGACCAAGCCCTTCGCCATTGAGCTATGGACAGGTTACCCTGCGCAAATGAGCACGGAGGCGGGTAGCGAATTTGAGATGTGGGACGGAGACATCTGCGGCCGCAACCTGGATTTTGAAGAGAACAAGATGGTGAGGCAAGAGTGGTATCTGTCTGAAGACGCTGAGTCGGTATTGACAATCAAGCTCACCGCACGGAGCAATGTGCGGACAGAGATATACGCAGTGCTGACGAACATTCCCGATGACGCTTACGATGAAGTCTCCACTTGGATGAACGAGACGTATATGGCCTCGCTGCAGCAGTTTCTCGAAGAGGGTGATGAGGAGTGACGCCCCTTAGAACTCCTCTTTGACCGGACGGATGGCAAAGCCGTAGAACCTCCGGTACTCCTTGAGCATATGCCCACCTCGATAGAAAAAGAGGGCGCAGGCATAGTCGGCGTCGGCCTCGCTCACCTCGCCAGACCAATAATAGCCCCTGGTCTTGGCATAGGCCACCTCGGAGCCAGAGCGTTGGCCCGTGGTGGGGAGGAATATGGAGCCCGTCCGCCCCTTGACCACATAGCCCTCAACGCCATTGCGGACAGTCCACCGCCATTCACACCGCTCAACAAGTTCATTGACCTCGGAGGCCGTCGGCATCCTCCACCCTCCGCCCCAAAAGACATAGGCAGGATCTCTGTCAGTACCCACTATATCTTGAGACACATAGTCGGCATAGGAGCATGTGGTGACAGCCCCAGATATGTCTCCATAGCCAAAGAGACGGCCCACATCGTCAGGTCCCGTGGCCCCAATGTTCTGGTCACCCCAGAGGACCGAGAGCCCTAAATCCACAGCCCGCCCCGGCACGCCATATCCGGCAGTCTTGGACACCTGCGGCAGCGCCCCACCGCTTGTGAAAGAAGATGCCACAAGGCCTGCGGCCAAAATTACGGCGACCGCGGCTGCGCTAGCCATTCGTATTGATATTTTCGACTGATTAGTCATACTGAGGCAAGAGCAAAAAACTTGCCAAGTAACATAAGTGTGCCCATTACATACAGGCGGCTTGTAAAGATAGCTCTTTTGAAATGGAAATACAAGAAAGCGAGGAGAGCCGAGCTGGATTATAATCGGCGGAAGTAAAACGCCATGTGGCGCAACAAAGTTTATAAGTGTTTTTTTTTGTTAATATATCATTCAATATGTGAGAGATAAATTTGCCAACGTGGTAGATGGGGAACATTTGCAGCCTACCTCGCCATTAAATTTATTGTCATGGGATACATAACGTGTGAAAATTGCGGCGCGAAATTTTGGTTTTACGTTGAATGCGGGCAGATATGTCCTGAATGTGGGCAGCCAATAGACCCAACAACATCAAACAACATTCAAGTATCAAGAACTTGTACAACAAAACTCAAGGTACATTAGCAAAACGTAGCTGTCAATGGCCAAATGCGGATGGATATGGGATGCGTAGAGCTTCCTATATCCATTTTTTGTGCATACAGCAATTTGCAGCATAAGCAGATTGTGATGCAATAGCTGTAGATAGGCCATATTTACCATTGCATTGCTTAGGATGGAGAGGTAGGTTTCCGTTACGGGAGACGGCACGCGTGCCGTCTCCGCATGGTGGGTTCGGGACATGGCGGCTGGGGTCGCCGGTTCGCGCGGGGGTGAAAAAAAGAGGCCCCCCGGCGGATGTCTCCGTCGGGGGGCCTCGTCAGGTGGCGGCAACCTACTCTCCCGCGCTCG
>CAKUYZ010000106.1 GCA_934717675.1 uncultured Bacteroidales bacterium
AGAACGGCCTCCGCGACCTCTCTCGCGTCCTTCCGCACGGATGCCACAATTCTTTTTACAAAGGGCAGGCATTTCCTGATTGGAGCGGGCATCGGCCTTGGCGAGTGGCGAAACAAGACGACAAACAGCGCCACCATGGTCACGCCGAACGCCATAGACAAGGACGGCGAAACATACGAACACCGCGCAACGCTAGACAACATAACTGAAGAGCAAAAAATTTGTACGGCGGACATCCCCCTGCATATGATATTCCGCGCCTCGCCACTCCGAAAACTGTCTTTCGAAGCCAGGGCGTGGGCCGGCGTGACAATACCTTTCGCCGCAAAGTTCAAGACCACAGGCGGCAGCATCAGCACCGAAGGATATTACGAGCAGTATAACCTGCTTCTCTACGACATGCCTGAGAATGGATTCTATACCGACCGCGGCAGCCACCGAGGAAACATAAGGCTAAGAACTCTAGCTGCATACGCCGGGGCAGGAGCCGGAGCGTCTGTCCGCATTGGGAAGGAGAGCGCACTGGGCGTCGAGGCATTCATAGGCCACGCGTTCTCTGATTTGAAGAGGAAGGCGGACGTCAGGCAGTTCGATCCGGACTGCCTCCGCGCAAACGGATACACAGACGCAAAGTATCACAGCATTCTCGAGACCTCGGAGTGCGGCCCAATCAGACCCACACAGTTTGGCGTCGGCCTCTTTTTTCGCACACAAATAGGCCGACGCAAGCGAAAGCGCGAGCCACGACACACCGAAGTTCCCGCCACAACGCCAACCGACAGACACACGCATGACGATATACCACCCTCGCCCGCGGCGTCGCCAACAGATACGACGCAAGACACCACGCCCACCACACCCGCGCCACAGTACCCCTCCTTGCAAGAACTCATTGATCTCGAAGGGCCAATAGGTTTCGAGCTTGGCGGAGCAAAACTCAATGACGAAGCCTCACAGACGGTGGAACGCATAGCGCAACTGATAGCCAACGGCTCGGCCACATCGGTCATAGTCATCGGCCACACGTGCGACAAAGGTTCTGACGAGACGAACCAAAGAGTTGGCCTCATGCGGGCAAAAGCCGTGGCGGACAGGCTGGCGGAGAGCGGCGTGCCGCAGGACAAACTGTCAATATCCTCGAGCGGCGCCACGAGGCCACGCGTCGCCAACGACAGCGAGGCGCACAGAGCGCAGAACAGGCGAGTTGAGATAATTGTGAAATGACGTAAGAATGGCTTTTAAAGGGAAAAAGTCGTACATTTGTGAGTTGTAAAATTAATTATCGCGCCGCGCCTCCGCTCCCACGCCACACGGGCGGGCAGGCAAGGCAGGCCGCGGCATGACAAGAACATTTATGAACGAGGAAGAAAAGGGCGCAAGCTCGGACTATACGGCGAGCAGCATCACAGTCCTGGAGGGACTTGAGGCTGTGCGTAAACGTCCGTCAATGTATATTGGCGACATCGGAGAGCGCGGCCTCCACCATTTGGTGTATGAGGTCGTTGACAACTCCATTGACGAGGCGCTGGCAGGCTACTGCACCCACATTGAGGTGACTATCAATGAGGATGGCTCAATAACCGTGCAAGATAACGGCCGAGGCATCCCGGTGGATATGCACGAAAAGGAGCATCGCTCCGCATTGGAGGTGGTCATGACCGTGCTCCACGCGGGCGGCAAGTTCGACAAGCAGTCATATAAGGTATCCGGCGGCCTCCACGGCGTGGGAGTCTCTTGCGTCAACGCCCTGTCGGACCATATGGACGTAGAGGTCCGCCGCGGCGGCAAACTGTATAGGCAAGAATACTCAAAGGGTAAGCCCCTTGCCCCGGTGGCAGAAGTTGGCGTGGCAGACACCACCGGCACGCGGGTTCATTTCCACCCCGACGCCACCATCTTCACCACTACCGAATACCACTACGACATCCTGGCCAAGAGGCTGCGCCAGCTGGCGTTCCTCAACAAAGGCGTACGCATCTCCTTGGAAGACAAGAGAACCCAAAGCAAGGATGGCGCGCCAATGCAGCCCAGGAAGGACTCGTTCTACTCCGAGAAGGGACTTGAGGAGTTCGTCACATACATCAACGGGTCGAACACCAGCCTGCTGCCGGCGCCAATATGCATCAGCAACGACAAGGGGCCGGTGCCTGTGGATGTGGCCTTGCTGTATAACGACAGCTACTCAGAGAACATATACAGCTTCGTGAACAACATCGACACCGTGGAAGGTGGCACACACCTCAACGGTTTCAGGCGCGGACTGTCCAATGCGCTGAGCGAGTGGGCAAAAGCCAACAAGAAGTTCGAGAGGCTGGAGAAACAGAAGATAGACATAAGCGCGGAGGATTACCGCGAGGGTCTCACTGCCGTCATCTCCGTCAAGGTGATGGAGCCGCAATTTGAGGGACAGACCAAGACCAAGCTCGGCAACAGCGAAGCAGCCACCGCTGTGGCGAACGCAGTGAGCGAGGCCATGGAGAACTATCTTGAAGAGCACCCCAAAGAGGCCAACCTCATCATAGACAAAGTCATATTGGCAGCCACGGCGCGCATAGAGGCACGCAAGGCCAGGGAGACGGTGCAGCGCAAGGGCGCCATGAACAACCTGAAGCTGCCAGGCAAACTGTTTGACTGCTCAGACCGCGACCCATCGAAGTGCGAGCTCTTCATCGTGGAGGGTGACTCCGCAGGTGGCACGGCCAAGCAGGGGCGCGACAGCAAGTTCCAGGCCATATTGCCTCTGCGCGGCAAAATCCTCAATGTGGAGAAAGCGTTGTGGCACAAGGCTTTTGAGAGTGAGACCATCAAGAATATCTACATGGCGCTGGGAGTCTCTGTGGGTACAGAAGAAGACCCCAAGGCTCTCAACATGTCGAGGCTTCGCTACCATCGCGTGGTTCTGATGACCGATGCCGATGTGGACGGTAGCCACATTGACACCCTTATCCTCACCTTCTTCTTCCGCTACATGCGCGAGTTGATCGAGGGCGGCCACGTGTTCATAGCCACCCCACCGCTCTATTTGTGCAAAAAGGGCAAAGATCAGGAGTATTGCTGGAACGAGGAGCAGCGCAAGAACTTCATCCAGGCTCATACTGGCGGAGCCGGCACAGTGACCGTGCAGCGATACAAAGGTTTGGGCGAGATGGACGCCAAGCAATTGTTTGACACCACAATGGACCCGGCAAAAAGAACGCTGAAAATGGTGAGCATAGAAGATGCCATTGAGGCCGAGAGGGTCTTCACCACACTCATGGGCGATGACGTCGAACCCCGACGCAAGTTCATTGAGGATAACGCAAAATATGCGAATATAGACGCATAAGGGCTCGCCAAGGCGGCGCTATGCTGACCTCTATCATAACGGGCAACCTCCCAAAACCGCGCACCACAGCGCAAGGGTGGTTGCCCTTCTTATTTATCTAACACACAGAAAAGATGGTAAGGATATTATCGGCCACGCTGTCATTATTATTAATCGCTCTGACCGCGACGGCGCAGAGGGTTGTGTCTCTATTGCCCTCGGCCTCCTACACCGCCGCGCAAATAGGGGCCGACGCCAACATTACGGGCCGCACCAGCTACTGCCCCAAGCCACTCCCCGGCACGCAGAGCACCACCGTTGGCGACGCCATGACAGTGAACTTGGAGAGCATAATAGCCCTGCGGCCAGATGTGGTGATAGCCTCACCTTTCACGCCACAAACCGTAACAAGCAAGCTAAAATCGCTGAAAATAAAAGTTGTGGAGATTGCCACGGCCAAAGACCTCAACGAACTGGACAAGCAGACGGAAGAGATTGGCTCACTGACGAACCACAGGCAAGAGGCATTGGCCAACGTGAAGACAGAGCATGCAAAAGTTGACAGTCTGGCAAACACAACGACGTGGACTAGAGGCAAGAAGGTTTACATTCAGATAGGCACGCACCCGTTGTGGGGCGCGACACCGGATTATTACATAAACGACATGACAACCAGACTGGGCATGACCAACGTGCTGGCTGCCAACGAGGGTCCCTGCTCCCGCGAGGCCGTGCTGCAACGCAGGCCCGACGTGATCATTGTGTCGTCAATGGGAGGGCTAGGTAAAGAAGAAGCGGCGGAATGGGCAAAACTCACAAAAGCCACCGTGATTGTGGTGGACGAGACGACGCTATGCTGCCCCACCCCCACTTTCTTCCGCAAGGCGATGGAGCAGATCTGCAAAGGAGGCCAACGCAAATGAGAGCCGCGCCCGCACTGGCCGCTTGCGTCATTCTGCTCACTGGGCTGTGCGCCGCCTACCTGAAATGCGGGCTGGCAGACACGTCCCCTGAAGTGGAGAGCGTGATAATCAGCGAACTGCGGTTGCCCCGAATGTTGTGCGCCGTGGGCGTGGGTGCGTTACTCTCCATATCGGGAGCCCTGATGCAGGGGCTGTTTCGCAACCCGCTGGTGGAGCCTTATACCATGGGAATATCTGGCGGCGCGATAGCTGGCGTGGCCATAGCCTTCACATTCGGCCTAGTGGGGATTTGGGGCGGATGGGCAGTCGCGACGTCGGCCGCCGTTGGCGGATTGGTGACCATGGCTGCCATACTAGCCTTGCGGCGCACCGTGGGTTATGACATTGGCGCAATGCTTATGTGCGGTGTCATGGTAAGTTTCGTATCGTCCGCAGCCACAACTGTGCTGCTGTCCCTGGCCGCACGTGAAGACGCCAGCCAAGTCTTGGCGTGGTCCATAGGCACTTTTGACGGGACCAGCCATGGCATGGCTGTGACTGTGGCTTGCGCAGGGACCGCGGCCACGCTTTTGTCTCCGCTTTGTGGCAACATATTGAATATCCTGCAACTAGGAGAGCGAGAAGCCCATTCGCTCGGCGTTAACACCCATACCGCCACAGGCATCATTTTCGTTGCGGCCACGCTACTCGCCGCACTGTCTGTGTCCGCCGCGGGAATCATTCCTTTCGTCGGCATGGCTGTCCCCCACGCCGTCCGCTCCGCGCTTGGGTCTGACAACAGGGTGGCACTCCCTGCCTGTGGACTTGCTGGCGCGGCGCTCACATTGACGTGCGACCTTGTTGCCAAGACGATAATAAGCCCCCGTGAACTGCCAACGGGCGCCATATGCGCGGTCTTCGGCGGAGCAGCATTCGTATACCTGACCATAAAATGGAAAAAGACAGCGAGATAACGGTCAGACTCCGCGGATATTTCGGCGGATACACAAGGCAAAAGATGATCATACGGGACGTCAACCTTGAGTTCCGCAGCCAAACGGTCACGGCCATATTAGGCCCAAACGGCGCAGGGAAAAGCACTCTGCTGCGCGCAATGACGGGACAGATCGCGCACCATAGAGGAGAGGTTGAGATAGAAGGCCGCGACATTGACGACATCACGGCCCGCGAATTGGCAAAAACAGTGGCCACGGCGTCGGGCGTCAGAGAGATAACCGACATCACGGCATTGGCTTACACCTTATTAGGTCGCACCCCCTACCGCAGCCTCCTGGCTCTAAGAGATAGCGAAGAAGACATTGCCGCGGCAATGGAGGCGTTGCGAAACGTGGGCATAGAGGGGTTGGCATCACAAAAGACAGGCGAGATGAGCGATGGGCAGAGGCAACTGACAAGCATAGCCAGAGCTTTGGCGCAAGAGCCGCACATATTGCTGTTTGACGAGCCAACCGCCAACCTCGACCCCGCAAACCAGCAC
>CAKUYZ010000107.1 GCA_934717675.1 uncultured Bacteroidales bacterium
GGGGGGGGGGGGGGGTCGGGGGAGGAAAAAGACGCCCGCCGCGAGGGTTGTCACCTCACGGCGGGCGTCTTGGCTTGGCGTGCGTGGCCTGCGTGCGCTTACTTGACGGCGTACATAGCCTCGCGCTTGGCCTTTATGGCCTCGTCTTGCATATAGTCCTCAAAGTCCATATACTTGTCAATAGTCCCGTTGGGCGTGATCTCAATGACGCGGTTGCAGACGGAGCGTATGAACTCGTGGTCGTGGCTCGTCATGAGGATGTTGCCGGGGTAGGTCTTCATATTGTTGTTGAAGGCCTGGATAGACTCCATGTCCAGGTGGTTCGTGGGGTGGTCCAGCATCACCACGTTGGGGTTCGAGAGCATCATCTTCGCGATCATGCAGCGCATCTTCTCGCCGCCGGAGAGGACGTTACACGTCTTCTTGATGTCCTCGCTTCCGAAGAGCATCTTGCCCAGATATTGGCGGAGGAAGAAGTCCTCGGTGTTTGGCGAGAACTGTGCCAGCCAGTTGGTGAGGTCGAGTTTTTTGTTGAAGAACTCGGTGTTGTCTAGCGGCAGGTAGGCCATGGAGATGGTTGTGCCCCATGAGAATGTGCCGCTTTCGGGTTGAATCTCGCCGTTGAGGATTCGGAAGAGCGCGGTGGTGGCGCGCACGTCGTGCGAGAGGAGGCATATCTTGTCATTGCGCTCCACGTTGAAAGAGACGTCGCCGAAGAGGCGCGTGCCGTCGTCCATTGAGAATGCGAGGTCGCGTACCTCCAGCACCTTGTCTCCCGCAGGTCGCTCTGGGGTGAAGATTATGCCCGGGTATCGGCGCGTCGAGGGGGCGATCTCCTCCACGTTGAGTTTCTCCAGCATCTTCTTGCGGCTGGTGGTCTGCTTGCTCTTGGCCACGTTGGCGGAGAAGCGCGAGATGAACTCCATGAGTTCCTTGCGTTTCTCCTCCGCCTTCTTGTTCTGCGCGGCCTGCTGACGGAGGGCCAGCTGCGAGCTCTCGTACCAGAAGGTGTAGTTGCCGGAGAACATGCGGATCTTGTTGTAGTCAATGTCCACAATGTCGGTGCAGACGTTGTCTAGGAAGTGGCGGTCGTGGCTGACCACGATGACGGTGTTGGGGAAGTTGGCCAGGTAGTCCTCTAGCCAGAGGACGGTGTCGAGGTCGAGGTCGTTGGTAGGCTCGTCAAGCAGCAGGTTGTCCGGGTTGCCGAAAAGGGCTTGCGCCAGCAGCACTTTCACTTTCTGCTTGCCGGAGAGGTCTTTCATGAGCTGATAGTGGAGGTCTTCCGTCACGCCGAGGCCGCTGAGCAGGTTGGCCGCGTCGCTCTCGGCGGTCCATCCGCCCATCTCGCCAAACTGCTCCTCGAGCTTGGCCACCTCCTCGCCATCGGCGTCGGAGAAGTCGGGCTTGGAGTACAGCTCATTTTTGCGCTGCATGTTGTCCCACAGTTTCTTGTGGCCAATGAGCACGGTGTCTAGCACAGTGTGGTCGTCAAATGCGAAGTGGTCCTGCACCAGCACGGAGAGCCTCTCGCCCGGGGCCATCTCCACATAGCCTTTGGTGGAGTCTAGCTGCCCGGCAAGAATCTTGAGGAACGTGGACTTGCCGGCTCCGTTGGCGCCAATGACGCCGTAGCAGTTGCCGGGGGAGAATTTTAGGTTTACGTCCTCAAAGAGAGGCTTCTTGTTGAACTGGATGGCGAGATCCGTTACTGTTATCATGTCTCTTGCTAATCTGTTTTCTTATCCATGCCGCCTCGACCCCGCGCTCTGCCACAAGAGGCGGCGAGAGCCGAAAGACGACGCAAAGTTACTAAATTTTAGTGAGATGCGGAGGAGGGTCGCGGACAATGGTGGCAATTGGCCCGGGCCAAAGGTGGCCAGACGTGGCGGAAGGCGCTGCGCCGACCATGTGTGGGCAAGGTGGCTATGACGAGACAGAACATTAACACAGAAAACTATGATTTACGGCTACATCAGAGTAAGCAGTGACAAGCAGACCGTTGAGAACCAACGTTTTGAGATTAATAATTTCTGCCAGCGCGAGAGCCTGTCCATTGACGGGTGGATCGAGGAGACCATAAGCGGCACCAAGGCCTATGGCAAGCGCGAGCTGGGCAAATTGCTGAGGCGCATTGGCAAAGACGACCTGATAATATGCGCCGAGCTGTCGCGGCTGGGGCGTAACCTGTTCATGATAATGGAGATTCTGAACATATGCATGACTAAGGAGTGCCGCGTCTGGACCATTAAGGACAATTATAGGTTGGGAGACGACATCCAGAGCAAGGTCTTGGCTTTCGCTTTTGGCCTGTCTGCCGAGATTGAGCGCAACCTCATCAGCCAGCGCACCAAAGAGGCCCTGGCGCGCCGGAGGGCCGAGGGCGTCATCTTGGGGAGGCCCAAGGGGCGTAGGAGCGCACCGGAGAAATATAAGCTCCACGGCAAGCGCCTGCTCATTGAGGAGCTGCTCAAGGCGCGAGTGTCTAAGCGGAAGATTGCCAAGCTGTGCCGCGTGGACCGCGGCACGCTAGACCGCTACATCCGGCTTTTCTTGGAGGGGGAGGGGTGAGCCTTTCATATTCAAGTGGCCCAAAGCGTTAACGCAGAGGCCACTTTTTCTTTTTCGCCACTTCCCCTGGTAGAAAGCCTTAATAATGGCAGGCCATAGCAATTGAGAATGTGGTCTTTCATCATGTCGCGTCTGTGCTGTTCCGTCTTGTCGTTGTGGAAAGAGTATCCGTCAGTCTCAACAGCCAAGACAGGCAGTTTGCTTACTTGGTTGATAATCAGAAAGTCTAGATGCGTGTTATAGTTGCTGGCATATTTCCGCTCTTCTTCGCTCATCATTGTGGTGTCTTTCACGACTTGGCGTAGCGGGACGTGGCACAATACTTTGAGCGTATTGAAGTTAGTGTCTGACGCAAGTATTTCTCTGAGCATGGAGAAGGTCAGGTTTTCGGAGGCATATTCAGATATGTTCGGGTTCGCCTCAAGGAATGCCATGCGCTGCTCTGTGTATTGTGTGTAGAGATAATCGAATATGGAGGCTAGTTTGCTTTCCGTCACGGCACAGTTGTTATAGGCTATGTAGTCGAGCAGGTCCATAATGTTTCCGTTTTTCTCCTGCTCGTTGCCCGTCATCACCAGGCAGAACTTCTTTTTGGCTCTAGACACGGCCACGTTCAGCATATTGGCGTCGTCAGAAAATTCCGAGATTTGGTTGTCAACCACGCTTAGGATTATGGTGTCGTTCTCGCGGCCCTGATATTTGTGAATGGTGCCAGCCTTGACATTGTCCATTTGACGGTTGAATGCGTCCACCTGGCTGTTATATGGCGAGATTATGCCTATGTCGTCATGGCTTCCAAGTGTCGGTAGCACTTCTTCTTTCACCACGTCAATCTCGCGTTGGTTGTAGTGGTTGACAGCGTGATTGCCTTTCACGGTGCGTACAGCCGTCAGCACGTCATCTTCACCTTTGTCCTCAGTCATGATGAGCAGGTCGCCGCCATAAAACTTCTTGTTGCAGAAGTTGATGATGCGCGGATGGCATCGGTAATGTTCCCTCAGTAATGTTTTGGGCATATTCTTCACAACCTCCATAACCGACTGCAAGAAACTGTTTTTTGCGCAGTCATATCCTTCAGGGATATGGTATTGCTTCATCACGGCATTGAGCTTCAGCTTGTCTTCTTCCGTCACCACATTCGGAAGTTGCAGAGTGTCGCCAACAATGACAGCATTTTTTGCGCAGGTGAGTGCCAAGGCTCCGGTGTCTATAGACACTTGCGAGGCCTCATCCATTATGATGTAGTCGTAGGGCTCATCAGTAAAAGAGCAGGAGCGGGCTGAAAAGGTGGTGCTAAGAACCACAGGAAACCGCTGCCTAAACTCTGCCTCGCGCATCTTCATATCTATGGCGTTGGCAAAAACTGTGCGATCACCGTTGGCGTAACGGCTGTAGAGTGAATCCTTAAACAGCGTCATGGACACGTCCGTCAGTGTGTCGGCTAGTTTTGGGGCGTCATATTGTGCCAAGTCTCTTTCCACGGAGCCTAAGGCTAGCCTTATCTCTTCCATTCGGTTGAGATAATATTGTTTTTGTAACTCCTTGATGAGTGGCGTAAGGTTGTTTTTGTCAAAATGGCTGTTTGTGTGCAATAGGCGTCGGCAAGTCCACTTCATCCATAGCCACCCTATATTCTCAAAACATTGTGTTAGCCAATCGGCCTGCTTTGTTTTCTCGCCATTGGCGTAGGCTTGGCATTTGAGCCACAAAGACATAATGCGTGCGCTGTGTGCGCGGTTTCGCAAATTTTCACGCTCGTCAATGTTGCAGTCTGCGCAAAAGTGTTTCCACTCCAGAGCTACGGCCTGCTGCTCCTGTCGCAGCCCAGCACGCTCATTTTGCAAGGCATACACTCTGTCAAGTTGCCGCAAAGTGGTGTGCAGCTCTTGCCTTTTGCTTGCGGCGTCTGCGTTAGAAAGACCCCAAGACCCGCACTCAGCAGGGACGGGCGGTTGATTGGCAATGAAAGCGTCTTTGTTGCTCTTGCTGCCAAGTGGGGCTACTATAAACGATGCGCCATATTTCTCCAGTTTCTCTAGCACATTGGCCGTGGCGGAATTGTTGTTTGACACAACCAGTGCCGTCATACCCTGACGAACAGTGTTGGCTAAGATATTCAATATGGTCTGCGTCTTTCCTGTTCCCGGGGGGCCTTGTATCACACTCATTTGGTGTTCAAAGGCTTCCGTCACGGCTCTCTTTTGGCTTGCGTTGCAGCCGAAAGGATATATTATATCTTTATGCCTCAGGTTTTTGGGGTTATGTTTGCTTGGGTTGAGGTAGCAAGCGGCTGCCGTGTCGTCACCTATAAAATCCACTTTTGAATATATGCCTGCCAATATCCCGGCATTGTCAGCGTCTTTGCCGAGAGGGTTGATGGCCGCCACGTTTTTCAGGTAGGTGAAAGTGTCTTTGCTCTCTTGCTCGCCGAGGCAAGATGTTAATACCCTGATGTTTGTCTCATCTCCGTCTTGAATGAACCCATCTGTGCGGAAAACTCGCCAATAGTGTTTTGCTTTGTCGCCAAATTGCCATATCTCCCTTACGTTGTCTTGTCTAATGCCATTGACAAAGACATTGCAATGCTGCGGGTCGAGCCATTGCGGGGAGCTTAGCCACGTGACCTTGTCGTAGCCATAGTTGTAATCTTTTGCGTTGTTCTTGAACCGTATGCAAAAGCCGTTCGTCCCGTTCCGCCTGATGGAGTCTATTTGTTGCGTCTTGGGTTCACCGTTGAGCAATATGAAGTGGCGAGACAAGTCCATGGTTGGAGTTTTTGCAGATTTGTGCGATTATCAGTAAAACAAAGGCTTATATATCCAAAATACTAGGCTAGTGAAGCCAATACTAACCGCTTAGATGGGTAGGCAGGATCAGAGTTTTATTGAGCTTTATGTGGCTTGCGAAATACGAATCGGCATATTCGTTCGGCTGCTTTTTGATTTGCGGCCTCAATGTCGTCTTTCCCCCATTTGTCAGAGGCATATGATGAAAGGGCGGATGCCAGACCAAACCGACTGCCGGCATAGCCTTTCTTGGCTTGTAC
>CAKUYZ010000108.1 GCA_934717675.1 uncultured Bacteroidales bacterium
GCGCTGGCAGTGAGGGTGCGCTGACGAAGGCCCCATTCAATATGCTCTGCACGACAACGGACCTCAACAATGCGTTGCTCTGCTTCATACTGACTGGCTACCAGGGTTTCACCACTGCCGCAGGCTACATCGGAAACAGCAGGTTCGACCACGACATTTCCATCCTCATCCCGGAGATATGGGCCCGTATGGTTCCCGAAGACCGCGACGCAAACTTCCTCATCAAAAACGGATGCTTCGACAAGATGGAGGACTTTGAATACAAGGGGCAAAAAGTCTTGGCCAGCAGGCTCGGCTACCGTATCAACGAGAACTTCGCTTTCCGTTGTATGAACCGCCTCTTTGACGAGCCCCTTGCCGTGTTTGATGAGAAGATGCTCAAGCCGGAGCTCCAAGACATGGATCAGTTCGTAGATGGCATCAACAACATCGTCGAGGCGCAGCGCAAAGTGGCCCTCAAATATTTTGAGGAGGGCAGCGTAGAGGCCGCCATTCCGCCTTTGAAGGCCATACTCTATGTCATGGCATATGGCGAGTATGAGGGTAAGACCATTGACGACCCCGAGATTCGCCACCTCTTTGACCGCGACTATGTCCTTGCGAGCGACTGGTATAAGGAGAGGCTTGATCTCAAGCAACAGCGCGACATTGAGCTCACGCAGCGTCAGCTTGACTACATCATAGCCTTCCGCAACAGGCCGGAGAACGTCAATTGCATCAATGACATGCGCATTGATTACAAGATTGCAAAACTCAAAGAACGCCTCAATTATTTGGCGACGGACGAGTACAAGCAGTCTCTGGTCGGCACCATCGGCGCAGACCCGCTCTACAAGTAAGAAACGTCATTTTTAGACGCGCAAGGGGCTTCAGGCTATGCAACGGCTTGAAGCCCCTTCCCATTAAAAATTCATATTGAAACCCACCATGCACATTCTCATAATAGCAGCATTAAAAGAGGAGATGCCGACAATACGCCTGCAAAACGCTTCCTTTGAGACCCTCATAACGAACGTCGGCAAGGTTCAGGCCTCAGTCTCTTTAGCAAAACGATTGGCAAGACCTGACGCACCACACGTTGACGCCATCCTCAACATAGGCACAGCAGGGGCAAAACCAAACGATGGGCTGAAAATGGGAGACATTGTGGCTTGCAATACGTTCATAGACAGGGATATGCTCAAACTTGCGCAATATGGGACGACATACAAGTCTACCGCGAAGGCGAATGGCATAATCCTCTTTGACAAACTCATGGCGAAATGCAAAACAGGCATATGCAACACGGGAGATTCATTTGTCACAGATGGGCATTTTGATGGAGACGTATGCGACATGGAGGCATTCGCAATGGCGCAAATGGCAAACGCTTTTGACATTCCATTCATGGCAATCAAATTTGTGAGTGACATTGTAGGCAACAATTCAGTTGAAAGCTGGGAGGCTATGCTGGCCCATGCCAGGAACGCGTTAGGCCGTTTGCTTTCGGGAGATTAGGAAGACATTTTCGGTTTTGATGGCACTAAAAATCAGTAAAACTACCACCAACAGGGACCGCAACTCTGGGTAATTTTGCTTTGCGAAAATTTTTCAGAAGCTGTTTTAGAATGAAAGGACAATGGATTAAGGGATGGCACAAGATTAACTTTGCCATCGGGCTAGTCGGAATGATTGAGAATTTCAAGTTGCGTTGCGCCGCCCGTAATGTCGAGAAGGCGCAAGCCAAGACACTCCGCGGCATCTTGGAATACGCCAAGGACACGGAATATGGCAAGGCTCATGATTTCGCCGGCATCTTGAAGGCCAAGACTCCCGCCGAGCTGTTCAAAGCCTACGAGGCCAACGTCAAGGTGAATGACTACGAAGACCTCCGTCCTTACATCAACAGGCATATGCACGGAGAGGAGAATATTCTTTTCCCTGGCAAGCCAAAGATGTACGCCACAACTTCCGGCACGACAAGCGAACCCAAATGGATTCCCATCACGTTCAAATATTTCTCTGATGTCTATGGCCGCATGAACAAGATGTGGCTCTCCAGCCTCATCAAGGCGAATCGCCACGCTTTCGCGGGTGGAGTTGTCACCATCGTAGGAAAGGCCATAGAGGGTTTCGCTCCAGACGGTACAGTCTACGGATCGGTCTCTGGCGTGTCTTTCACCAACTGCCCGGACTTTGTCAAGGTGGCCTACTCATCGCCTGCCGAGGTGTTCGAGATTAAAGACTACCGCGCCCGCTACTACACCATCATGCGTTTTGGCATCGCGATGAACTCTACCGTACTCATCACGGCGAATCCGTCAACCATCGTCGAGATGCAGAATAACGTCAACGAGTTCTACGACGACTATGTCAAGGACATAGAGAACGGCACGCTCAAAGAGGATCTTGACATCCCACAGAACGTCAGGGAGGCTCTGCGCAGCCGTATGAAGCCAAACCCGGCAAGAGCGCAGGAGCTGCGCGACATCAAGGCCAAGTATGGTCACGTGCTGCCTAAGCACTATTGGCCAGACCTTGCCGTGGTCAACACATGGCACTGCGGAAACACAAAGATATATCTTGACAAGATCAAAGACTCGTTCCCCGAGCATACCAAGCAAATTGAGTTTGGCTATTTTGCCTCAGAGTGCCGCGCTGGCCTCGTCCTCAATGAGAAGGACGACACTACCCTCTTCGCTCATATGCACTATTTCGAGTTCATTCGCGAGGAAGATCTTGACAACCCGAATCCGGAGTTCCTGCCACTCAGCAAACTGGAGAAAGGCAAACGCTACTGCATGTACGTGACCACCTGCTCCGGCCTCTACCGATATAACATGAACGACCTCATTGTGGTGAGTGGCTTCAACGGCACCATACCAACCATTCAGTTCATTCAAAAGGTAAACGGCATCGTGACTCTCACCGGAGAGAAACTCCACGAGAGGCAGTTCATCAAGGCCGTGCATGAGGCAGAGGAGGCGCTTAAGATGCCAACACGTTTCTTCATAGGCTTCGCCGATCCTGAGTATTCGGGCTATCACTTCTTCTACGAGTTCGCCGACAAGTCAACGTCTCAAGAGCAGGCGGAGGAGTTCACCAAAGCAGTTGACGCAAGCCTTAAGAAGATCAACATTGAGTACGATGCCAAGAGGGCCTCGTTCCGCGTCAAAGATCCCATCACCCATCGACTGGAAGATAACTCATTCGAGAAGTTTAAGGCCGAGTGCATCGCAGAAGGGGCCCGCGATGGCCAGTTCAAGCTGATGCTGCTGCTCCTTAAAGACAAAAAACGCTACCCGAAATTCGAGAAGCTGATTGTGAAATAACGGATAGACCAATACCAACAAGCCCCTGCGACGCAAAATGCGCCGAGGGGCTTTCTTATTTTTTGAATATGGAGAAAGACAAGAGATATAAACTCGTAATTTTTGATTTTGACAACACACTGTACGATGGCCACCACTACGCCCTTCGCCTTGTGTTGCATAACTTGCGCCATGCGCTATGGGCAAAAGCGGAGCGCAAAGTGAGGCTCTCGCTCGCTGGCGCAGACATGAAAGACGGAGCTGCGCTTAGACTAGAAATGACGAAAAGGTTGGCGGAAGCCACAGGCATAGATGTGAGCAGAATATCCACTTGGTATTCAGAGAAATATTTACCATCTATGGCCAGGACGTTGAAATCAGCATATATGGCACGCCAAGGGGCCAAAGAGACCATCAAAGCGCTTATCAACGCAGGAATAAAAGTCTGCGTCTTGTCAGACTATCCCAACACCGAACAGCGGATGGAGGCCATAGGGCTGAACGATAACCGGATTGGCAAATGGAGCGCAGAAGAAATGGGGGCCTTAAAACCTTCAGCGCGTCCCTTTATCGAAGTTGCGCACGCCATGGGTGTCGAACCCACCGAAACACTTGCGATAGGCGACCGTGCGGACACAGACGGAGCCGGGGCCAAGGCCGCTGGCATGGACGCATTGCTCATTGAGGGCAAGCGTGCCACGGCAGGGTGCGGGTTTGACGTGATGAGCTGGGATGATGTTTGCAAATTTCTCATATCTAAAACCTTGGTCATATGAAAAATTTCGCGGCAATTGACTTCGAGACCGCCAATGAGCACAGATCCAGTGTTTGCAGCGTTGGCCTGATAGTGGTCAGGGATGGCACTGTCGTTGACAAATATTACAGCCTAATAAACCCGCGCCCGTCATATTTCAGAAGCTTCACCACAAGCATACATGGGCTTACGGAGGAAGACGTTAAAGATGCGCCAAACTTTGTGGACGTCTGGACTGAGATTATGCCACGGATTGACGGACTATGTCTGGTGGCGCACAACAGCCCGTTTGACGAGGGGTGCCTGAAGGCTGTGTTCGCTGCCTACGGAATGCCCTACCCCTCAGACAAATACACATTTAGGTGCACCTGCCGCGAGGCTAGAAGAAAACTTGGCGACACCTTGCCCAATTACCAATTACAGACTGTGGCTAAGTTTTGCGGATTCGACCTGACCAATCACCATCATGCCCTTGCCGACGCTGAGGCCTGCGCTCAAATTGCCCTCAAGATGCTCTAGCTTGGCACAAATACACATAGTCGCAATGCGAAATAAATAACTACCTTTGCCCCTAACGGCACGTCCTCGGCATGATCAAGGTATTAAAAAAAATGGTCAAGAGCACCAAGAGCAGAGACTTCCGCACGTTTCTGCTCTTTCTGCTTCTGTCTGCTCTCCTGTGGCACATTGAGAAACTGCGTCAGACCTACACCGTCACCACAAGATTACATATAGAGTGCGAAGATGTGCCTCACGGATACATAACGCCGCCATACTTGAACAAGACCGTGGTGACGACCCTGGAGGGCAACGGCTTTAGCCTGCTGAAGATGTATTTGACAAACAGCCGAAACATAAAAGTCGCCGTCTCTCCTTTACACAGACTGACGTCGGGAGGTGAGATGTGGGCCATATATGTGCCGCGCAGGTTGGCGGGGCAGAAAACGGACTTGCCGGAGCATATTAAAATTACCGACGTTTTGACGGACACGGTGATGATCCCTCTGCTTACGGTCTACCAAAAGAAAATGCCAGTCATATTACGAGACCACGTCAGCCTTGCGCAGCAACGCACGTTCTCGTCGCCCAGGCGCATAACGCCAGACAGTGTCATTGTGACAGCCACGAGCGACATTTTGGACACCATGACCGCCGTATATACGCCAATTCAGGCCCCAATAATTTTGACAGACTCCACAACGGTGACTGTTCCGCTCCAAATCCCGACATCCGCCACCTCGTCAACCTATGCCATAGATGTGAATTATAACATTGAGCCTCTGACGGAAAAGAAGCTGTCTGTCCCCATCCGCACAGTTAACGTGCCATCAGGATATTCGTGCAGGCTCTTCCCCCCCTCGGCAAAGGTCACATTTTCTGTCGGACTAAGCCATTTTGAAGACGCGGAGGAAGACGACTTTGACGTTGTGGCAGACTTCAAAAATGTGCATCCTGGCGCAAAGGACTCACGAATAAGAG
>CAKUYZ010000109.1 GCA_934717675.1 uncultured Bacteroidales bacterium
CGTCTCTACATGCCACTCCGCAGAATGCGATTTGCCGCCAGAGAGGGATGAGGGGGGGGGGTAAAAAAACAAGAAAGGCTCGGGAGATACCCGAGCCTTGGTAGCCGATAAGAGAATCGAACTCTTATTGCCAGATTGAGAATCTGATGTCCTAACCGTTAGACGAATCGGCCAAGATGCCGTCGTTTGACGTTGCAAAATTATGACTTTGATTTTAGTTCTGCAAGAGCGAAATGATTTTTTCTGCCCCCTCTTCTAGATTTAGCGCGACGTAGCCGCCGTCGGAGTTTATCCACGTGAGTTGTTTTTTTGCGTAGTGGCGGGTGTTGCGCTTGATGAGCCGTACGGCCTCGGCGAGATCGACCTGCCCGCGGAGGTGGGCAAAGAGTTCACGATAGCCTACGGTGTCGAGCGGAGGCAGCCCCTGGAACGGGAGCAGGGACCGCGCCTCGGCAAGGAGCCCGTCTTCCATCATCTGATCAACGCGAAGCTCTATGCGGGCGTACAACTCATCCCGCGGGCGTGAGACGGCAAACTTGCGGACACGGAACGGACGCTCGCGGACTACGGAGCGGCGGAGGCTGGAGACGGTCTGGCCACTGACGAGGCACAACTCCAACGCATGGAGCACGCGGCGAGGGTTCTTGAGGTCGGCCACGGCGCAATAGTCGGGATCTAGCAGGCGAAGCCTCTCCGCCATGGCCTCCAAGCCATACGCATCCAGCTGCCCCTTGAGCTCGGCGCGCAGAGAGGGCGGGATGTCTGGCATCTCATCAATGCCACGACAGACGGCATCGACATACATGAGCGAGCCTCCCGCCAGAATGGCGCGCCCCCCACCCCTCTCAAACGCCCCCGGCAAAAGAGCCAACACCTCTTGCTCGAAACCATAGGCGTTGAGAGGATTGCGGACGGAGCGGCAGCGCACCATGTGGTGAGGCACGCGGGTCAAATCCTCGGCAGAGGGGGCGGCGGTGCCTATGCGCATCTCGCTATAGACCTGACGGCTGTCTGCCGAGACGATCTCGCAGCCCAAAGCCTCAGCCAAGCGGATGGCGAGGCCTGTCTTGCCGACGGCCGTGGGACCCGTGATGACAATAAGCTCTGGTTTCACGGCGTCTCAGTTGAAACGGATGGAGCGGACCGGGCTTATGCGCGCCACCATTCCCGACGGCCCCAAGAGGAGCAAGAAAGAGAGGGCGGCGGTGCCAAGATTGAGAAGCAAGAGGTGCGGCGCGCTGAGCAACACGGGCACGGTGTCAAGGTAATAATTGGCGGGGTCGAGGCCCACCACTCCCGTGAAACGCTGCACAAGGCAGAGGCCCACGCCAACAACATTGCCAATGAGAAGCCCCCGCCCCACAATGCGCAACGCCATGAAGATGAACACCCTGCGCAGCAGCCCTCCCGAAGCCCCCATGGCCTTGAGGACTCCTATGGCGTTGGTATGCTCAAGGATGAGAATGAGGAGGCCGGAGACCATATTGAGTCCCGCCACGGCTATGATGAGGACTATGATGACGAGGATGTTTTGATCAAGAAGCGCGAGCCAACCAAAGATTTGCGGCTGGAGGTCGCGTATGTCGCGGACGCGGAGCATGGCGTCGGAGTCCGTCACCGGCATGTCGGAGACGACATCAACGAGGCGAGACACCGCGGAGTCCAAGACGTTGAAACTGGAGAGAATGACCTCATAGCCAGAGATGTCGCCCTCTGGCCAGCCGTTGAGCTGCACAAGGTGGCGCATGTCTACATAGGCTATGTTCTTGTCAAAATCCTCAAAATGCGAGTCGAAGATCCCGCAGATGGAAAACCGGCGCGCCCTGACGCCCTCGGAGTTGACAAAAAACATCTTGACAGGGTCGCCCAGCCGGAGCCCCATCATCCGCGCCAGCGAGCGAGAGAGGACGATGTCCGAGCTCTTGGCACTATCTGCCAAACACAACACGCGCCCCTCAACGAGGCACGAACCTATGAAACCCCAATCAAAACTCCCATCGACGCCTTTGAGGGCAATGCCCTGAAAGGCATCGTCCGTCTTAATGATGCCAGGTTTGGTGACAAAGGGTTGCACAGCCCGCACCCCCGGCACGGCACGCGCGGCACGGACAAGCGCCGAGTCATATGGCAGGGGCGGGGTCTCCAACGAGCTGTTGAGGCTCAGACTGGAGATTTGGACGTGAGAGCCGAAGCCCACAATCTTGTCGCGGATCTGCCTCTTGAACCCCAGCCCCACGGAGACGGAGAGAATCATGACCACCATGCCCAGAGCCACGGCGGCCGTGGCCACGCGGACGGCGGGCCCCGACAGGCGCCGCCCTTCAGCATTGCCTGTCATGAACCGACGAGCTATGAAAAGACTGAGCCAAGCCATCTTATGGAAGATATGGCCTTACGCGCCCTCGGCCTCTCGGAGCCTCTTCTCTCCCTCAGTGAGCGGAGAGCCGCTTTCTGGAGTGCGACCCGGATATTGCCTCAGGGCGCGGGCCAAGAGGTCGAGAGCTATGGCGAGGTCGTCACAATTGAGCGTGTATGCGATGCGCACCTCGTTGCGTCCCAACGTCCTGTTGGAATAGAACCCAGCCGCGGGGGCGAGCATGACGGTCTGATTATTATAGCTGAAATCTGCCAGGAGCCATTTGCAGAATTTGTCAGAATCGTCAATAGGGAGACGCGCCACGGTGTAGAACGCTCCGCGCGGCATGGGAGAGTATACGCCAGGAATCTTGTTGAGGCCATCGAGCAGGAAATTGCGCCTCTTGCAATACTCCTTGTTCATGGCCGCGAAATATTCCTCCGGCACATCGAGCGAGGCCATGGCGGCAATCTGCCCAAAGGTGGGCGGGCAGAGGCGCGCCTGCGCCAGTTTCATGGCGGAGGCTATGACGGCCTTATTGCGACTAGCCAAAAGGCCTATGCGGAGGCCGCACTCGCTGTAACGCTTTGAGACAGAGTCTACCATAATGACGTTGTCATCGACCCCCTCAAGGTACATTGACGAGAAGTATTTGGCCCCATCGTAACAGAACTCGCGGTAGACCTCGTCACAGATGAGGAAGAGGTCATGGCGGATGATGAGGTCGCGCAGCTGCTTCATCTCCCTTTCCGAATAGAGGTAGCCCGTGGGGTTATTCGGGTTGCAGATCATGATGGCTTTCGTCTTGTTCGTTATGACCTTCTCGAACTCCTCGATGCTTGGCAGCGTGAAGCCATTCTCTATGGTGGACGTTATGGGGACTACGCACGCGCCGGCGGCTGCCGCGAAAGCCTCGTAGTTGGCGTAGAATGGCTCGGGGACAATGATCTCGTCGAGCGGGTCGAGGCAGCTCATGAACGCGAAGAGGACGGCCTCGGAGCCGCCGCAGGTGACGAGCATCTGCTCCGGCGTGAGGTCTATGCCCACCGACTGGTAATATTTGGAGAGCTTGCGTCGGTACTCCGGCATCCCGGCCGAGTTGGTGTATTCGACAATGGGGATCTTGGCGTTCTTGATGGCCGCCAAGGCCACCTCTGGCGTGAGGATGTCGGGCTGGCCGATGTTGAGGTGAAACACGTGGAGGCCTCGGGCCTTGGCATCGTCAGAATAGGGGACGAGCTTTCGTATGGGGGAAGACGGCATGATGACGCCGCGCTGCGATATTGATGGCATGGTGTGGAAAAAAATCCCGAAAATGTATGCTTGACAAAGATATAAAAAAAAGCCCCACGGACGTTGTAGACCGAGGGGCTGTGACGGCAGGGTGGCACTCACGCCGGCTCAGGCCCCTTGACCAAGGGCCGCCGCCGCGGCGTCGATGCGCGCGAGAGCCTCTTCCTTGCCCAAGAAGACAAGGATGTGGAAGATGCTGGGGCCCTGGCTGACGCCCCACACCGCGAGGCGGAGGGTGTTCATGAGCTGGCCCATGCTATATTTGTTGGCCACGATCCAGTCATGCACCTTGGCCTCAGAGGCGGCAGGGTCAGTGAGCGGGTCGGCCGCGAGAATGGCGCGGATGTCCATAAGGCGAGCCACATTGTCGGCCTTCCAGAATTTGGAGACGGACTTCTCGTCATAGGCCTCGGGGCGGACGAAGAGTTTCTCGGTGAGGTCTACAAGGTCTTGCGGGAACGTGGCGCGCTCCTTGATGAGCGCTATGGCTTGCGCCGCTCTTTGGGGCGTGACGTCGATGCCGCGCCGCTCATAGAGAGGTGCAGTCATCTGCGCCAGACGCTCGTCAGAGGCCATGCGGAGGTATTGGGCGTTGAACCACTTGGCTTTCTCGGGGTTGAAGCGCGCGCCGCTCTTGGATACTTTCTCCAGAGAGAATGCCTTGACCAGCTCCTCCATTGAGAAAAGCTCTTGCTCTGTGCCGGGGTTCCAGCCGAGGAGGGCGAGCATGTTGATGAACGCCTCCGGCAGGTATCCGCTCTCGCGGTAGCCCATGGCCGTGGAGCCGTCGGGGGCTTTCCACAGCAGCGGGAAAACGGGGAAACCGAATTTGTCACCATCGCGTTTGCTCAGCTTGCCTTGGCCTTGCGGTTTGAGCAGAAGGGGCAGGTGCGCGAACTGCGGGCGGGAGTCTTCCCAACCGAAAGCGCGGTAGAGCAGGTAGTGGAGCGGGAGCGACGGGAGCCACTCCTCACCACGTATGACGTGGCTGATCTCCATCAGATGGTCATCCACAATGTTGGCCAAGTGATATGTGGGCAGCTCGTCCGCACTCTTGTAGAGCACTTTGTCATCAAGCGTCGACGTGTTGATGACAATATGCCCGCGGATGATGTCATCCATCTCCACGTCCTCATTTTCTGGCATCTTGAAGCGGATGACCCACTTGTCTCCGCGCCCTATCCTCTCCTTCACCTCTGCCCCGGAGAGTGCCAAAGAGGTCTGGAGTTGGCCACGGACTGTGGCGTCGTAGGCAAAAGTCTTGCCCTGGGCCTCGGCCTCTTTGCGGAGGCGGTCGAGTTCCTCGGCGGAGTCGAAGGCGTAGTAAGCGTTGCCGCTCTCAACGAGTTGCTGCGCATATTTAAGGTATATGGCCTTGCGCTCGCTCTGGCGATATGGGGCATGCGGGCCGCCTTGCTCCACGCCCTCGTCGGTCTTTATGCCGCACCACTTCAGGCTCTCTATGATATAGGCCTCGGCGCCTGGCACGAAACGCTGGCTGTCGGTGTCCTCAATACGGAGGATGAAGTCTCCGCCATGCTGGCGGGCGAAGAGGTAGTTATAGAGAGCAGTGCGAACACCACCGATATGCAGCGCGCCTGTAGGGCTTGGCGCAAAACGTACTCTGACGCGACGGCTGTTGTCTGACATTGAAAGCTAGTCTTGCTGTGTTGTTAAACAAAAAAAGCCACCTTGGGAGGTAGCTTATTCGTAGCCGATAAGAGAATCGAACTCTTATTGCCAGATTGAGAATCTGATGTCCTAACCGTTAGACGAATCGGCCA
>CAKUYZ010000110.1 GCA_934717675.1 uncultured Bacteroidales bacterium
TTGGTGGCCGACGTGGCCTTGACATCGGAGAAGCCGATGACCCTGGCGCCGAGCCTGTTCATGGCCGTCTCGAAACTCAGGCGAGTGCGCGTCGAGGGCTCGAAGAAGAGGCTCGCGATGATTTTGCCCGTCAGCAGCGGCTGGTTGGGGTTAGCCTCGAAATCTGCCGCCAGATCGAGAATCCGAAGCATTTCCTCCTTACTGAAATCGTTGATGGAGACTAAGCTCTTGTTCTTTATCATGCTGTTTTTGTGTTATGCCATCGGAAGTACAAATATAGCACGTCAGAGCCTAGAACGACCACATCGGGCCTCAAAAATAATGATGGCGGCCGTGCCGAACAATGTCACATTTTTTCACTATCTTGCCACTACTATAAGAGTATGACCAATCTACGCAAACTGGCACTATGCGCACTATGCGCCGGCGCACTGGCCCCGCACTCGCATGCCGAGGCGCAAGGGACCACAGACACGGTGACGCTCCCACCCACAGAATGCACCGCCGAGGCGGCGCGGCACGCAGGCGATGACACGTTCGCCACCCCGCGCCCTACCAGCGAAGACCCGCAAGAAGACGGGCTATGGCTCACGCTGGAAGACGGCACGGCCACATGGTCTCTGCGTTACCAATCTCGCGGGGCGAAAAGCATGAGCCTGACGCTTGCCGGCGTGGAGCTACCAGACGGGGGCGCGCTGACGGTCTCGGCCGATGATGACGAGCCGGGCTTTACCGTGTGGACTGGCGGCGACACCGACACACTGACCACCCCTACGATATGGGGCGACGCCCTGACGTTGCGCTACACGGGTCCGGAGGCCCCAGCGCCGCGTTTTCGCGTGGCATGGGCCAACTGCGGTTTTCGCGACATTGGCCACGCCTTGGGCAATGGCAACAAGACGGCGACTTTCGGCTCTTCAAACAGCTGCGAGGTGGCCGCAGCGTGCCTGACGGGAGACGACAGGCAGAGCCGTGGCACGTGCCGCCTGATTCTCAACGGGATGTATCTGGGCACGGGCACTTTGGTGAACAACACGGCAGCGGACCGCGCACCACTGGTGCTGACGTCGGCCCACGTGTTGGGGCTGACACGGCTGACAGGCTGCGAGGCCCTGTTTGGTTTCGAAGAGCCTGTGTGCGACAACGAGTTGGATGTATATGACAGCGGCACGGAACAAATTTCTGGCGGCACAGTAGCCGCCATGGACGCGGGCACCGACATGGCCGTGATCAGGCTGTCGCGGCAGCCGTCCGCCCTGTCGCGCCCATATTGGATGGGTTGGAGCCGCACAATGGTGGCCCCAACAGACGGCGACGTGACGTGCATACATCACCCCGCCGGCGACGTGAAGAAAGTGTCGGTGGCCAAGACCGCATCGCCCAGCAACTCATATTCGGGAGACAAGGCTGTCGATGGCGGACCTTTTGACGCCAACAGCCACTGGCGCATAGCGCGGTGGGACGTAGGCACGACTGAGGGTGGCTCGTCGGGCAGCGCACTCGTCACGGCCAGCGGCCACGTGATTGGCGGCCTCACGGGCGGCTCCGCCACATGCAAAAGCCCCGTCAACGACTACTTCTGGATGGTGGGCCAAGCCTGGCTCAAATCGTCAAACGGCTACGCCACACTCAGCGACGCCCTAGACCCCAAAGGAACGGACGCGCAGGAGCTGGACGGGTTGGAATGCGTGATGGACGACGGCAACGAGGCAAAGGCCTGCGCCACATTCTCAGCCTCGGACGATATGACAGAAGAGGGAAACGCGCTAGACGACGCGCTCCTGGCCTTGGCGCAACCTCTGCCCGGCACGCAGGGGCGCACCATATGGGCCATACGCCTCCTCTCCGCAGACATCACCTCGGCCTACCCCTCCACCAGCGGAGCAAAGGTGGCAGTGGGAGTCACGACAGACCCTGACAAGCAGCCCGCTGTGTCGTCTTCCGTCCTCCTCGTAAAATTCCGCAGCACCAACGTTGTGGACTTCGCCTTGCCGAAGCCCGTCACAGTGGAGGCTGGGCAACGGGCCTACATCCGCATAGACGCACTCAACTTCGCCGCCAGCGACCGACTGCCATTGCTGCAAGTGGCGGCGACGGACAACTTTATGAGCGAGAGCCACGGTGGCGCGGCTATGACCTTGGTGGAGGGGCACAGGCTGGCGCTCAGCGCCATATATACTAACGAGGACGGCGACGCGTTAAGGGAAATGGAGGATGGAGCCAACATATCCATCCACATGACTGGCAACAAGCTGACCGTCTGCGGCGACGCACTGAGCCTCGTGGCCATATATGACCGAAGTGGCAGACTGATGACGACAATTGACGCACAAGGAGAGCCGGAGGTGACGACTGACATGTGCGGCCTGCCGTCTGGCATATATGTGGTCCGCGCCATGACGCAAGACAGCAAGCAGGCATCGCTCAAAGTCATCAACTACTGACAAAAAACAGGACTGTAACGACGAAACAGATATGAGCAAGACACTCATGATGGCCGTGGCGGCACTATGCGCGACGGCACTGACAGTGCAATCGTGCGGCCATGCCGACGGAGCCAAGAACTACCGCGTGGCCATAGAGACGCCCTACGGCACCATGAAGGCGCGCCTCTATGACGACACGCCCTTGCACCGCGACAACTTTATGCGACTGACGCGGAGCGGGGCTTATGACTCGCTGCTGTTCCACCGCGTGATTCGCGGCTTCATAATCCAAGGCGGAGACCCACAGTCGGCCCACGCCCCACAAAACGCCCACCTGGGCGAGAACAGCATAGGAGACTGCATAAACGCGGAGATTGTCTACCCCACCCACTTCCACAAACGCGGCGCACTGGCGGCCGCCAGACAGCCAGACAATGTGAACCCCGACAGGAAATCGAGCGGCAGCCAATTCTACATTGTCCAAGGTCAACGGCAGACAGAGACGCAGCTGGGAGAGGCGGAGACAATTCACAACAACAAGGTGAGGGCGCAGATATACAAAGAGATAATGAAATTTTATGCCGACTCGCTCCAAATGCTCCAAGACGCCGGCAAGGCTCAAGAATTGAGCGACATGCAAATTGGCATCATTGAGAAAGTGGAGCGGCTGGGACGCGAGCGCGGCCTCTTCATGACCTACCCGCCCGAGGTGAGGGTGACATATATGGAAGAGGGGGGGCTACCACACCTAGACACGGAATATACCGTGTTTGGTGAAGTGTATGAGGGGCTGGATGTCATAGACTCCATAGCTCAAGTGGCTGTGCGCCCGCCATATATGAGGCCGGGGCGCGACGTCTGGATGGTGATAAGGGAAATTGAGGACTAAAACAGGAGTTGAAACAATGGGATTGACACACAAGCTGACAGCATTCGCCACACTGGCGATTGCAGCCCTATTGGCCGCAACGACACCCGCGCGGGCGCAGAGCGTGAGGTTCGAGATAAAGACAAACATGGGCGTGATGCGAGGCGTGTTGTATGACGCCACGCCCGGGCACCGCGACGCTTTCGTGCGCCTGGCCAAAGAGAAGCACTTTGACGGCACTCTGTTCTATCGCGTGGTGAAAGGGTTTGTGATTCAGGGCGGATCGTCAGACAGCCGCAACGCCCGTCCCGGGCAGCACATAGGCTATGGAGACGAGGCCGTGAACATAGACTCCGAATTCACTCCTAAGTGCTACCATAAGTTCGGCGCCCTGTGCGCGCCAAGGCAGCCAGACAAGGTGAACGTGTTCAAGACGTCAGACGTGTCACAATTCTACATTGTCCGAGGGCAAGTATACACCGACGAGTACTTGACGAAATATGAGAAAAGCGTAAACATTCCCATCCGCAACGGGCTCAAAAAGCTATATTACACCCCGCACAAGGCCGAGCTGGAGGCCTTGAAAGAGAGCGACCCTGCCGCCTATAAAGCCCGGATGCGCGAAATACGCGACCAGATAGAGATGGAGTTCCGCGTGTCGAAATACAAGAAATTCACAGAAGAGCAGCGCAAGGACTACACGACGATTGGCGGAACTCCGCAGCTAGACGGCGAATACACCGTCTTTGGCGAGATAACGGAAGGGTTGGACGTGCTGGTGAAGATAAACGACATGAAAGTGGACGCAAACTCACGCCCACTCAAAGACGTCAGAATGACC
This sequence comes from uncultured Bacteroidales bacterium, assembly GCA_934717675.1. GTDB lineage: Bacteria > Bacteroidota > Bacteroidia > Bacteroidales > Marinilabiliaceae > W3P20-009. The sequence goes on from CAKUYZ010000110.1 coordinate 4,136, forward strand.
GTCAGGATTCTCTAATTTTATGAAGAGACGACCCGAGTTCGCCATGCCTCGCGTGGTGAGGCGCAATGACGACACAGAGATCAGAATAGACGGCATAGAGCCGCGCGACTGGTGGATTGGAATGGTCCATAACGTGGTCATGCTGACAATATATGGTCACAACGCGGCCTTGACCCGTCCGTGCGTAAAAAGCGAAGGAGTGAGCGTGCGACGGAGCGTGACGACCGACAGCGCCAACCACCTTTTCGTGGAAATTGAGATAACGCCGCAGGCCAAGCCAGGAGAGATTGTGATTGAGCTGACGCATGACGGGCAATCTGTAGCCTCGCTACCCTTCGAGCTGCGCACGCGCCGTCAAGGCTCGGCCAACCGCCAGGGCTTTGACAGCTCGGACGTCGTATACCTTGTCATGCCAGACAGATTCGCCAATGCGACAGGCGGAGGAGACGCCAATGGCATGAAAGAGCAACCGGATAGGCGCAAGCCCTACGGGCGGCACGGCGGCAACCTGCGAGGCCTGGCGCGCCACACAGACTACCTGCACGCCCTGGGCGTGACCGCCCTGTGGCTAACGCCGGTGCAAACCAACGACATGGAATCGCAGAGCTACCACGGCTATGCCGCCACAGACTACTACTCAATAGACCCGCGCCTCGGATCTCTGGCCGACTACAAGACCCTCTCCGCCAATTTGGCCCAATGGGGCATGAAACTGGTGATGGACATTGTGGTGAACCACTGCGGCACGGGCCATAAGTGGATGACGGACGCGCCAAGCTCCCGATGGTTCAACAGTTGGGACTGGAAGCCGGAGCTGACAAACTACCGCGCTAGCGTGGCAACAGACACACACGCCTCGGCCTATGACCGGCGGCGCACCATTGAGGGGTGGTTTGACACCACCATGGCAGACCTGAACATGGCAGACCCGCTCGTGGAGCGATATATGACCCAAGTGGCCATCTGGTGGGTCGAGACGGCCGACCTCTGCGGCTTGCGCGTGGACACCTTGCCCTACTCCGACACCAAGGCTTTGGGACGTTGGGTGGACGAGATTCGTAGCGAATACCCGAGTCTGGGCATTGTGGGCGAGACGTGGGTGAGTCACACCGCCATGCTTGCCTCTTGGCAAAAGGCCTGGCCGGGGCCTCAGCTCCCAATGGCCATGGACTTCCCGCTTCAGGAATCCGTCTGCCGCGCTTTTTGCGAAGATTTCGCCTGGGGAACGGGAGCGAACAGGCTATACGACACAATTGCCTGCGACGCCGCGCTGCCCGCCCCGCAAAAC
>CAKUYZ010000111.1 GCA_934717675.1 uncultured Bacteroidales bacterium
CATCGAGAGTGGCTCCATTTTCGAATGCTACGGCAATGTCTCGTTTCAAGTCTAACCCAACAATCTCAAGGCCAGCCTTTACGTGGCGGTTGCTCAAATCGAAAATGTTAGATATTGCGTTAAATGACACACCCAATGGGTCTTTTACTATTGCGGCATTTAGAAACAGGTCATCACCAGAGATTCTCTTTCCCCTTACGTCCCTTGTCCCTTCTCCAAAATTTTTTGCGAAAGAAGAAGTCAAGGATGTTGAATTATTACCACTGTATATTATAATCTGCTCAAATGCCTTGTTTCGCCTCGTTCCTTCTTCAAGGTCGTCATCGGCAAAGAATAGTTGCTTGATTCTCTTGGCGTTCAAGAGTTTGCCATTGAGCAACTTTGATGCCTCGGATCCTTCCGCTGTTATTGGCAGTATGGCTGTCTTGCCGAAATAGGCAACGTTGTGCGCGGCCTCGGCACTAGGGGAGTGGCCAGTGAAGAATGTCACGGTAAGATCTGCGCCACTTTGTGAGGCTGAACCATTAGCCACTTTGAACTCAACCGCGGGCTTTGTCTTTGAGTATTCCTCAAGCCACCGGTCTATCAACGGGCGCGCAAAGCGTGGACTTCTGATGGTGCGGACGTCGCTTGCTTTGTCATGCTCTGTCTGTGCGGCTGCGTTTCCCAAGGTCAGGATGGCAGCGATTGCGAGTGCTAGTTTTTTCATGGCCGTAAAGTCTTTCTTAAGCTGTTGTTTCTCTTATCTTGCATCGCAAAGGTAACGTGGCTGAATTGCCTATCAAATACCATATTTAAGGCATATTTGCCTACCATTAATGGTGCGTGCCATAATAAGAAACTCCAGTAATGAGTTTCCTCATTACTGGAGTTATGGATTAGGCGGATTTCTGCCTCGGGCTGCGCGCTGGCGGCATTTATGTCATATGTGCTTTTCTGTATCAACCACTTGCCCCTTGATTATTTTGAAAGAGTTGAGGTGGACGCCCTCAAATAGCGAGAGTATTGCATAACGTATGGTTGGGTCGTTTGCCAAGCGGAGGTCTTCTTCTGACGGGCGCGAAGGTGAGGCCGGATGGCTGTGCCAGTTCGCAAGAATTCGAAGTCCTTTGGATCTGGCATACTTCAGGGCCTCGAACTGTGCCTTTGGGGCGAAAGAGAAGTGATCAGCCGAATGATCTTGATTTTCCATCCAATAATTCTCCGTCACCACATCCCCATCTTCCGTACTCTTGCCAAGAAGGTACCCGCACGTCTCTATTGGCGCGTCTTGGCGGGCTTGGGCTATGAGTTCTTCAATCACATCGTGCGGAATTTTCATCTCTTGGCACTCTTTAGGTCGCAGGCCGCCTGCTCGTAATCAACTAGATGGTCTATGGTCGGATTGCTGCCGCAAATAGGGCACTTCTCACTTCTCTTAACTTTAAAAGTGTTGAAACTCATTGTTTTAGCATCGAATGTGAGAAGGCGGTTTGTCAGTAACTCCCCAACACCTGTAAAATATTTCAGCACCTCGGCCGCTTGTATGGAGCCCAGCATCCCTGCTATCGCCCCAAGGACACCGGCTTGGCTGCATGTTGGAACCGCGCCAGCTGGAGGCGGCTCTTTAAACATGCAGCGGTAGCAAGCTGTGCCAGGCAGATGGGTGAACGTCTGCCCGCAAAACCGCAAAATGCCACCATGAGAGAACGGTTTATCGGCCATTACGCAAGCATCGTTGATGAGGAACTTGACGGGGAAATTATCAGTCCCGTCAACCACAAAATCATATTCCTTGATTATGTCCAAGGCGTTAGACGAGTCTAGGAACTCGTAATACGTGTTCACCTTGACATCGGGATTTATGGCCTCAACCTTTTCCTTTGCGCTCTTGACCTTTGGAATCCCGACATCTTTTGTGAAGTGGATGACCTGACGCTGCAAATTAGACAAATCCACTATGTCGGCATCAATAATGCCGATGGTCCCAATTCCGGCCGCTGCCAGATATAGCAGCACGGGGGCGCCAAGCCCGCCTGCGCCTACCACCAAGACGCGTGCGCCCATTATCTTCTCCTGGCCTTCAACGCCCACATCTTGTAGCAAGATGTGTCGAGAATAGCGCAAGACTTGCTCTTCTGATAAGTCTATCATAACGACCTGCTTATTTTTTAGAGGGGGCAGCCACCACCCATAAAATATAAGAAATCAACACTGTCGCCATCTTTAAGGCTTGTCGTGTCCCACTCAGTCCGATCTAGGAAATCGCCGTTGTACTGCACGGACACCATATCGGGTTGCTCAACGCCTTCTTGCCTAATGAGCTCGGTGAGGCTGATTCCCGCCTGTACGTTTTTAGCCTCTCCATTTATTGTTACGTTTGCCATAATCTAATGTTTTTCAATGATCTCTTTTACTGCAATCACTAGTTGGTCCACGTCGTCTCTTGTGTTGTAAATGGCGAACGTGGGGCGCACGCTCATTTCATACCCCAGCGCGCGTAGGGCAGGCTGTGCGCAATGGTGTCCGGCGCGCACTGCTATTCCTCTCTTGTCTAGCAGTGTGCCGACTTCGGGAACTGGTATTCCGTCCACCACGAAACTGACCACGGACACTCGTCTTCTCGGATTCCCTAAGACCGTGACTCCAGGAATTGCGGCCAATTGCTCCCTGGCATATTCCGTGAGTTCATGCTCATGCCGCTCTATATTCCGCAAGCCTATGCGGCTGACGTAATCCAATGCCGCGCCAAGACCTATGGCGTCGGCCACATTGGGTGTGCCGGCCTCAAAGCGCGCAGGTGGCTCGTTATAGATGGTACGCTCTATCGTCACGTCTTTAATCATATTGCCGCCGCCCTGCCAAGGCTGCATCTTTGCCAACAGATCACGCCGCCCATATACCGCGCCAATTCCGTTAGGCCCGTATATCTTGTGGCCGCTGAATACGTAGAAGTCGGCTCCTAGTTGTTGCACATCCACCGAAGTGTGGGCTATGGACTGCGCGCCATCTATCAGCACCGGGATATTGTGCGAGTGGGCTATGGATATGATTCGCTGCACATCGTTGATTGTGCCGAACGTGTTATTCACGTGCCCAACGCTGACAAAACGCGTGTGTGATGAGATAATACGCTCAAACTCAGACAAGACGAGATCCCCATTTTTGTCGGTCGGTATGGCCCTCAACGTCGCCCCGCGCTCTTGACAGACGCGTTGCCAAGGCACGATGTTGGCATGATGGTCTAGCTCCGATACGATAACCTCGTCACCAGGCGTGAGGAATTGCCTTCCATAGCTTTGGGCCACGAGGTTAATTCCTTCTGTCGTGCCTCGGACAAATATTATCTCCTCGCTAGATGATGCGTTGATAAACCTGCGGACCTTTTCCCGCGCCTCTTCATAGGCATCGGTCGCGCGCGCGGCAAGCGTGTGCGCTCCTCTGTGTATGTTGCTGTTGTAATGGCGATAATAGTCAGTTATCTTGTCAATCACAGAGTTAGGCTTCTGTGTCGTCGCTCCATTATCCAGCCATACGAGGGCTCGCCCATTTACTTTTTGGTTTAAGACAGGAAAATCTTTCTTGATTCGTTCGGGCGAGATGGTGTCAGTCTCTTCATAGTTTAGCTCCCTCAACTTTTGACTTTCGGGAATACCTATACCAAAACCATCCTCTTGTGGCATAGTCTTCCGCTCAGATGCGTCGTCACCAATGTAGGGGAGCGAGCCTAAGCCCATTCCGTCCTCCATCAGTTGCTTGAAACCCTCTTTAAGCCCATCAAGGTTTAACTCTTCGTCTGGCAATATGCTTCGCCTTGCCTCTCGGAGTTCCTCAGGGCAGTGTTTTTGGGCAAGCTCTTTGAGCAGGTTCAGAGTGCCGTCATCATGGCCGTAGCCGTCTATATGCCGTGTCTCATACATACTATTTTTCTATTTTATTCCGGTGCTGATAGTCATGATAGTATCCCACCTCGACGTTTTCCAGCACAGCTATGGCGTCGTCCGTCAGGGCTGCGAGTGAGAAGTATTTGGTGAGCAGGTAGGACGCTACGCCGAACTTGTCCAGCCCCATCAATCTGGCAGAGAGGCTAGGGGCGATCTCACCTGGGATGCCACTCTGGTGCAGGCCAATCACACCTTGGTTCTTCTCTCCTATGCGAACCAGGATTATTTTGGTAGTCCCGACACCGCGCCCCGTCAAATATTGCCCCTCTACCTCCACTTTGTCACTTGGAATGATCGGGACTCCACGCCACAAGATGACTTTGGTGCCAAACAGGTCGGTTGTCGACGGAGGCACTCCCCGCCAGGTGCATTCACGCTCAAACGCCGCAATGGCTCGCGGGTGCGCCACAAAAAAGGCAGGCTCTTTCCAGACGAGCGACAGCAGTTCGTCAAGGTCGTCTGGCGTCGGAGAACCATAGCGCGTCGAGATTCGATATGCGGGATTCGCCGCTGCCAGCAACCCAAACTTCTTGTTATTGATAAGTTCCCACTCCTGACGCTCTTTAATGCTCTCAATTGACAGGCGCAGTTGTTCCTCCAGTTGGTTGTAGGGGTTGTTGTAAAGGTCGCTCACCCTGGTGTGAACCCTCACGACGGTCTGCAATGTGTTGAGGGAGTATTCGGTGGGGTTCTCTTCATAGTCGATGTAAGTCTCCGGAATGACGTTGTCCTCCTCATGACCAGAAACCAGGTCTATGTGCTTCTCCCCATGGTCGTTGACCGTGGCTTTAAGCCGCAACTGCTTGTCTACCGCTTTGGTAAATGTCTCGCGGAAGTCGGGGACGTCTTTGATAAACTTCTCCAATTCAGACAGTTTAAGGCCCAAGAATACGGTGGGAGTTATGGCTCGGACTGATACCGTCGATGCTGCGTCGTCAAGCAAGTCTGTCTCTCCGAAATACTCGCCATCACCAAGCAGCGCAATGCGCAGATCTTCTCCGTGAGGCCCTTTGCTTATGACTTCGGCCTGACCGTTGGCCACAATGAAGAACTTTTGCTTGTCCTTCCCCTCTTCGACAAACAGCTTGCCAATGCCAACCTCGTTGGTTTCAAATGATCTGGCGAGGCGATTCACAATCTCGTCATCAAATTCAGAGAAGAGCGGTATGGCCTTGAGGTTCTCTGCCGTGAATGACGGCACGCCATTGAGGTACTGTATGGGCAGGCGCTCGCTCTTGCGCAGCTCCACCTTTGTACGGTTTACGCGGAATGTTCCGCCGCTCACCTGGACCCACGGCAAAAGTTTGAGCAGTAGCCTAGGGGTGATGCTGCCCATTTGCGGGGCAGTCTTTGTTGTCGTGGCCAGTTTTCTGGCCGTAGCAGTCGTTATGCTGCGTTGGAG
>CAKUYZ010000112.1 GCA_934717675.1 uncultured Bacteroidales bacterium
ATTTAATAGGGTGCACGTTCTTTGTGGTTTTCCTGCAAATTGTTTCTATGTTGCCTGGAGCGGGAAATATATGAATAGTGTGTCATCTTTCTTTTCCATGCCGATTGGCGAGTTGCTTGTGGGTACATATTTTGCCTCCGCTAGTGGCGCACCTTTTGCTTTTCAATTGTGGTTTCTGCGAGATCTTATAATTATAGTTGCCCTTTCTCCTGTTTTGTATTATGGGCTTAAAGTGTTGAAATGGTGGTTTGTCGCGATTCTTCTTGTTCTGTCATTTACAGGTTTAGGCTTCTTGAATTCTACCTTTTGGTTTTCTTTTGGAGGGTGCGTTGCAACGTCTTCGTTCGTCATCCATAAGATTCAAGTCTGTTATAAATTACGCTTAGCCGTGGGGGAGGGTAACAGGCTGTGTGTTTGTCATAGTCTCCGTCTTTGAGCTTCTTATCTCCGAACCTTCGGTTTTGTCCTATCTCAGAATACCCGTAGTGCTATGTGGCTTGGCTTTTTTGTGGATAGCGTATGACTTTATTGTAGGCCATAATTTCGTATTGGCATCCCACCCGATGATGACTAAAGCGTGTAGTTTCACTTTTTTTATTTATTTCACGAGCCAGTCCTCAATGTTGTAAGAAAACTTATCGTGGCAATGGTAGGAAAGACATCTATGGGCTTTATAGTGTCGTACCTCCTTTCCCCTTGGCTGTTTGCTGCTTTTGCCATCGCTTTGGGATTGCTGTTGCGTAGGTATACGCCCCGTTTTTATTCGGTTTTAACGGGGGGAAGATAACGTGGTATGTTGTTACAGTGAGCTTTTACAGAGAAATAGCTCTCACAATTTTAGCTAAATAGTTTCGTCAAATTGGCAGATACGCGCTGTAAATGTTTCTCATTGTCACCCTGTCATTACCTCGCAAAGGTAGCCAGCTCTCTCGATTTAACTTTTTACACCTCCATCCATTAATTCGTACCCTGTTTGCTTAATCTCCCTCAAGAAATCTTTACATTTGTAGCTGTGAGTTGGACGGTAGCGCAATGAGGCTCCATTGCGTCCAGTCCCGATGGAGTGCAACAACTAATTAACAGTTTCTTATATGAGCGGCAATAAAATGTTTTCTATGATTAAGCCCAGCGATGCCAGCTACGGTGATGAGCGTGAGGGCTGTGAAACTTGGCGGCACGAGCAAGTTCGTGAAGAAAAAGCCGACCCAGATGTCCCTCATCTACAAGAGGAGTCGGAGGATGATTATTGTGATGAATGCGATGATGGATTCGCAGCTTCTGATATTAGAGATGAGGTATGGGGTGAGGAAAATGATTATGAAGAAGATGACGAGTATGGGTCTCGTTATAGTGAAGAATATGCGGGGAGTTATGCCCAACAAGAGATGGGGTATGACGATGACGTCATTAATGATGCTTTCGAGGGAGACCCTGACAATTATTGGAATATAGATTGAGGTTCTATGACTGGCGTGAACCTATTTGATATATCTCAAACTTCTTCATTTTGCTTAATCATCCCCAAAAAATATTTATATTTGTAATGACAAGCGGTCGGGGTGCAATGAGACGCCCGAGCTCCTTGCCCCAACGGAGTAAAACAACTAATTAACAAACAGGTTCTTATATGAGCGGCAATAAAACGTTTTCGATGATTAAGCCCGGTGCTGTTCGTAACAAGCACATTGGTCACATCCTTTCCAAGATTGAGGAGGCCGGCTACACCATAGCGGCCATCAAGACAACCCGCCTGACCCTCGACCAGGCGGCCGAGTTCTATGCCGTGCATAAGGATCGCCCTTTCTTCCAGGAGCTTATCGAGTTTATGTCCTCCGGCCCTATCGTGGCCATGGTGCTGCTCAAAGACAACGCTGTGGAGGATTTCCGCCGCCTCATCGGCGCGACGGATCCGGCCGAGGCAGCCGAGGGCACCATCCGCAAGCTCTTCGCCACCAGCAAGAGCCATAACGCCATCCACGGGTCGGACAGCGACGAGAACGCCGAGAAAGAGAGCTCATTCTTCTTCAGCCGTCAGGAGTATCTCCGCAGGGAGATTGTGGGGACGGAGATTTAGCGTCTGCGCGCAGGGCGCATACGGGGCGGCGGAAGGAAGTCCTTTCGCCGCCTTTTCTTTTGCCTCACTCTCGGCGAGGGGGGCAAAAAGGATGGCCGCCTATGTTGTTGAGCCATTTTTCCGTAACTTTACGCTTGTCTTATCAGGAACAGAACGAACAGATGAACCCCGAGACAAATATTCCGGCCTTCACTGACGAGATGGCCGCCCCGTTTGCCGAACTGGTCTCCAAAAGTCAGAAAGTTGTCCTCACGTGCCATGTCAATGCTGACGGCGATGCCCTGGGCTCTACGCTCGGGTTTCGCAAGGCGTTGATAAACATGGGTAAGGAGGCCTCCGTCATAACGCCGGATCTCGCCCCCTCGGCCTACGCCTGGATGAAAGGCTACAAGACCCTCTGCTGCTACGAGAGGCAGCAGGAGCAGGCCGACGCTCTCCTTGACGAGGCCGACCTCATCGTCATGATGGACTACAACGACCTTGGCCGCGTCAAGGCTCTGGGCGAGAAGGTGAGCCTCTTGCGGAAGCCCACCATGCTCATCGATCATCATCTCGACCCTGTCGTCAAGGCGGACGTGATGATCTCGCGGCCGCGGGCCTCGGCCACGTGCCAGATAATCTTCAATTTGCTGCTCGCCGCAGGATACTCTGAATATATTGACAGTGACGTGCTTACAGATATGTATGCCGGCATTGTGACGGATACGGGGGCGTTGAGCTACAACTCCAACGACCCCGCGCTCTACATCCTCGTGGCCGAGATGCTGCGCCGCGGCGTGGACAAGGTCTACGTCCACGACAAGATTTTCAACAACAAGTCCGTCAAGCAACTCAAGCTCCAAGGGTTCACTTTGGGCAGGAAGTTCCATAGGGTGGAAAAGATGCCTATTGCCATTATGTCTCTGTCCCAAAAGGAGTTGGAGCAGTTTAATTACAATACGGGAGACACGGAGGGGTTTGTTAACATTCCGCTTCAGGTGCGCGACATCATCGTCTCCTGCTTGGCTCTTGAGAGGCCTGACTGTGTCAAGATGTCGTTCCGCTCCAAGGGCGATTTCCCCGTCAATGAATACGCCGCCAAATATTTCGGGGGCGGCGGTCATCTCAATGCGGCCGGAGGCTCTTTTGCGGGGTCTGTGGACGATGCCGTGAAGTTGTATCGCGAGTCTATCGTGGACTTCTACGTCCGTTGGATGAAAAGGACGGCTAAATAGGCGCTATGCCATGGGAGTGTTGAGGCTAAGGTTCTCTTCTGTCGCCTTATATGTGGCGGTGGTCTTGTTGGCTTGCGCCGCGGTTTGCTGCTCCACTCCAGAGGATGGAGGGAGGCGCAGGCCGACGCGGGAGGAGTTTATACGCTACAACCGTCACCTCATACGGTGCGACTCCGTCTGCATCGCCCGATACTCTGACTCTTTGGGGCTTTCCACAACGCCAACGCCCACAAACCTGTGGCTGACCGTGAGGTCGGGAGGGAACGGCGAAAAGATAAAAGATGGCGACCGTGTGCGGCTTACGTTTTCCGTCCTCAGTCTGTTGGGAGACACCTTATATTCCCAAGAGGCAGTGGGTGTCAAGACAGTGACTGTGGGCAAGGCCGACGTAAACATAGGTCTCGACGAGGCTCTGTGCCTTTTGCGGAGGGGGGCGGAAGCCACGGTAATCCTGATACCAGAGAAAGCCTTTGGGTTGAGGGGGGATGATGATGCCATCCGCGGTCGGATGATTTTAAGGTACGACCTGAAAATATTGGATTAGAGTATGCAAAAGTGGTGTATGTGGCTTCTGGCTCTGTTGCCATTGGCCTCGTGTTCGTCCGATGACTCCACGTATCACGCCACCGGCATTGGCTCCGTGGAGTTGAACGACTCTGTTTTTGCCATACATTACTATTCCAGCACGCTCCTCTTGCAAGATGACGCGCTCAAAGCTGGGCTTACCGACAGCAGCAGGGTGTTTTTCTCTGGCGCGGGACGCTTGGTATCTGAGGGGGAAGGCTCGGTTTATGATTTCACCCCATCGTTCATTTCGGCCGATGTCACTGTGCCGGTCCTGATGCTGGACAGCGCTGGAATGGCGTCGGACTCCCTCTCTGCCATTGCCTCTTCCTCCGATGGCTTCTACGCCCAGAACATACACATCACGCGAGACTGGAGGCGAAACGATTTCTTCGACGCCACGGCCACATACCCTGGGCATGGCGATGGAGCGGGAGATTTCTTCGGGCTGGTGGGTGACACGCTCTCCGTGGATGCCGACACGCTCCACTTGTGGCTGCGGCTGCACAGGCAGAGACGAGATACCACGCAGATGATAACGCGACATATAAGCGTGCCTGTCAATTGCTTGCGCGACTCCACCAAGGAGCGCCTGCTCATACGCCTCAGCCGCATCAACGCAGCGGGAGACACAGTGGTAAGTGACATGGTTTACAGCTACGTCAATTTTATTGAATAGGTTAACTCATTACATCTCAATAAGCAATGAATATTAGCAAGAACGCTTTCGTATCACTCATCTATGAGCTTCACACCGATAGTCACGATGGCCCAATGGTGGAGAAGTGTGACGAGTCGCGCCCTCTGAAGTTCGTCTTTGGCGCGGGCCGTATGTTGCCCGCTTTTGAGAGCGCGCTTGAGAACATGACCGTGGGCGACACTTTTGCGTTCTCGCTGTCTCCCGACGAGGCCTATGGCCCCACGCGCCCCGAGGCTTTGGTGGACGTTCCAAAAAATATTTTTGTTGGTCCCGATGGCCGCTTGCGTGAAGAGTTCTTGACCCCCGGTGCCCGTGTGCCCATGGTGAACGAGGACGGGCAGCATATCATCGGCACTGTACTCAGCGTCTCGGACGACAGCGTGAAGCTCGACTTTAACCACCCATTGGCGGGCGAGACGCTCTTCTTCACAGGGTCTGTCTTGGAGGTTCGCGAAGCCACAGTAGATGAGCTCCTTGACCAGGGGCACCATTGTGGAGGCGGCTGTCATGGTGACGGTGGCTGCGGTGGCGGTTGCCATGGCGATGGCGGCTGCGGCGGTGGTTGCCACGAAGATGGCGGCGAGTGTGGCTGTGGTGGCGGTTGCCACTAGGACTTTTTCTCTAAACACGAATTTTTAGGTACAGCACTG
>CAKUYZ010000113.1 GCA_934717675.1 uncultured Bacteroidales bacterium
TTTAACCCTCTGACAACATGATTGTGACTTCCTCCTCAGCGCATATTATATCATTCCCGCATCGCACATCTCCTATCCGGTGTCCATAATACTAAAAAATTGAAGTTGAATACATTACTAAACGATGCCATCCGTAACCCCATGGAACGTCAGCACTGCAGGCCCACTCAGAAGGATGTTGGCAAAGGAGCCGTCAGCCTCTTTGTTGAAAGAAACAGCCAGTCTGCCTCCCCTAGCCTGCACGTCAAAAGCATCGGCCCCAGTTTTAAATGAAGCAGCGATGGCAGACGCAGTGATGCCTGTTCCGCACGCCAGGGTCTCCGCCTCGACACCGCGTTCGTAGGTGCGCACGGCTATACTCTTATCTCCTAAAACTTTAACAAAGTTCACGTTGACGCCATGAGGCGCATACAGGGGCGAGAACCTGACCCGCGGAGCGACGGACATTATGTCAATTGCGTCAAGGTCATCAACAAAAGTGACGTAATGCGGCACGCCCGTGTTCATAACATATGCTCCATCTTGCTGAACGGCGACACCGGACACAGGAGACATCTGTAAATCCACGCTGAAGTCCGCACTCCTATATACCGCACGGTGAGGGCCGTCTCCGGCGACAAAGTCAAACTCGACATCGGCGGGGACGACGCCCGAGTGGACAGCGAATGCGCAAATGCACCTCGCACCATTGCCACAAAACGAGGCGTCGCTGCCATCTTGATTATAGTATACCATACGGAATGACGCGCCATCCGCCCTGGAGAGCAGCAAGAGGCCATCCGCCCCAACGCCAAACCGACGATCGCAAAGGCGCGCGACGGCGCTCCGCGCCAGCCCATCGAAACGGCCGGACATGTTGTCCAAGATGACGAAATCGTTGCCAGCCCCCTCGTACTTAAAGAACTCCATAATTTTCCTTACCTATCGCTCGATGAGAAGTGAATTGTCGCACTCTATGGTACGCGCCGGGAATTTAGAGATCACATTATGATTGTGCGTGGCCATGACGACCGACTTGCCCGAAGCATTGATTTGAAGGAGGAGGCGCATAAGCTCGTCCGTGGTGTCCGGGTCCAAATTGCCCGTAGGCTCATCGGCCAAAATGAGATCGGGGCTGTTGAGCAAGGCCCTGGCAATGGCTATGCGCTGCTGCTCGCCACCAGAGAGCTGGTGAGGCTTCTTGTATCCTTTGTTTATCATATCCACCTGGGCGAGGACCTCACGGATGCGCTTGTCCATATCCACCTTTTTGCGCCATCCCGTAGCCTTTAGCACAAACTCCAAGTTGTCATACACGGGACGATCAGACAGCAGCTGAAAGTCTTGAAAAACGATTCCCATCCGGCGTCGGAGGAAAGGGACATCGGACGCGCGCAGCGTGCGGAGGTCGAAGCCCGCTACAAAACCCGAACGGCCCTCGAAAGGCAGCTCGGCGTAGAGAGTCTTGAGCAGACTGGACTTTCCACTGCCCACCCTGCCGATGATATAGACAAATTCACCCGCCTTGATTTCGAGGTTTACATCGCGGAGGACTATGTTATCCTCCTGCATGACCGTGGCCCCAAGAATTTCAACAATATTGCCGTTGTCATTTATGACAGGCGAAGACTGAGACGTGGACATTATTGGACAGTGTGTGAGTTATCTGTATATCTTACGTTGGTTAAGAGACTTGTGGTATTCAGAGGCATTGCGCTGGTGCTGAGCCAAAGTCCGAGCGAAAGAGTGCCGCCCGCTTCCATCGGGACGCGCGCACATATATAGGAAATCGGTGTCCGCCGCATCCAGAACGGCATCGATGGCCTTCTTAGAGGGGATGCGGATTGGGCCTGGCGGCAATCCGAGATTCTTGTATGTGTTATAAGGGGAATCCACTTGCGTATCAGCGTGCGAGACGCGCCTGATGGAGAAGTCGCCAAGCGCGAACTTTAGCGTCGGACAAGCCTGGAGCGGCATTGAGATTCGCAGCCTGTTGAGATAAATGCTGGCAATGATCCTTTGCTCGTCTGCCAAATTGCTCTCCTCCTCCACTATCGAAGCCAATATGGACACTTGAACGGGAGACAGGCCGAGAGAGTCTGCCTTATGTTGCCTGGCCGTGTTCCAAAAACCTACGTACTCCCTATGCATCCGTTCGACGAAAGCCCGCGGGCGGACGTTCCACCACAGACTGTATGTGTCTGGAAGATATATGGCGGGCGCGGTCTGACGGTCAAGCCCCCACGCGGCCAAAGACGCAGAATCTCGCATAGCGGTCAACAATTCCGCAGAGTCGGCCTCAACGTGACGCGAGACGACGCCCGCCAAATTTTGAAGCGTCCGGACGTTATTGAACGTCACATTTACAGGCTTCTGCGCCCCCGCCCTCAGCATTGCCACCAAAGAGCGCGCCGTGAGACCGGACGAAAGCTCATAGCGGCCAGGCTTCACGGCAGACGAGTAACCCATAAGGGCGGCCATTGAGACAAACGCCTCCTTGTCTGCCAAAAGCCCTTTTGAATCTAACAGCATCAAGACGTCGTCAAAGTCAGCACCCGTCGGCACATAAAGATACTCAGTCTCGCCGCCATCCAACGTAAGCACCGGATTTACAACATATCTGCGCAAAAAGATGAGCGCCACGATGGCGATGACCGCAAGGGATAGTCCCAAAGTCACAACAAGCCTTGCCGGCCTTATATGTAATGACGTCCGCTTTATCGGCATTCTTTAAAAATGTTTGGTGACGCGATCCATATCCCGTTGCGCATCCTTCGCCTTCAGCGTCTCGCGCTTGTCATATTCCTTCTTGCCTCGCGCCAAGCCGATCTCCAACTTGGCCAAACCACGGTCGTTGATGAACAGAGCCAAGGGCACTACTGTGAGGCCGCTCTCCTTGGTCTTCCGCTCCAACTTGTTCAGCTCCTTTCGTTTCAACAGCAGCTTGCGCTCGCGCTCAGGGGCATGGTTGTTGAACGTCCCGTAAAAATATTCCGCAATCCTCATGCCTTTGACCCAAAGCTCGCCCCGATTGAAGAAGCAATAAGAGTCTGGCAACGAGGCATGGCCACCGCGTATTGACTTGATTTCAGTGCCATAGAGCTGAATTCCGGCCACGAACCTCTCAAGAATCTCGTAGTCGAATGTCGCCCTCTTATTCTTAATGTAAATTTTTTCCTGCTGTGCCATTGGAAAGAGAAGCCCATAGGGCTCTATTTGACTCCATTTCGCTCACACTCGTCAACAAGCTCCTTCAGCCTCTCGATCTGGCTTTGCTTGTTTACCTCGCGCAGGCTCTGAGCCGTCTTGGTGTAATACTGATGATTAGAAATGAACTTGATCTGCACCTTGTTCCATTCGTTCATGGTCATTTTTGACCCGCTGCGCTCCACGATCTCCTTGTAGAGCATATTGGAGACCGGGATAAAGTCACTCCTGCCCAAATAGTCCAAATCACTGTCTTGAATGACAGCCTCAAGGATGTCAGCCGGCTGGTGCGGCAATTTTGTCGCCATAATGATCCTCTTGATGGTGCTGATCTTCTCCGTCGAGTAGTTATAGCGCGGCAAAATCTCATCCACATATTGGCAACTGACCTCCTCGTGCCCCTCGTTAGTCTTGATCATGCCCGTGTCATGGAACAAAGCCGCAACTTTAAGCAGCAGTATGTCGCTCTCTTTCAGCCCTTCAGCCCATCCGATAAGCTCAACTTCCGTGGTGACATCTATTGTGTGCTTCACGTTATGATAATAGACGCACTTGGGGAGCTGCTCCTCCAGCATGTCAAGGACATACTCTTGAATGTCCATGAACTGCACTCGCGAATAGTAGAGGTCGAATAAATCGTTAAGCGGGTGAGCCGGGTCTCCTGTGCACAATTCTGGCCGATAGCGCAGATATTTAAAGACCTGCATATCGCCACTGTACTTGACCGGAATCTGGAAGAAAGGCTCTACCTCAAAGAACTCCTTGACAAGTTCGTATGTCATTGGGGACATGGCAATCGCGCCAACGTCCGTAGTCAACGCCAACCTCGACGCTGTCAGCACATTGGTTCCCGACAGCGTATATGGCTTCTTGCCCCGACCAGAGTATCGGCCGATCACAGGCCCCGTATGAACCCCAATCTGCAAGTCCCAAATGACGTCATGCTCTTTCTTGAATTTCTCCATCCACTGGCTGATGTCTTCCGCAGCGCGGACGGCATCAATAGGGTTTGTTTTGTTCTCTTGAATCAAGCCTCCCGCAAGAAGGATATTGTCACCAACCGTGGTGATTTTGACCAAGTTCCGGCTCTCTGCAAAATCACATACGCTAATCTCAATCTCATCAAGCAAATCGAGCTGCCGCTGGGCATTCGTTGAATGAGAGAGCTTTTTGAAGCCTTTTATGACGACATAGATGAGCGACACCATCTTGAAGTGCTTCACTCCTTGACGCTCCTTGTGTCCCTCGTCCTCTAGGCCGAACTCTCGCAGCAATTGCCGATACTGCTCGTTTCGAGAACTCATGCTGTTGTACTGAACCAACAGCTCATCAAGCTGTTTGTCCAGATCCGCATTCCTCTTGACAAGCTCCTTCAGATGCTGAAGTTTCTCGCTCTCCTTATCATCCATCATTTATGTGCAAATCAAAACATTGGCAATACGCAAAGAGACACCCTCAAAAGTGTCCACCTTTGACTTTACGGAAGTATGGCGCTTGAGGTTGCACCACCCATGCCGGCACTAACAAAAAACCGCCGGATTACCCCTCCGACGGTTTTTACCCCGCAGCACTCCCTGCAAGGCTAAGACGCTACTTCGCGGCTACATCCGCCTCATCGTCATCAGACAAAAGACGCTGAGCAGTCTCATCCGGCCGGCGGAAATATAGTTTGTCATCGCAATATTCCTGCGTGGCAATGCTTACTGGTTTGGGGAGCTTCTCGTAGAACTTAGAAATCTCTATCTGCTCCCTGTTCTCGAAGACCTCCTCCAGATTGTCGGTGTACGACGCGAACTCTTGAAGCTTTTTGGAAAGCTCCTCCTTCACGTCAATGCTTATCTGGTTGGCCCTCTTTGCTATGATGTTGACCATCTCATAGACATTACCGGTCTTCTCCGCCATGATGACGGTGTCCCTAGTAATTGTGTTGAGAGGAGCCTTGCTC
>CAKUYZ010000114.1 GCA_934717675.1 uncultured Bacteroidales bacterium
TCTGCACCGTTGAGAACAGCGGCCGCATCGAGGATGGGCGCAAGAGCGTCAACGTCCCTGGCGTGAGCATCAAGCTGCCTTCTCTCACCGAGAAGGACAAGGGCTTCGTCCTTTGGGCCATTGAGAACAAGCTCGACTTCATCGCCCACTCTTTCGTGCGCAGCGCAAAAGATGTCAAGGAGATTCAGGACATCCTCGACGCACACAACAGCCCAATCAAGATCATTGCCAAGATTGAGAACGAGGAGGGCGTCAACAACATTGACGAGATACTTGACTGCGTATACGGCGTCATGGTGGCTCGTGGCGACCTCGGCATCGAGGTGCCCATTGAGCGCATCCCGTTCATCCAGCGCATGCTCATCCGCAAGTGCATTGAGGCGAAGAAGCCCGTCATCGTGGCCACGCAGATGCTCCACACGATGATCAAGAACCCGCGCCCGACCCGCGCCGAGGTCACCGACATCGCAAACGCCATCTATCACCGCACCGACGCCATCATGCTCAGCGGCGAGACCACCTATGGCAAATACCCCGTCGAGGCCGTGCAGACCATGGCAAAGATTGCCGGCGTGTCTGAAGACGCTAAAGACTCCCGCAACGACATCCCCGTGCCCAAAGTCAAGGGTGAGGTCACCACGTGCCTCGCGGAGGCCGCCGTTGGCGCCACCAAGGAGCTGCCCATCAAGGCCCTCATTACGGACTCTTTCACAGGCAAGACCGCGCGTTACCTTGCGGCATTCCGCAGCCCGATCCCTGTCTACTCTCTGGCCTACGAGCCTCGCGTAGCCCGCGAGCTTGCGCTCTCCTATGGCGTCTTTGCCGAGATTGTTGAGGAAGGCAAGAGCAAGAGCGAGATTCTTCGTCGCACCGTTGAGAAGCTCCTCGCTGAGGGTGAGCTCAACACCACCGACCTCGTCGCCTACATTGGCGGCAGCTTCGGCATTGGTGGCGGCACGACATTCCTTGAGATTGTCACGGTAGAGAACCTCCTCAAGAAGATTGACAGCTACATCAACTAAGCTGCTGGTCAGCATACACAATGGCGGCGAGGTCAAAAACTTCGCCGCCATTTATTTTTCTCGCGCCATATGAAAGTTATGATTTCGGTGCAAAACCCCGCGGGTTCCCGATGTTTGTAAGTTTCATTTGTTCCGCCAGGAGTGTTTTGCCATGGCGCAAGACTGCCCGAAATGGCAGATTTGCATTGTTCATTCGAACGTTCTTATGAACGATATTCGGTGAAGAGTGGCTAAATTTGCGGGGTGATTGCCCTCTCGCAGTACAACTATAAATACGGAATTCACCTTTCCTATACATACAGGGCAAGAGAAACTGAAATGTATCAAAAACAAGAAAGTTTATACGATGGCAATCGTGGAAAACGACAAACTTAACATAGGTGACAGGTCTACTGATTCGCAGGTCGAAATCATAGATAAGGATAGGTTATGTTACTTGGTAAAATCTTGTAGTCGCGGAACAAACAGCCTACGCACAATATCAAAGTCATTACTACAAGAATATATTGATTTCTTCAGAGTCAATCCGGATGTTAGTGCAAATGATGCAAGAGATGCTCTATCAGGTAATACACAAGTAGATAGATTTGAATATGGCTACACTGCGACATTAACTAAAATGGCAAAAATGATTCTCAATCAGGAACTGTACATTCGGAGTGAGCCTGCTGCCATTTCTGCATTATCAGACAACTCTTTCCGCCCCTACATCACCGCCATCAAATCCAAACCGTTCCTCTTGCTCGCGGGAATCTCAGGCACGGGCAAAAGCAGAATAGTAAGAGAACTGGCAAGAGCTTGTTGGGACGAAGGCACGGACGAATATAAGGCGCAAAAGCCGAAGAACTTCCAAATGGTGCAGGTGAAGCCTAACTGGCACGACTCCAGCGACTTGATCGGTTACGTTAGTCGGGTGAGCGGCAAGGCGGAATTTGTGGCGGGGGAGTTCCTTAAATTCATAGCGAAAGCTTGGGAAGACACGGAGACGCCGCACTTCTTGTGTCTGGATGAAATGAACCTTGCTCCCGTGGAGCAATATTTTGCCGAATATTTGAGCGTGATTGAGTCTCGCAAAAGTTATGATGGAACAGTGACAACGGACCCGATTGTGGAAAAAGTTGAAGAAGAGTGGTATTTCAATCTGACCGCGTCACTGACAACAAAAGAGAACATCCGCAAACAATTCAACGAGAATGGCATCAGCATCCCTCAAAACCTTATCGTTGTCGGCACCGTGAATATGGACGAGACGACTTTCTCTTTCTCTCGCAAGGTGCTAGACCGCGCGATGACCATAGAGATGAATGAGGTGAATCTGCATGAGGGATTGACGGAGCGTCATGAACAAATAGGGAAATTGGACAAGGAGGAACTCATAGGCTGCGCCGTCGAGGGAGTTGACGTGTATGGAGACAATTCAGAGGTGTGCGAGATTGTGCTGACGTACCTTGAGGCTGTGAACACAGTGCTGAATGACACACCATTCAAAGTGGCATACCGCACCCGCAACGAATTCCTTCTTTATGTGGTGAACAATCTACCATATAACGAGAGCGAGGATGGCACGGAGCTTCCGCAAGGATACGTTGTGGCGCGCGCTTTGGATGAGATTACAAGCATGAAAGTGCTGTCTCGAATAGAGGGAGACGACACGAAAGTAACAGACACGCTCCTTGACAATTTGAGAGAGACAATAGCAGAAGGGTTGAAAAAGGTATATGACGGGGAACCAACAATAAAATCCATATCCATAGCCAAGCTGGACGAAATGAAACGCAGACTCGCTTCAGGCTACACTAGTTTTTGGAGTTGAATTGTGGCATGAATGGAGCTCTTGACCATTGAACATAAAGATTTCAAGATGATTGTCGAATGTACAAGATTCGACAATGTCTGGAACAAGGCTCGAGGCAATATTGGGGAGGAAAAGCTACTCTCCACTTATTCGTGGTCTGATGGCGTCATTTCCGTAAAACGAGCTTTGGACAAAGACCATGAGGTTTGTATAGAACAAGGCGTTCCCGCCCCCGCCACATTCTTCGATAACACTGACTATCCCATCTGGATTGAGTTCAATGACTATGTGAAAGACGCGCAGTTCGGCTCAATCTTGCAAAACGACAACGACCGTTTCTCTTTCCGCCGCCATATTCTCGCAGGGTTCATTAATTACAACAACGAGATTGGCAGGAGTGAAATACAGATCTTCTATAAAACGGACAAAGGGGATAACGTCTTCCACTTCGGTTTTGAGGTACTGAGCACAAAGCTGGACTACCACGAACATTGGCGCTCCATTGTGGAAGACATAGAACAGGAGTACCGTATGCTGTCGTTGGACTATATGCGCCGCACGTTTCATGGTTTTTCGCCTGATTTAAATGGGGAACGCCCGGACATAATTTGGTGGAGCATATTTGAGGGAGAGCAGCGGAAGTTTCTGCAAGCCTGCAAAAGCATAATTGAGCGTCCACGCCGTAGGCTGCGCGGAGAAAACGTGCGTCTGCGGGCTGATAAGATAAAGCGGACGCCACGCCACATAGAGAACGAACTGGCAGAACGCCGCAAAGACCCCAGCCACCTCTACTGCGTGGAACAACAGACGCAGTCAAACGACACGCAAGAGAACCGGTTTCTGAAATTCGCATTGCGCCAAATCAGTAAACATTATGAAGAGCTGCGCCGGCGCATAGAGGACGTGGAGTCAGCCTCGAACTCAATGAAAGAAGCCATGTCTTCCACGTCCAACACACTGAGACGGCTGCAGCAGCACCCATTCTTCAGAACCGTGGGTAATTTTTGCGGGATGAGCCAAGAGAGCATGGTCTTGCAAAAGGCGGTGGGTTACAGTCATGTATACCGCACATGGAACCTGCTGCGAAGAGCGTATTCCCTTAATGACGGTTTTTACCGCCTGCAGACAAAAGACATAGCTACACTTTATGAGATATGGTGCTTCATTGAAGTAAGTCACATTGTGAAGGAGTTGTTGCATTTGGATGGCACGGATGTGGAGCACCGCAACAGAATGGAGATGAATGGGGCATTCACGTGGGAGCTTGGCAAAGGCGAGCATTCGCGCATTCTGTTTCGCAAAAATGGCGTGGAACTTGCCGAGCTTGTCTACAACCCTAAGAACGCGGACAAAGAGAATAGCGACATCGGAATGGAGAACCTTGTTGTGCCCACAGTCCCGCAAAAGCCAGACATTGTGCTGCAACTCACAAAAAACGACTTGCTGCAAGGCATGAAGATGACATACCTGTTCGATGCCAAATATCGGATAGACGGCAAGGAAAGAGGCGTAGACGTGCCACCAGAAGACGCCATCAACCAAATGCACCGCTATCGTGACGCGATATACTACAAGGATTACGATGCCAATGCGTTGAAGAAAGAGGTCATTGGCGGGTATATCCTCTTTCCCGGGGATGGCGAGCCTAATGATGTAGCCATATCAAAGTTCTACAAGACCATCAAAGAAGTGAACATCGGAGCCTTTCCTCTTCGCCCCAAAGACGCTGAGAACAGAAAGTTGCTGGAACGGTTCATCGAAGAGCTTATCCAAACAAAGTCATACGAGACAATATCCCACGTAATACCGCAGAAAGGAGCGTACGTGGAGGTTGGAAACCGCGTGCTTATTGGACTTGTGAAAGATGACAACAGGCAATATGAGGCATTTATGGATGGGACGGCGACCATATATTACACAGGTGGACAATTCCCCACGACCATTGCCCTGCAAAACCTCCACTTCTTCATGCCTTACATCAAGGAGCGCGGTGTGCGAGATGTGTATGAGATCACTAATATTCGGACGATTACGGGCAAAGAGGCAAAGCAAACAGATAAGGACGATGCCGACAGCAGGGCTCTCCGAATAGCTTTTGAACTAAGATATGTCCGAAAGCAATATCCACATTTTCAATTCGTTAATACATCGAAAATGATTGGCTACTCTTTTATTGATACAACTTTTGACAAGTTGGAGGAACGTGTGATACTAGATAAGTAGAAACAAACATAAGCATTGAGGTTTCCATTGTCAAAGCAACCTCGTACGACTAAAAAGTCAACTCGTACGTCCCCTACACATAAC